>JBAUHH010000535.1:0-30230 GCA_049680165.1 Pseudolabrys sp.
CGTGTGGAGACCGACCCTGGACGCTGGCAGACGGCGTACGATTTTCCGGCGGTGAAGGATGGCCGCGTGGTCAAGGAGGCGTTTCCTTACGGCCTGCCGAAAGGCATGTCCGGGCTGGTGTTCAACACACGGCGGCCGATCTTCGCCGACGTGCGGGTTCGCGAGGCGCTGCTGTTGCTGTTCGATTTCGAGTGGATCAATCACAACTACTTTTTCGATCTCTACCGGCGCACCGCCAGCTATTTCGACGGTTGCGACCTCTCCGCACATGGCGTCGCGGCGAGCACGGAGGAGCGCGCGCTGCTCGCGCCCTACCCCGGCGTGGTGCGCGCCGACATCATGGATGGAAAATGGTCGCCGCCCGTCGCCGACGGATCCGGCCGCGACCGCAAGACGCTCAAGGGTGCGCTCGAATTGTTCGCCGCCGCCGGTTACGAGCTCAAAGGCACGCGGCTGATCAATCATGCGACCGGCCAGCCTTTCGTCATGGAGTTACTGGCGACCACGCGCGATCAGGAGCGGCTGGCGCTTGCCTTTGTCCGCAATCTGAAGCGTGCCGGCATCGACGCGCATGTCCGCGTCGTCGACGCGACGCAATTCGAACGGCGCAAAATTACCTTCGACTTCGACATGCTGGAATACCGCTGGGAGCAGTCGCTCTCGCCCGGCAACGAGCAGAGCTTTTACTGGGGCTCGGCTGCGGCGACCCAGGAGGGAAGCCGCAACTACATGGGCGTGAAATCACCGGCGGTGGACGCCATGATCGCCGGGCTGCTCTCCGCGCGCAGCCGCCCGGATTTCGTCACAGCCGTGCGTGCGCTCGACCGGGTCCTGCTCTCAGGCTTTTACGTCATCCCGCTCTATCACCTGCCGGTGCAATGGGTGGCGCGCTGGAGCAGAATCAAGCATCCCCGGAAGACGTCGCTGTTCGGCTACCTGCCGGAAACCTGGTGGCAAGGGAAAACCGCATGAGGTCGCCTCGATGATTCTCGGCGACGGCGAAAGCGTCACGGCTGGCGGCGGTCCGCGCGCCACGCTCGACGATATCTTTCGCCAGGCGGCGGTGCGCCATCCCAAGGCGATGGCGCTGCTCGACTCACGCGACCGTGCGCGCGTAGCCGACGGCGCGCCACGCCGGCTGAGTTATGCCGAAGCCGATCGCCTAGCCTCGGCGCTTGCCGCCCGGCTGCGTGGCCTCGGCTTACCCATCGATACGGTGGTTGCGACCCATCTGCCGAATACCGTGGAGAGCATCGTGACAATGCTCGGAATCTTGCGCGCCGGCATGATCGTTGCGCCGCTGCCGCTGCTCTGGCGCAAGGCCGACGCCATCTCCGCGCTCGGCCGCGTCGGCGCCAAGGCGCTTATTACGTCCACCCGTATCGGCGCGGTGTCACATGGCGAACTCGCGATACAAATGGCGAGCGAGCTGTTCGCCATCCGGCAGATTTTCGCCTACGGCAATGACGTGCCGGACGGCGTGGTGCCGCTCGACGATTTGTTCACGACCGACAAACAGGAACCGCCCCCGCCAGTCACGCGCGCCGGCAATCCGGCCGCGCATGTCGCCGCGATCACGTTCGACGTCACCGGGGACGGCATCGTGCCGGTGCCGCGCAATCATGCCCAGCTCATTGCCGGCGGGCTTGGGCCCCTGCTCGAAGGACGCATCGCGCTCGACGCGACAATGTTGTCAGCGACGCCCATTAGCTCGTTCGGCGGCATCGCATTGACGCTGCTGCCGTGGCTGCTCTCCGGCGGAACGCTGGCGCTGCATCATCCTTTCGACCTTGCCGCGTTCACCGCGCAGCGGCGGGCCCTGCATTGCGACGCGCTGGTGGTGCCGGGCTCACTGGTCGCCCCGCTCGTCGAGATTGGCGAACTCGACGACGACGATCTCAAGACCGTTCTCTCGCTCTGGCGCGCACCCGAGCGGCTTAGCGAAACCGCGCGATGGCGCGGCAAAGCAACGCTGGTGGATGTCACGACATTCGGTGAGATCGGTCTAACGGCGGCGCGGCGCGACGCGGGCGGACGCTTCGTGCCGTTCAGCATTGGCGCAATCGGCGCGCCGCGCGAATTGCGGAACGCGGTGCCGATTGTCGAGATCGGCCGCAACGCCGACGGAATGCTTGCGCTGCGCGGACCGATGGCGCCGCTGGATGCTTTCCCGCCGGGCGCCGCATCCGGCCGCGAACCGCATTTCAAAGTGAGCGCGGATGGATTTGTCGATACCGGCTACGCCTGCCGGCTCGATGCCGACGAAAAAACGCTGACGATCACCAGTCCGCCGGCCGGCATCGCCGGTGTCGGTGGCTATCGTTTCGTCACCCGCGCTCTCGACGCGCTGATGGCGGAGCTCGCCGCCGACGCTTCGTTGTTCGCCCTGCCCGACGCATTCACCGGCCAGCGGCTCGCCGGAACTGCGCCGGATCGCGCCAGGGTGGCCGCAAATCTGGCCGAGCGCGGCACCAATCCACTTGTTGCGGGCGCATTCTTACCGCGCGGGCCTGCGATCGCTGCCTGATTGCGCAATCAGATTGACGGGACGTTAACAGGCCGACGGCTAAGGTCGCGCGGCCCTGTAACCTGTGTGCGCGTAGCCCATGTCCCTGCAAGGTCCCATGATCGTGGTTGCCGAAACGCCGGCGCCCGATGTTGTGCAGGCGCTCAGCACCGCCGGGGCATTTCCCATCGTCGAGACAAATTGGGCCGACGCGCCGACCGCCTTCGTTGCGGTCAAGCCGGCCGCCGTCGTGATCGCCGAGCCCGGCCCGCCGCCGAGCGAAGCGAACGCGCGGCTGCTCTGCCTGCAAATCGCGACCGCCGCCGGGCCCGTAGTGCCGACGATCGCGCGCGTCACCAGCGCGCAAGACATTGCCATTCCGATCGCGCTGCCGAACGACGCGTCGCTGCCGATCGAGCACCTGGTCATCCGGCTGCGTTCGGCACTGCGGGTGCGCGCGTTGCACGACACCGTGCTGCGCCGGATCGAGATGTTTTCCTCGCACGGCGGCAAGATGCCGGAGCTTCCGGTCGGCGACGCGCTCGACGACGCAAACGTGATGATTGTCGGCCGTGGCCCGCTCTATCCTGCGCTCAGCGTCGCGATCGGCGAACGTTTCGGCATGCTCGGCGCGCTCAGTGTGGAGACGGCGGCGCGCAATTTGAGCGCGCGGGAGGTCAATGGTATCGTTATCGGCGACGGCTTCAGCCAGCGCATGATCGAAGCGTTCCTCACCGTGCTGGCGCACGACCCGCAGTACCGCGACATTCCGGTTGCCGTCCTCGGCGACGTGCCACCCGATTTCACCGAATGGCTGCCCAATGTCGACCATGTCGAGCGCGATCCAAAGCGCGTCGTGGCGCGCATGGTGCCGCTTGTGCGCCTGCACGCTTTCGAAGGGCGGCTCAAGCGCATGCTCAAGGCGCTCGACGCCGAAGGCATGTTCGATCCGGCAACCGGGCTGCTCACGCGTGACAGCTTCTGGCGCGATCTCACCAAGGTGGTGAGCGACGCGGCCGAACGCGGCAACGCGTTGTCGGTCGCACGTTTTTCCTTCGACAACCCGATCGACCGGCGCCCCGGTATGGACGGCGCACGCCAGGTGGTGCGGCTGATGCGCAACATCGATTTCGGCTGCCGCGAGGAAGACGGTTCCTTCGTGGTCGCCTTCACCCAGACCGCGCTGCGCGAGGCGCATGTCGTCTCGCGGCGCATTGCCGGCGCGCTCAAGAATACGGTGGCGCCTGGCGCGGAAAACGGCAAAGCCAGCGCCAATGTCACGCTCGCGACTCTCAAGGCGAACGACACGCTCGACACGCTGATGGTCCGCGTGATGGGCAGCCGGGTGGTTGCGGCCGAGTAACCGGCGACATAGGTTTACCCCAACAGGGAGTGAGCCATGCCGCAAACTCATCCAGTGCGGGTCGATATCGTTTCTGACGTCGTTTGCCCGTGGTGCTTCATCGGCAAGCGCCGGCTTGAAAAAGCCATCGCACTCAACCCCGAGATTCCGGTCGAGTTGCACTGGCGGCCTTATTTTCTCAATGACTGGATTCCGCGCGAGGGCATTTCGCGCGAGGAATATCTCACCACCAAATTCGGCTCGGCCGAGCGCTACAAGGGCATTGCACAGCGCGTTACCGCGGCGGCGGCAAGCGAAGGGCTGACCTACGCCTCCGACAAGATCAACCGGCAACCGAATACGCTCGATCCGCACCGGCTGATCCGCTGGGCGTCCGCCAAAGGCTTGGCGGCGCAGATGAAGCAGAAGCTGATGGATCTCTATTTCACCGCCGGCGCCGACCTCAGCGACCGCGACGTGTTGGCGAAGGCCGCGGGCGATGTTGGGCTTGATGCCGCCGAAGTGCGCGGCTGGCTTGACAGCGACAAGGACGTCGCCGACATCGAGCAAGAAGCACAATCCGCCAAGGAAGCCGGCATCGAGGGCGTGCCCTGCTACATCCTCGACGGCAAGTTCGCGATTTCGGGGGCGCAGGCGCCCGAATATCTGGCGCAGGCCATCGCGCGCGCGGCCACCGAGGCACAAGGCGCGAGTTCCAGCGCCGCCGAGTAATCGGTCACGCCGCCTTGGTTGCCTTTTCCGCAATCGAGGCGAGCGTGCGCAGGATTCCGGTCGTGCCCTTGAGCCGTTCGGCCGGACTTTCCCAGTCCTCAAAGAACACCACCTTCTGATCCGGCCGCACGCGCGCTTCGCTGCCGCGCTCGCGAATAAAGGCGATGAGCGCCTCGGGGTTGGAGAAGATGTTCTCGCGGAAAGCGAGTACGACGCCCTTCGGCCCGGCATCGACCTTCTCGATATTGGCGCGGCGGCAGAGCGACTTGATCGCAACCACCTGCAATAGATGCTCAACTTCGGGCGGCAGCAGCCCGAAGCGGTCCACCATTTCGGCGGCGAAGGAGTCAATCTCGCGTTCGTCCTCAACTTCCGCCAGCCGGCGGTAGAGCGCCAGCCGCACCGACAAGTCCGCGACATACTCTTCCGGAATGAGAACCGGCGTGCCGATGGTGATCTGCGGCGACCAGCGGTCGGCGACCGGCGCGGTGATGCCGGCCTTGAGGCTCATGACCGCCTCTTCCAGCATCTGCTGGTAAAGCTCGAAGCCGACTTCCTTGATATGGCCGGACTGCTCCTCGCCGAGCAGGTTGCCGGCGCCGCGAATATCGAGATCGTGCGAGGCGAGCTGGAAGCCTGCGCCGAGCGTATCGAGCGATTGCAGCACTTTCAGCCGCCGCTCCGCCTGCGGCGTGATCGCGCGTTGCGCCGGCAGCGTGAAAAGCGCGAAAGCGCGCAGCTTCGCGCGCCCCACCCGGCCGCGCAATTGATAGAGCTGCGCCAGACCGAACCGATCGGCGCGGTGGACGATCAGTGTGTTGGCGGTCGGAATGTCGAGACCGGATTCGATGATGGTGGTCGAAAGCAGCGTGTCGTATTTGCCGTCGTAGAACGCCGACATGATGTCATCGAGCGCGGCCGGCGGCATCTGCCCGTGCGCGACCGCGACGCGGATTTCCGGCACATTCTTGTCGAGGAAGTCTTTTGCGCCCGCCAGGTCCTCGATGCGCGGGCAGACGTAAAACGATTGGCCGCCGCGATAACGCTCGCGCAATAACGCCTCGCGCACCACCAGCGGATCGAACGGCGACACGAACGTGCGCACCGCCAACCGATCGACCGGCGGCGACGCAATGATCGACAGATCGCGCACGCCGGTGAGCGCGAGCTGCAAGGTGCGCGGGATCGGCGTCGCGGTGAGCGTGAGCACATGCACCGACGAGCGCAGCGCCTTGAGCTTCTCCTTGTGAGCGACGCCGAAGTGTTGCTCTTCGTCGACCACCAGCAGCGTCAGGTCCTTGAACGTGATGCCTTTACCGAGCAGGGCGTGCGTGCCGATGACGATGTCGATGCCGCCGTCCGCGAGCCCCTGCTTGACCTTGGCGAGTTGTGCCTGCGGCACCAGCCGCGAGGCGTGACCGACATTGATCGGAAAGCCGCGAAAACGTTCGGAGAAGGTCTTGAAATGCTGTCGCGCCAGCAGCGTGGTCGGTACCACCACCGCCACCTGCTTGCCGCTGATGGCGGCGACGAACGCCGCACGCAACGCCACCTCGGTCTTGCCGAAGCCGACGTCGCCGCAAATGAGGCGGTCCATGGGGCGGCCGGACGAAAGATCGTTGAGCGTGGAAGCGATCGCCGCAAGCTGATCGTCGGTTTCCTCATAGGGAAATCCGGCGCAGAACTCGTCATAGGCGCCCGGCCCGACGTTGAGTTTGGGCGCCTCATGCAACTGCCGTTCGGCAGCTATCTTGATGAGCTCGCCCGCGATCTCGCGGATGCGGCTCTTCATGCGCGCCTTGCGCGCCTGCCAGTTGCCGCCGCCGAGACGGTCCAGTTCGACGTTGGTCTGCTCGGCGCCGTAGCGGGACAGCAGATCGACGTTTTCGACCGGCAGGAACAGCTTGTCGCCCGCGGCGTAATGGATCTCGAGGCAGTCGTGCGGCGCGCCGGCCGCCTCGATCGGCTGCAAGCCGACAAAGCGGCCGATGCCATGGTCGACGTGCACGACCAGATCGCCGGGCGCGAGAGAAGTCACCTCGGCGATGAAGTTCTCCGCCCTGCGCGCGGCGCGGCGCGGCCGCACCAGGCGGTCGCCGAGAATGTCCTGCTCGCTGACGATGGCGAAATCGCCGGTCTCGAAGCCGCTCTCAATGCCAAGGACGACGAGAGCAATCGCCGGCTTCGGCAGCTTCAGCGCCTCCGGCCATGAGACAACCGACGACAGATTGTGCAATTTGTGGTCGGCGAGCACATGGCTCATGCGCTCGCGGGCGCCCTCGCTCCACAGCGCGATCGCGACCCGCTTGCCGGATGCTTGCAAAGCGGAGACGTGCTTGCTCACAGCCTCGAACACATTGCCGCCCGGCTCGGCGCGTTCGGCGCCAAAGTTACGGCCGGCCCGCGCCTCGACATCGATCACGCCGCGGCCTTCCGGCACCGCGAACGGCGTCAGCCGCGCCAGCGCCGCGGCGTCGAGACGCCCGTGCCATTCCTTGTCCGACAGATAAAGCTTGTCCGGCGGCAGCGGCTTGTACGGCGGGCTTACGCCTTCCGCGAGCGCCTGACGGCGCGCGTCATAATAGTCGGCGATCTGCGCGAGCCGCTCCTTGGCGGCGTCTTCCGCCTGATGCTCGAGCACCAGCGGCGAGCCCGGCAGATAATCGAACAGCGTATCGAGCCTGGTATGGAACAGCGGCAGCCAGTGCTCCATGCCGGGATAGCGCCGGCCTTCGCTCACCGCTTCGTACAGCAGATCGTCCGGCGCGGCGGCGCCGAACTGTGCGACGTAGCCGGTGCGGAAACGGCGGATCGTTTCGGTGATGAGCTGGAATTCAGCGACCGGCACCAGATCGAGCGCGCGCAGATTGCCTTCGCTCAGTTGCGTTTGAGGATCGAACAGGCGGATCGTCTCCAGCGCATCGCCGAAGAAATCGAGCCGTACAGGCAAATCGGTGCCGGGCGGGAAGAGATCGAGAATGCCGCCGCGCACAGCATAGTCGCCGGGTTCGCGCACGGTCGAGGCGCGGCTGTAGCCGTTAAGCTCCAGCCACTCCATGATGTTGCCCATGCCGAGCACGTTGCCGGGCGCGGCCGACAGCGCCTGCATGGCGATGATCTCTTTCGCCGGAACGCGCTGGAGCGCGGCGTTGACAGTGGTAAGCAGCACGGCAGGCCGCTCGCGGCCTTTCACGCGCGCAAGGCGCGAGAGCGCGGTCATGCGTTGCGCAACGGCCGCGGCGTGCGGCGACACCCGGTCGTAAGGCAGGCAATCCCAGGCCGGGAATTCCATGATGTCGATGCCGGGTGCGAAGAAAGCGAAGGCGCGCGACAACGCCGCCATGCGCTGGCCGTCCCGGCAAATAACGGCGAGCGATATCGCCGGCGCGTCGGCGCGCGCGGCAACAGCGCGCGCGAGATCGGCAAGCACGAAGCCTTCCGCGCCGTCGGCGACCTGCGCCAGCGTCAGCGCCGTTCCGGCCACGAGCGATTGCGCGGGTGATTTCGTGTTTGCCTTCACGCGCGCTTGCCCAAAGTGAAATGGAAATCACGCAGGCGCCGAAACAACGGCGTGTCATATTCGGCCGGCAGCTCAAATTCGCCGGTGACCCACCCGAGCAGGTCCTGATCGCGCACGTCGAGCAGGCGCTCGAATTCCGCCAGTTCGCCGTCGTTCAGGGTCGCGATGTGGGCATCGGCAAAGCGGCCCGTGATCAGGTCGGTCTCGCGCATGCCGCGGCGCCAGGAGCGCAGCAGCAACCGCCGCCGCCGCTCGTCCAGCCCATCGCTCGACCGGGTCATTCCACTCAACGTTCGTCTCCAACGCCAAAAGCCCGGACGGGGCCGGGTGCGGGTTATATAGAGCGGCGGCGGCCTGTTGTCAGGCTCGCTTTGCACAGGCCCGCATTGCGCACGGGTTTGCCGCAAGCCAGCATGCCGGCATGCGCCCGCCTTTGCTCAATCCGCTGTTTGCCGCGCTCACCAGCCTTTCCGGTGTCGGGCCGAAGCTCGCGCAGCTTTACCGGCGGCTGCTCGACCGCGAGGCACCGCGCGTCGCCGATCTGCTGTTCCATCTGCCGTCGGGCACGATCGACCGCCGCGCGCGTCCGAAACTGCGCGACGTGCAGGCGGGCCAAGTCGTCACCGTGGCGGTGACGATCGACAAGCATCGCCCCTCGCCGCCGCATCGCTCCCGCGCGCCCTACCGGATTTATACGAGCGACGAAACGGGCACGCTGACCCTGACTTTTTTCAACGCACGGCGCGATTATCTCGAAAAACTGATGCCGGAAGGCGAGACGCGTTACGTCTCCGGTACGGCGGAATTTTACGACGGCGAGTTGCAAATGGTGCATCCGGACCGCGTCGTCGACGAAAAGGGCTTTGCCAATCTGCCGCTGGTCGAGCCCGTGTACCCGCTCACCGAAGGACTGGCGCTCGGCAATGTGCGGCGCGCGATGGAAAGCGCGCTCGCGCGCCTGCCCGATCTGCCGGAATGGCAGGACGAAGCCTGGCTGTCGCGCGAGCAACTTCCTGCGTTCAGCACGGCGCTGCGCAGCCTGCACCGGCCGGCCGAACCAAACGATGTGCTGCCGACAAGCTTTGCCTGGACGCGGCTTGCTTATGATGAACTGCTCGCCGGGCAACTGGCGCTCGCTTTAGTGCGGGCCCATATGCGCCGTCAGGCCGGGCGCGGCAGCGCCGGTGAAGGGCTGTTGCGCGCGCACGTCCTGAAGGCGCTGCCCTATTCGCTAACGCCATCGCAAGCCCGGGCTGTCGACGACATCGTGAACGACATCGCCAAGCCGCAGCGCATGTTGCGGCTGCTGCAAGGCGACGTCGGCTCCGGCAAGACTGTCGTCGCGCTGCTTGCGGCGGCAACCGTGATCGAGGCCGGACGGCAGGCCGCGCTGATGGCGCCGACCGAAATCCTTGCCCGCCAGCATTTCAACACCATCGCGCCCCTCGCGAAGGCCGCGGAACTGCGCGTTACCATCCTGACCGGCCGGGAACGCGGGCGCGAGCGCGACGACATCCTGGACCGTCTGGCGCTCGGCGACATCGATCTTTTGATCGGCACCCACGCGCTGTTTCAGGAAGACGTCGCGTTCCGCGATCTCGCTCTCGCCATTGTCGATGAGCAGCACCGTTTCGGCGTGCACCAGCGGCTGGCGCTGACGCAGAAAGGCGAAGCGGTGGATGTGCTGGTGCTGACCGCGACGCCGATCCCTCGCACGCTGGTCCTTACTTATTTCGGCGACATGGACATTTCCGAGCTGCGTGAGAAGCCGGCCGGCCGCCAGCCGATCGATACGCGCACCATTCCGCTCGCGCGCATCGCCGAGGTCGAGGACGCGGTCGGGCGCGCGCTCGAGCAAGGCCAGCGCGCTTATTGGGTCTGCCCGCTGGTCGATGAGTCCGAAAAGATCGACCTCGCTGCCGCGGAGGCGCGCTTCACGGAGTTGGAGGCGCGTTTTGGCGAGGCCGTCGATCTCGTGCATGGCCGCATGAAAGGCGCCGACAAGGACAAGGCGATGGAGCGTTTCGCATCCGGCCAAACGCGGTTGCTCGTGGCCACCACGGTCATCGAGGTCGGCGTGGACGTGCCGGAGGCGACGATTATGGTGATCGAGCACGCCGAACGCTTCGGTCTCGCGCAGCTTCACCAGTTGCGCGGCCGCATCGGCCGCGGCGCCGGCCATTCAACCTGCTTGCTGCTCTACAAGGTCCCGCTCGGTGAAACAGCCAAGGCGCGGCTCGCGATCCTGCGCGAGACCGAAGACGGTTTTCGTATCGCGGAGGAAGATTTGCGGCTACGCGGCGAGGGCGACGTGCTCGGCACGCGCCAAAGCGGACTGCCCGGCTTTCACCTCGCGCGCGTCGAAATACACGGAAAATATCTCGGCGCGGCGCGTGACGACGCCGCTCTCATCCTGAACCGCGATGCGGGATTGACGACGCAGCGCGGTCAGGCGCTGCGTCATCTGCTCTATCTGTTCGAAAAAGACGAAGCGATCCGGCTCATCAGAGCAGGATGACGCGTGGTCTGCTTCACATGCCGCCGAGCGGATCCGGCCCGAAGCGATTGGGACCGGGCGTGCCCTTTGTGCAGTTGAAGATGATCAGCACGATGATGCCGATGACGGTGAAGGCAAGGAGAACCCACCAGCCGGTACGATCGATATCGTGGAGCCTTCGCACCGACACCGACAAGCCTGGCAGAAACAGCGCGAGGGAGACGATCGTTCCGATCGGACCCTCGCCTTCGCCGAACACCATGTTGTCGAGCATTCCCGCCACGATAGCGGCGATGACGGCAAAGAGCACCCAGTACCAGAACGCCGAGCGCTGCGCGCGGCCGGAGAAATTCACGTAGTTACGAAAGCCGGATTGTATCGCCTCGACGAAATTCATCTGAAAGCCCCCCAAAGGACGCCAAACGTCCAGCGGCATGAAGCCTAGCATAGCTTCAATCGCCGAGAATATGGGGTGGCACAGTTCAGTCCACGGATTCCGGCCTGCGGGCCGCCTGCGCCGCCCGTGCGGTTGTGGCCAGCGCGGCCAGCTTTTTCTGCGCGTCATTGTCGGGTTGCACCATGCCGGCCGAGATCAGCAGGGTCATGGCGCTCTCCACCGAGATGTCGAGCTCGATAAGGTCCTTGCGCGGAACGTAGAAGAAAAAGCCGGTGGTCGGATTGGGGGTGCACGGCAGGAACGCTGAAACGTGCTCTATCTGCGGCAGGCGCTCGGCGATATCGCTGCTCGGCATCTGGGAGAGGAAGACCAGCGACCACATGCCCGGCGCCGGAAATTCCACCAGCGCCACCTTGCGGAAGCTCGAGCCGGACTTCGAGAACAGCGTCTCAAAAATCTGCTTCATGGTTTTATAGACCGGCCGCACGATCGGCATGTAGTTGAGCAGCCGCTCGCCGAGCTCGACCAGCGTGCGCCCGACCAGGTTTGCGGTGAGGAAGCCGAGAAGGGTCAGCGCGACGAAGGCAATGACCAGTCCCGTGCCCGGAATCGGCCATGGCAGATAGGTTTCGGGACGGTATGGCGGCGGGATGATCGGCCGCACGAAGTCGTCCACCCACGTGATAATTGACCAGATGAGCCATGCGGTAATCGCCAAAGGCCCCGCCACTATGAGGCCCGTCAGGAAGTAGTTGCGAATGCGCGCCGCGACCCCGCCTTTCTGCGGAGCGACTTCCGGCTTGTGGTCGATCTCGGCCATGGCCCGATCTTATTCCACCGTGACCGATTTCGCGAGGTTGCGCGGCTGGTCGACGTCGGTGCCGATGGCCGCAGCCGTGTGATACGCAATGAGCTGCACCGGGATCGCATAGACCAACGGCGTAACGGTCGAGGCCATATCCGGCAAAGTCAGCGTCATCATCGAGTCGATCGCCGCCTCCTTGGCGCCTTTCGGGTCGGTCACCAGGATGATGCGGCCGCCGCGCGCGATCACCTCCTGCATGTTCGAAACGGTCTTTTCGAACACGCGGTCGTAGGGCGCAATCACGATGACCGGCATGGTCTCGTCGATCAGCGCGATCGGTCCGTGCTTGAGCTCGCCTGCGGCGTAGCCTTCGGCGTGTATGTAGGAAATCTCTTTGAGCTTCAGCGCGCCTTCGAGCGCAATCGGGAAGCTTGTGCCGCGGCCGAGATAGAGCACGTCTTTGACCTTCGCCAGATCCTGCGCGAGCCGCTCGATCTGCGGCTCCAACGTCAGGGCCGCCGCCATGTGGCGCGGCGTCTCGATCAGCGCTTGCACCAGTTTCTGCTCGTCGGTCGCCGACAATTCGCCACGCGCCCTGCCCGCGGCAAGCGCAAGGCAGGCCAGCACGGCGAGCTGACAGGTGAACGCTTTGGTGGAGGCAACGCCGATCTCCGGACCCGCCAAAGTCGGCATTGCGATATCGCTTTCGCGGGCGATTGTGGACGTCGGGACATTCACGACCGAGAGCACATGCTGCTTGTTCTCGTGCGCGTAGCGCAGCGACGCGAGCGTATCGGCGGTTTCGCCCGACTGCGAGACGAAGATCGCGAGATTGCCCGGATCGAGCGGCGTGCCGCGATAACGGAATTCGGAGGCGATATCGATCTCCACCGGAATCTTGGCGAAACGCTCGAACCAGTATTTCGCGACCAGCCCCGAATAAAACGCGGTGCCACAGGCCGAGATCGAAAGACGTTTCAGCTTCTTCCAGTCGAACGGCAATTCTTGCGGCAGCACGACGCGCTCTTTTGTCATGTCGATGTAGTGCGCGAGCGTATGGCCGACCACTTCGGGCTGCTCGTGGATTTCCTTGGCCATGAAGTGCTTGTGATTGCCCTTGTCCACGACCTGCGCGGAGGCGGTCGATTTGAGCACCGCGCGCTCGACGACACGATCATCCTTGTCGCGGATTTCGACGCCCAAATGCGTGACCACCGCCCAATCGCCGTCTTCGAGATAGCTGACGGTGTCGGTGAAAGGCGCAAGCGCGATCGCGTCAGAGCCGAGATACATCTCGCCGTTACCGTAACCGACAGCAAGCGGTGAGCCCTTGCGCGCGCCGACCAAAAGGTCCTCTTCGCCCGCAAACAGGAACGCGAGCGCGAAAGCGCCGCGCAATTGCTTGAGTGTGGCGGCGACGGCTTCGGCCGGCTTTTTGCCCTTGGTCATCTCTTCGGTAACGAGATGTGCCACAACCTCGGTGTCGGTTTCGCTGCCAAACTTGGCGCCGTTCCTGGCGAGCTTTTCGCGCAACTCGCGAAAATTCTCGATGATGCCGTTGTGCACGACCGCGACGCGATCGGTGGCGTGCGGATGCGCGTTGCTCTCGCTCGGCCGGCCATGCGTCGCCCAGCGGGTGTGGCCGATGCCGATGGTGCCGCCGAGCGGTTCTTTTTCCAGCCGGTTTTCCAGCGCCTTCAATTTTCCTTCGGCGCGGCGGCGCTTGAGCGCGCCGTGCTCGAGCGTGGCGACTCCGGCCGAATCATAGCCGCGATATTCGAGGCGCTTTAGCGCATCGACCAATTGGCCGGCGACCGGCTCACGTCCAATAATTCCGACGATCCCGCACATCCGGGTGGATGGCCCCTTGCCTCTGATCTGTTTCTTTAGTCGGCGCCCACACGCGAATGGAAATCAAAACGTATTTCGCCGTATGACAAGCGCGCTTGGCCATATCTAATGATCAAACTCAGGATTTCGACGTCTTCTTGCTTAGTGATTTGACCTCGCGCAAGCGCTTTGCCCACCCTTCCTTAATGGTCTGTTCGCCGCGCGCGATCGCCAACGCATTGGCGGGAACATCTTTGGTTACCACCGAGCCGGATCCGACATAAGCGCCGTCGCCGATCTTGACCGGCGCCACCAGCGCTGAGTTCGAACCGATAAATGCGCGTTTGCCGATGTCGGTGCGGTGCTTGGCGATGCCGTCGTAATTGCAGGTGATTGTGCCGGCGCCGACATTGGCGCCCTCGCCCACGCGCGCGTCGCCTATGTAGCTCAAATGATTGGCCTTGGCGCCGGCCTCGATCTGCGACGCTTTCACCTCGACGAAATTGCCGATGTGCACGTCGGTTCCAAGCTCGGTGCCCGGGCGCAGCCGTGCGTAAGGTCCGACGCGCGCGCCCTTGCCGACATGCGCCCCTTCGAGATGCGAGAATGAGCGGACCAGCGCGCCATCCTCGACGACGACGCCGGGCCCGAACACCACGTAAGGCTCCACCACGACGTCCGCGCCGAATTTGGTGTCCGCCGAAAGGAACACGGTATCCGGCGCCGCGAGCGTGACACCGGCTTCCATCGCCGCCGCGCGCAGACGTTTCTGCAATGCAGCTTCGGTGTCCGCGAGTTGGGCCTTGGTGTTGATGCCGCGCACGTCGTCCTCCTCGGCTTCGATCGCAACCGCCTTCAATCCCATATCGCGGGCGACGGCGACCGCATCGGTTAGATAGTACTCGCCCTTGTGGTTGGCATTGCCGATACGCTCGAGAATGGCGAGCGCCTTGTCGCCCGCAAGCGCCATCAGGCCGCCGTTGCACAAGGTGATACGGCGCTCGTCGGGGCTTGCGTCAACCTCTTCGCGTATTGCGGTGAGCTCGCCGTTCTTGACGACGAGCCTGCCGTATCCAGTCGGGCTTGCCGGCTTGAAACCAAGCACCGCAACCGCTGCGCCTTCGGCAAGCGCGTTGCGAAGATTTGCCAGTGTCACGGCGCGCACCAATGGCGTGTCGCCGAAGATGACGAGGATGTCGCCGTGGCCGTGCGCGATTGCCGGCTTCGCCGCCAACACCGCATGCGCAGTGCCGCGCCGTTCAACCTGTTCGAAAATCTGCGCGTTCGCGGCAACGCGCTTTGCCTCCGCTGCAACCGGGCCTTGCGCCAAAGACGCCACCACCGCGATCTCGTTGGCGCCGGCGGCTTTCGCCGCGTCGAGCACATGGGCGAGCAAGGAACGGCCGGCGATTTCGTGCAGCACTTTCGGCATTGCCGAACGCATGCGGGTCCCCTCGCCGGCGGCCAGCACGATGGCAAGACAGGTTTTCCGGTTCATCGAATCTCCGCAACGCCGTCAGAATATCGCCCTCATAGCCGAGCATGCTTGTGGGCAAAAGGGCGATCCCGCTTCTGTCTCGCGGCTCGATTAACGCGAGCATGCCAAGATTCTGCTAATGTTTTCAATGAGGTGATTCGCCCTTGGAGGCGGTTATTGGTGGCCACGCAAGACGAAACCGTCCCCGCTGAGTTAATCAGGCCATGGCGGAGCGCGCAGCGCCGCAAGCTCTGGCGGCTGTGCCGCTGGGGCGCGTGCGCCGTTATCGCGATTTTAGGCGCCGCCGCCAGCACGCAAACCGAGAAGGGCGCGCAGCGCCTGCAAATCGCGCTCGCCAATGCGCGCGAGCCCGACCGCCTGCTGGCGCAGATTCAGATACCGGCAATCACCATCGGCACCGACCCGGAAACGAAGCGCCTCGCGTCATTCGTGCGCGAGCTGCGGATCGATCGCGATCGGCTCGACAGCCGTCTCGCGGGGCTCGAGCGCAATCTCGACGACACCACCGGCTCGATCAAGCGCCAGGTGGCGGAAGTCGCCGCTGCGCAAAGCATCGCCAAAGAAGCTCCCACATCGTCGTCGCTGGTTGTTGCGCCACCTGTCGCGCAAGCGGTGATGCCTCCGCCGCAAGCCGAGGCGCCGGTCGCGCAGCGTCTGCCTGAGCCCGCGCCGGAAAAACCCGCCGCGCAAGCGGCAGCCCAGGTCGCCAGCCTGCCCGAGCCGAAAGAGCCGCCTCCCAGGCCCGTTCAAAAGGCATTCGGCGTCGACCTCGGCGGCGCCACCACGATCGACGCGTTGCGGGCGCACTGGAGCGCGGTCAAAGCGAACTACGGCCCGATATTGAGAGGCTTGCAGCCGGTTTATTTCACCTATCAACGCGCAGGCCGGACGGAATACCGGCTGATCCTGGGCCCACTCGCCAACACCGCCGCCGCCGCGCACGTATGCGCACAGATGGCGACGGTTCGCGCCTTCTGCCGCACGGCGACGTTCGAGGGCGAGAGGCTCGCGACGCAATAGTCGCCGAATTGCGGCGTGTTGCGGCACAAGGCATAGTCCGGCTCGCAGGAGCCTGCGACGATGAAACTGTTTTCGCCGAGCGCACGCGCGATCAACTGGCTGCTGATCGTCGGTTTCCTGTCGATCGGCTACGCGCTCTATTTGCGTCTGATGGCCGTCGAACAGGTGAGCGTCGGCCTTGCCTGCATGGCCGGTCTGGATACCTGGCTCTGCACGACGCGCCGTATCGTCATCGCACTCTTCATGCATTCCGTTTTCGGCTGGTTCGCAGTTGTCGTCGCTGCGCTCAATTTGCTGCGGCCGTCGCTGGTGTTGTTCGCGCTCGCGCTCTCGGCGGCTTGCTTTGGCGTGGTACTTTACAGCGCCGGCATGTCCGCGCTCGCGGCCGGCTTGCTGGTGCTCAGCTTCGCTCGCCGCGCACCCGAACCAGAGTGATCGCCAGCGTAGCGAATGCCGCGCACAGCCACAGCGATTGCCAATTGGCGAAAGTTTCGTTCAAGACGATATACACCGCGGATAGCCCGAGCATGCCGGCGCCGATCATTTCGGCCATCCCGCGTGCGCCGGCCGGCCGCCGCATAATCAGGCTGTGCAAGAAGAGCGGGACAACGGCACAGGTGAACGGCGCGAACGGAAAATCGCGATAGCGCGGGTCGAACACCAATCCGAGCGCGACCTGGATCGCGAGCACAATGAGCACCGCCAGTGCCGCGCCCAGCACCAACGGCAACGGCTCGCGCACGCGACCCGCGGCTGGCCCTGTGATTTGAGATAAGCGCGGAAGCCCGACATCCGCGACCATCGCCGCCGCCACGGCTGGCGGCACAACGAGTGCGACCGCGGCAAGCGCGATGGAGCGTATCCAGCCGCCGAGGCCGAAGCTCTCCAGCGGCACGTTGACGAACGCCCACCCAATCAGGACGCCGCCGGTCGTTGCCATCACGCCAATTGCGATCCACGTGCCGATTGTCGTGACGCGCCCACGCGCGCGGGCGATTGCTGCGCCGAATATCGCGGCGGCAAAGGCGATGCCGCCGATGGCCTGCCAGATCCAGAACGGATGGTTCGATACCGGTTTGCCCCACTGGAATTTGAATTCACGCGCATTGGCGTCGAGCAATCCCCAATGGGCGCCGACCGTGCCTTCCTGCAAGCGCTTCCAGGGCTCATCGAACGCTTCGATGACATTGACACGAAAGTTGTTGCGCTTGGCGATCGCGAGTACGTCCTGAATCACGCGTGCCTGGTTGGCCGGAGACGGCCGCGCACCATCGCGCATTCGTCCGAAGCTCGGCCAGCCGACTTCGCCGATCATGATCTCCTTGCCGGGGAATGCTTTCGCAACCCTTTGCCGGATTGAATCGACATGGGAGGCCGCGTCGCGCGCTGGAATCGGGAAATCTTCCCAATACGGCAGGATGTGAATGGTGACGAAGTCGACCGCCGATGCGAGCGGGACATTGCGCAGCCAGAATTCCCAGACGTCGGCATAGGTCACCGGCACATGCACCCGGGCTTTGATCGTACGAATAGTGCCGGCGAGATCGAGGGCCGACATCTCGCCGCGCAGCAGCACTTCATTGCCGACGATCAATGCCCGGATGACGTCCGGGTATTGGTTCGCCAGCTTGATACCGGTCTCGATTTCAGCACGCGTCTTGTCCGGCTCGGTCGAAAGCCAGATGCCCAGCATCACCTTCAGCCCGTGACGCCTCGCAATGGCCGGCACCTGATCCACGCCGAGCGCCAGTGAATAGGTGCGCACGCAATCGGTCAGCTTGGCCAGCCGCGTGAGGTCGTCCTCGATCTGGCGGGCGTCGACGTGTGTCGTCGGGTCGGCGGGGGTTTGCTCGCCCCGGAACGGCGAATAGGAAACGCAATAGAGCTTTTCACCGGGGCCAAGCGGGGCATTAGGCATGGCGATCGGCTCGCCGAGCCATGCCCATACGGTTGCGATCGCGACTGCCGACAGCGCGAAAAGTGCAATTCCAAAGCGCATCAGCCGGTCCGAAATCGCCCCCTGCGGTAAGGTAACCGGCTTATCGCGGGCGCATTAACCTGCCAAGGCCGCGTCTTAAGCACGAGCGACGGTGACGCTGGACAAACGTGCCCGTTTGGGGCGAACTCAGGCCCACGGCGTCCGCGTAAGGTGCCGTAAAACGGACCTAATCCGGCTGCACAGGGGTCGGCACGCGCACCGGGGACCACCAACAAAGCCCAACAACACGATGCCCTCAGTTATCCTGCGTCATAGCGGCGCCGCTCTGCTTGCGGCCCTTCTCTTCATCGGCAGCTTCGGCCCGGCTTTCGCTCAAAGCAGCGAAGGCAAAACGCCGGAGCAAAAGCCGACGGCGACCGATGCTGCCAAGGAAAGGCAGAAAAAGGCCGATGAGATCGCAGAAGCCGCGAGGGCCCTGACTGGGCCGGCCGGCAATCCGGAATGCGTCTGGCTCGGCCGCCGGGTGGTTGGCCTGCTGTGGCGGGACGATCTCGACACCGCCTTTCGCCACCTCGACCTCTATGACCGATTTGGCTGCCCGGCCGACCACATCCAGGCGACTTTCCGCTGCGTGATCCGCCAGGGCGACATCGATCCGAAGGCCCCGGAAAGCCTTAATAACCGCGTCCATGCCTGCTGGATCAACCCCAAGCTGGTCGCCAGTGCGCCCGCCGCCCCGGCGCCTGCGAACGGAACCAACGCGCATTGAGCGGCGTTCTTTCCGCAAATTATTTTAGCCAGTAATGCGTGTGCCTAGGAATTGCCATCACGTATGCCTACTTTCATAGACGCCTCACGCCGCGCTATCCTGTTTTGCCGTCAACGCAAAACGGACCACGGCCGAGCCCAGGGGACGGGCTCAAGGACCTGCACTCCTGCCCCATTTGGTACTGAGTAAGATGCGCACCGTCGCTGCCGTCGTCGCCCTTGTGGCGTGCGTGCATGCCGGATTGTGGGCACTGCTGCAAGATCGGGCCACCGCGCCCGACATCGAAAATCAGCTCGCGAGTATTTCCTATTCGCCATTCGCCAAGGTGGCGGACCCGGATTCCGGCGAGCGCGCGCAACCCGAACAAATTCGCGCCGACCTCAAAGCGATCGCGCCGATCACGCGCGCGATCCGCACCTATTCATCGACCGGCGGCGCCGAGCTGGTGCCCGGCATCGCGGCTGATTTCGGCCTGCGCGTGACAGTCGGCGCGTGGCTCGACAAGAACAAGCAGCGCAACGAGCTTGAAATTCACAACGCGCTTGACCTCGCGCGCCGCCATAGCAACGTCAACGGCATCATCGTCGGCAACGAAACCATTTTCCGCGACGAGTTGAAGGTTGGCGATCTCATCCAGACGATTCAACGCGTGAAGCGCGCAAGCCCGGTTCCGGTCACGACCGGCGAAATCTGGCACGTGTGGATTGATCATCCTGAGCTTGTTTCGGCCGTCGACTACATCGCCGCGCATATCCTGCCATACTGGGAAGGCCTGTCGGTCGATCAGACCGTCGATCAGGCGATCATGATCTACGACAAGTTGCGGCAAGCCTATCCCGGCAAGCGTATCGTCGTCGCCGAGTTCGGCTGGCCTAGCAACGGTTACAATTACAAGAATTCCGATCCCGGCCGTATCAAGCAGGCGCAGGTCCTGCGCGAATTTATCGCGCGCGCCGAATTTTACGGGATCGACTACAATATCATCGAGGCGATCGATCAGCCTTGGAAGACGTTCGAAGGCGGCGTCGGTCCGTATTGGGGCGTGTTCGACACCTCACGCCAACCGAAATTCAACTGGACCGGCCCGATCTCCAACCCCGATCACTGGAAGCTCGCGGGCCTTGCTTTGCTGATCAGCGTGCTGCTCTCGCTGCCAATCATGGCATCGACGACGGTGAGTATCGGGCAAGCGGCGCTGCTTGCTGGGGCAGCCAACGTGGTCGGCGCCTGGGCCTCTGCGATCTTCGGCTATTGGTACGGACATTATTTCGTGCCGGGCGCCGCATTCGCACTCGGACTCGGCATCGTCCTGCTTGTCCCGCTCGTTATCATCGCCTTCGCGCGTATCGAGGAAATCGCCGCCATCGTGTTTGGCCGCAAGCCGCTGCGGCTCATCAACGCGCCGCCGCTGGTGCCCGAAGGCTTCGCGCCCAAAGTTTCGATCCACGTTCCGGCTTACCGCGAGCCGCCCGAGATGCTGACGCAGACACTCAATGCGATCGCGCAACTCGACTACCCGGATTTCGAATGCGTGGTCGTCATCAATAACACGCCCGATCCGGCGCAATGGCGGCCGATCGAGGATCACTGCCGCGAGCTTGGCGCGCGCTTCAAGTTCGTCAACGTCGAGAACATCGTCGGCTTCAAGGCCGGCGCGCTGCGCGTCGCGCAGGTGCATACCGCTGCCGATGCCGAGATCATCGGCGTCATCGACGCCGACTATGTCGTGCATCCCGACTGGCTGAAAGATCTAGTGCCCGCATTTAGCGATCAGGCCGTCGGCTTGGTTCAGGCGCCGCAAGACCATCGCGATGGCGGGCGCAGCGTCATGCATCACGCCATGAACGGCGAATATGCCGGGTTCTTCAACATCGGCATGGTGCAGCGTAACGAGCACAACGCCATTATCGTGCACGGCACCATGTGTCTGATCCGCCGCGCCGCGCTCGAGGCTGCCGGCGGCTGGTCAAGCGACACCATTTGCGAGGATACCGATCTCGGCCTCTCTATTCTGGAGCTTGGCTGGCAGGCGCATTACACCAACAAGCGCTACGGCCACGGCCTGCTACCCGACAGTTTCGACGCCTACAAGAAGCAGCGTCACCGCTGGGCCTACGGCGGATTCCAGATCGCGAAAAAACATTGGCGCCGCTTCCTGCCAGGTGCGAGCCATCTGACGCGCGATCAAAAGCGCGAATTCGCGCTTGGCTGGCTCAATTGGCTCGGCGCCGAGAGCATCGGTGTCGTGGTCGCCATCTTCAATATCATCTGGGTGCCGGTGATCGCGTTCGCCGGCATCGCGGTGCCCGACAAGATTCTCACCGTGCCGATCGTGGCCAGCTTCGTGGTGTCGGTGGCGCACTTCGTGATGCTCTATCGCCTGCGCGTCAGCGCCAAGCCGGGCCAATTGCTCGGGTCGGTCTTTGCGGCAATGTCAGTGCAATGGACGGTTGCCCGCGCCGTCGGCTTCGGCGTCATCAAGGACCGCCTGCCGTTCGTGCGCACGTCGAAAGGCGGCACGCGCCGTCCTTCCGATTTCCACGCATTCTGGGAAGCAGTGCTCGCCGGCCTTTTGCTTCTCGGGGCGCTGGTTGTCTACATGACTAACTACAAGGAAGTCCGCGAAATCTACATGTTTGCGGTGGTGTTGCTGATCCAGAGCGTGCCGTTCCTTGCCGCAGTCGGGCTTGCCATCGTCGAGCGCACGCGACTCAACGAGTTCGCCTATTGGCGCGCGATGGAGACCAAAGTCGTGGAACTGCTGCCGCGCCGCCCGGCGATCCTCAAGCCGGCGACGACCACACCCGCGGCCGAGCCGCGCGAATTGGCGCAGTAAGCGCGGCGTCTTACGTCGCCAGGGCCGTTTCCACCAGCTTCACCCAGTATGACGTCCCGTAAGGGATCACGTCGTCGTTGAAATTATAAGCCGGGTGATGCAGGCCCGCACTGTCGCCATTGCCGATGAAGATGAAGGCGCCCGGCCGCACGTTGAGCATGAAAGAGAAATCCTCCGCTCCCATGACCGGCGCGATCGACGTGCTCACCTTGTCCTTGCCGGCAATGTCCGCGGCCACGGAAGCGGCAAAGTCGGTCTGCTGGGCGTGGTTCCTCAGCACGGGATAGCCGCGCTTGTAGTTCAGGGTCGCCGTCGCGCCGTAAAGCTTCGCGGTGCCTTCGATTACTTCATGCATGCGCTTCTCGATCAGGTCCTGCACCTGCGGCACCAGGCTGCGCGCCGTACCGCGCAGCTTCGCGGTTTGCGGAATGACGTTGTCGGTGGTGCCGGCGTGAAACACGCAGACCGAAATCACCGCCGACTCCAGCGGGTCGACATTGCGCGACACAATGGTTTGCAGCTGATTGATGATCTGCGACCCGACCACCACGCTGTCGATGGAAATATGCGGGCGCGCCGCGTGGCCGCCGACGCCTTCGATGTCGATCGTGAAATGATCGGCCGCCGCCATCAGCGGCCCGGCGCGCAAGCCGAATTGGCCGAGCGGCATGCCGGGATAGTTGTGCATGCCATAAACTTCATCGATGCCGAAGCGATCCATCATCCCGTCATCGACCATCGCCTTGCCGCCGGCGCCGCCTTCCTCGGCCGGCTGGAAGATCACCACGGCGGTCCCGTCGAAATTGCGGGTCTCGGCAAGATAACGCGCGGCGCCAAGCAGCATCGCGGTATGGCCGTCGTGGCCGCAAGCGTGCATCTTGCCCGGCACGGTGGACTTGTATGGAAGGTCGGTTATCTCATCGAGAGGCAACGCGTCCATGTCGGCGCGCAGCCCGATTACTTTGTCTGACTTGCCGCCTTTGCGGCCGCGGATCACGCCGACCACGCCGGTGCGGCCGATGCCCGCCACCACTTCGTCGCAGCCGAATGCCTTGAGCTTCTCGGCAACGCTCGCCGCCGTGCGATGTACCTCGTAAAGGATCTCTGGATGGGCATGCAGGTCACGCCGCCATGCTGTGATATCGTCGTGCATGTCGGCGATACGGTTGACGATCGGCATTCTGGTTCCTCACGCGGTGCTGTTACGGTATCAGCCTTGCAGCTTACCAAATAATGGTCGGAGCGCGAGTTCAATGATACCAGCGCCTATTGACCGCGCATGGCGGCCCCCCTACACAGCGCCTTGCGCATGACCCCGATACCGGCTTCTGGATACGATCGTGCGCTGGTGAACGAGCGCGTAGCTCAGGCGGTAGAGCAACTGACTTTTAATCAGTAGGTCCGGGGTTCGAGCCCCCGCGCGCTCACCAACATTGCGGCCTTTGCCGTTAAAGCCACGTAACCCTCCAGCGATGAATCCGTCAAAAACGTGATCGGCTTCGCGGCCGCGCGTCGTCCGCGATCCTCGAGGCGTTGACTCTCAACGGGATGCGGCCATCGCATAACGCGGGCCTCCCGGAGAGTGTGCAGTGCGGTGGTCACCACAGTTTCACGAAACCGTCTTTGGCTCGCCACGATGCCTTGCTATTCGAAAGCATCGGGGGAATGCAAACGAGGAGGACGAGGCCATGCTGCTTGATCGACAAGCGTCCGGTTCTTCCGCCTTTCCGCGTTGTTTTGCGTTACCCACCCGCTGTTCGCACTGCGGCGACTGGCTAGTCGCCCCCGAGGCGTCCGAATTCATCGAAGGTGGCGAAATCCGCCATCATTGGGCGTGCGATACGTGCGGCGGCGAATCCGTAACCTTGGTTGCCATTTCCATACAAAGCCCGGCAAAGCTGCTGTAAAGGCGGCGTGAATAGATCGACGGGGCCGGTGTTTGTTGGTGTAAGCTGCGCGCAGCAGAGGCTGCTTGTGGCCCATGCACTAAGGGAGTGAACACATGAGCACGAATACCTTGCGGACCGCCTTGGCGGCTCTGGCTTGCGCGACGGCCCTGGCGGTCGCATCGCCTGCCATGGCGGCAGTGGTGAATTTCAAAGCCGATCTCAAGGGCGCCAGCGAAGTGCCCCCCAACAACAGCGCCGGCTCCGGTCAGGTTACCGCCACGTACGACACATCGACCAAGAAATTGAGCTGGAAGGGCAGCTATTCGGGACTGTCCGGCCCCGCGACCGCGGCGCATTTCCACGGGCCCGCGCAGTCCGGCAAGAACGCCGGCGTAGCCGTTCCCATTTCACCGAATACCAGCCCGTTCCAGGGCTCGGCGACGCTGACCGACGCGCAAGCAGCCGATTTGATGGGCGGCCAGTGGTACGTCAACGTCCACACCGCTGCGAACAAGGCCGGCGAAATCCGCGGACAATTGATGAAGTAAGTCGCGCGATCCGCTTTCGAAACAGCCCGCCGGTTATTTGCCGGCGGGTTTTTCGTTGCCTCTGCGCCACGCTGCGGTCTTGGCGACCCGCGTTTGGCCGTTCTAAGCTTCGCCGGGCAATTTGAATCCAGGCGAAAACATCTCATGGCACGTTTGAATGGTGGTTCGGCGCCGTTTTTGGTCGTCGGTGGAGGCATTGGCGGTCTGGCGACCGCGTACGCCCTGGCGCTCAAAGGCTTTCCAGTACGCGTGCTGGAGCAATCCCCGGAGTTCCGCGAGGTCGGCGCCGGCATCCAGCTCGGGCCCAACGTCTTTCGCGCGCTCGATCGCATAGGGCTCAAGGACGCGGTGCTTGCCGACGCGCACCGCCCGCCTGCACAGGAAATGCGCGACGCGGTTACGGGCGAGCTGATCGTGCATATCCCGCTCGATCGGCGGTTCGATGAACGGTTCGGCCAGCCTTATGCCGTCAGCCACCGGGCCGACATCCTCAATACGTTCGTGAAAGCGTGTCAGGCCCACAATCTGGTGACACTGGAGAACAATCAGCGGGTCGACGGCTATGAAGACCATGGCGACCGGGTCACCGTCACATTGCAAAGCGGCGAGCGCGTCGCCGGCCGCGCGCTGATCGGATGCGATGGCATGTGGTCGGCGATTCGCGAACGCATCGTCGGCGACGGCAAGCCGCGCGTGTCCGGCCACATCGCCTATCGCGGGGTGCTCAAGCGCGAAGACGTGCCGAAAGATCTGTGGCGGCCCGACGTCGTGCTGTGGGCCGGTCCGCGCACCCATTTTGTGCATTACCCGCTGCGGCGGGGGGAACTTTATAACCTGGTCGCCGTATTCCACTCCGACCACTACGAGGAAGGCTGGAACGCGGAAGGCAGCGCCGACCTCTTGTGGCAGCACTTCAAGGGCGAGCGGCCGGAGGTCCTGCGCATGCTCGAGCGCATCGAAACCTGGCGCATGTGGGTGCTGTGCGACCGCGAGCCGGTGAAGAACTGGACCGCAGGTCGCACAACGCTGCTCGGCGATGCTGCGCATCCGATGCTGCAATATCTCGCGCAAGGCGCCTGCATGGCAATCGAGGACGCCGTGATGCTCGCCGACAAGGTCGCGAAACAGCCGGACGACCCGCCGGCGGCGTTCGCCGCCTATCAGCAAGGCCGCTATCTGCGCACCGCCCGTGTGCAGATCATGGCGCGCGTCTATGGCGAGTTTTATCACGCGCGCGGACCGACCGCGGAGCTGCGCAACATGATGCTGTCTGGCCGCACGCCCGAACAGTCGTATGACGGGATTGCATGGCTTTACGGCGAGGAAGCCTAGGCGGTCATTTCTTCGGAATGTGCGCGTCGGCGATCACCTTGCTCCATTTGGTGATATCCGACTTAACCCGTCCCATCAGTTCGTCCGGCGTGCTCGCTGACGCATCGATGCCGACTTTGGCGAACTTTGCCTTGAGATCCGGATCGGCAGTCACCTCGCGGATTGCCTTGTTGAGCGTGTCGATGACCTGCTTCGGCGTCCCGTGCGGCGCGAAGATACCGTTCCACGACGTCACTTCGTAGCCTTTGACACCCGCCTCGTCCGCGGTCGGAACATCTGGCAGGAACGGCGAACGCTTGGGGCCGGAGGTCGCGATCGCACGCAGCTTGTGGCTGTTCAATTGGCCTTGGATCGCGGGCTGGAAATCGATCTGCATCTGCACGTCGTTACGCAACAGACCGACGACGATGTCGGGCGAATTCTTGAACGGGACGATGACGACGTCGAGCTTGGCCAACGCCTTGAACAACTCGCCGCCGAGATTCTGCGTGCCGCCGACGTTGATGGTGCCGATGTTGAGCTTTCCCGGCTGCGCCTTCGCCGCCTTGATGAAATCTTCCAGTGTCTTGTAAGGCGAATCCTCCTTGACCGCGAACACCAGATTAAAAGTGCCGATGGTCGAGATCATCTCGAATTCTTTGACCGGATCGAACGGGAGGTGATTGAAGATGGCGACGCTGATCGAGGTGCCGTTGGTCACAAAACCGAGCGTATAACCGTCGGGCGGTGCCGCCAGCACAGCTCGTGCGGCAGTGATGCCGCCCGCCCCCGGCATGTTCTCGACGAAGAATTTTTGCCCAAGCTTGTCGCTGAGCTTGTCAGCCAGGATGCGCGCCGAGACGTCGGCGACGCCGCCAGCGCCGAACGGCAGAATGATCCTCACCGGCTTTTCGGGATATTTCTGCGCGCTCGCGGCATACGGTGCGGCGAGCAAACCCAGTCCCAGCGCCGCCGCGATAAATCCCCGCAGCATTGTCTTTTTTAATTTAGCCATCGGACGTTCCTCCACCGGTTTTTTTTCGTTAGAAGCCGTATAGCCGAGCCGGGTTTTCTACCAGCAGACGGCGTTGCAAATCCGAGTCTGGCGCAAATTGCGGGACCAGATCAACCAGATCGGCCTCGTCCGCCTCGTGGGTGGCGTTCGGATGAGGAAAATCGGTGCCCCACAGCACGCGGCCGGGCGCGGCCGTCACGATCGCATGGGCGATCGGCACCGCCTCGGCATAGGGCGGCATCGAAATGCGCTCCGCGCCGCAGACCTTGATCCAGCAGTTTTCCAGCCTGGCGAGATCGAGCAGCGCGCGCAGCGCCGGCTGATCGAGCCCACCCTTGCCCGGCACCCGGCCCATGTGGTCGATCACGAACGGTAGCGGCAGGCGGCGGATCATGTCCGAGAGCGGAATGATGTCCGGCGCGTCGAGATGCAGCACCACATGCCAGCGGCGGCTCTTGATGCGATCGATGACGCGATTGAACACGGCGAGATCGGGCGCGCCGCCGAGATGCTTGACGAAATTGAAACGCACGCCACGCACGCCGCCGCGGTCGAGCGTGTCGAACTCGGCATCGGTGAAGTTGTCGTTGACGATCGCCACGCCGCGATAACGCTTCGGATCGGAAGCGATGCAATCGAGCATCGCAGCGTTATCGGCGCCGTGACAGCTTGCCTGCACAATCACCGCGCGCTCGATGCCGAGATGGCGATGAAGCGCGGCGAGCGCCTCCTTCGGCGCGTCTTCCGGCGTGTAACGGCGGTTGGGCGCGTAAGGAAAACGCGCGGCCGGACCGAACACGTGACAGTGCGCGTCGCAGCTCAGCGGCGGCAATTTGAACGTCGGCTTGCGGCGCTTCGTTAGCTCGAGTGCGGACATGATTTCCTTGCCGGTTGTCAATGGCAGCCGGAGATATCGCTACGATCTTGCGGCCCGGACCGCTCGAATTTTTCTAACCATAGCCCGAGCGACGGCGACACAAGGCCCGAGGCTTGCGCCTGCCGCAGCGCGATGCGGATGCAGGCGCGCGCAAAACGGTCGTCTCTGTCGGCCGAAGGCGGCGCCTCACCGCCGGCAATGGCGGCGGAAACTTGCGTCTTCAACATGATAATCTCGGGGTCGCCATAGGCGCGAAGCATCGCCTGAAACGCATCATGCCGTGCCGGCTGGAACGGCTTTGCGCGGCCGAATGAATCCTTCGCCGGGTGCGCCGGATAGACCGACAGGCATGGCACCCAGCCATCCGGTATTGGTTCCGTCGCCGCGTGGGTACGGCCGTGCGCAAGCAGTTTCGGCAGCACGTGTGTGTGCGGCCCTTCCGGGCTGCGGCCGTCGTGCGGCGGGATCGGCTGATAGACCTCGATGCGTCCGCAACGGCTGACGAAAACGCGATGCGGGTTGGCGGCAAGGATTGTGGTCATCGCCGTGCTGTCCGGCGCCCACACGTTTTTTCCCACTTGCGCGCGCAATTGTTCGGCGACCGCCTTGTCGCGCACGCGTATGCACGCATCGACATGCGGAATAGCCAAGCCGAGATCGAAGAGGACGCTCTGCCTGTCCTCATCCCGCAGCGCCTCAGTATCGCGCCCAAGCTCAGTAAGCGCCGTGCGGCGATTCATGGCTGCCGCGTCTGCCGGCAGACACAGCGCGAAATTCTGGTTCCAGCTCAAACCGGCGGCGGTCTCAAACGCGGTCGGCCGCAGACCCGCGCAGGGCACAATGCGGATACCGCCGCGGCCGGTAACCGCCGACAGTTTGGAAGCGGACAGGTCGAGCACAACCGGCTCGTCGCGGTCGCGGGTGAATTCCGCAATCGCGCCGAAGGTACCGAGTCCCCAATGGCTTTCCGGATCGGCGAGCTGCCCGGCAAGGATCGTATTGAGCGTTTGATTGGTCGGATTCAGCATTGTCCACTCTAACGCGCCGGTAGATCAACCCGCGCCCAGCCTTCCTTGGTTGCGCGTTGAAACTCGGCGAACCGCCGGGTGCCGATTGCCTCGCGCATGCCCCTCATCAGCTCTTGATAATATGCAAGATTGATCGTGGAAAGCAGCACCGCACCGAGCATTTCCTTAGCCTTGACCAGGTGGTGCAGATAGGCCCGCGAATAATCGCGTGCCGCTGGATGTGAGCTTTGCTCGTCGAGCGGGCGCGGATCGGCGGCGTGACGAGCATTGGCGAGATTGATTGGGCCGTGGCGCGTGAACGCCATGCCGTGGCGGCCGTTACGGGTCGGCAGCACGCAATCGAACATGTCGATGCCGCGCGCGACCGCTTCCAGCAGATCGTCCGGCGTCCCGACACCCATCAGATAGCGCGGGCGGTCGTTCGGCAGCGCGGGCGTGGTTTCCGCGACAATTTTCAGCATTGTTTCCTGCGGCTCGCCGACGGCGAGACCGCCGATGGCGTAGCCGTCGAAGCCGATATCGACGAGCTTTTTCGCGCTTTCGGCCCGCAGCGCGGTGGCGTCGCCGCCTTGCACGATCCCAAACAACGCGTAGCCCGCGCGTCCCCTCGCCTCAAACGCGCGCTTGCTGCGTTCCGCCCAACGCAACGACAACTGCATCGCGCGCGCTATTTCGTCGGTACGAGCCGGCAGCTTCAGACATTCGTCGAGCTGCATCGAGATATCGGCGCCAAGCGACGCCTGGATCTCGATCGCGCGCTCCGCCGTCAGCTCGACCATCGCGCCGTCGAGATGCGAACGGAACGTGACGCCTTTTTCATCGAGCTTGCGCAGCTCCGACAGCGACATCACCTGGAAGCCGCCGGAGTCCGTAAGGATCGGTCCCGGCCAGTTCATGAAGGTGTGCAGGCCGCCGAGTTCCGCGATGCGTTCGGCACCGGGTCGCAGCATCAAATGATAGGTGTTGCCGAGCACGATCTCGGCGCCGGTCGCGCGCACCTCGCCGGGTGCAAGCCCCTTGACGGTCGCTTGCGTGCCGACCGGCATGAAGGCCGGGGTCTGCACGGGGCCGTGCGGTGTCGCGATCTCGCCGCGGCGGGCCGCGCCGTCGCTCGTGAGCAGGCGGAAAGAGAAAGCGGCGCTCATTGCCCGGCTGGATAGAGCAGACAGGCATCGCCATAGGAATAGAAGCGATAGCCGGCTGAAATGGCGTGGGCGTAGGCGCGCTTCATCACGTCGAGGCCGCTGAACGCCGATACAAGCATGAACAAAGTCGAGCGCGGCAAATGGAAGTTGGTCACCATCAAGTCGACCGCGCGGAAGCGGTAGCCGGGCGTGATGAAGATCGAGGTTTCGCCGGAAAACGGCTGGATTTCGCCGCTGTCATCGGCCGCGCTTTCCAAGAGCCGCAACGACGTCGAGCCGACCGCGACGATACGCCCGCCTTTGGCGCGCACGGCATTGAGCGCCGCGGCCGTTTCCGGCGATACGGTGCCCCATTCGGCATGCATCAAGTGATCGGCGGTGTCGTCGGTTTTCACCGGCAAAAAGGTGCCGGCACCGACATGGAGCGTGACCCGGTGCAGCGAAATCTCTTTCGCAGCAAGACGCGCGGTGAGCACTTCGGTGAAATGCAATCCCGCGGTCGGTGCTGCCACCGAACCTTCAGTCTTGGCGAAAAGCGTTTGATAATCCACGCGATCCTGGTCGTCGGGCGTGCGGCGCGAGGCGATGTAAGGCGGCAGCGGGATGTCGCCGCGCTCCTCGATCGCCTGATCCAGCACCGCTCCATGAAAGGCGAATGAAAGGGTTACTTCCCCTTCTTCATCTTTCACTGAAACTTGAGCATCGAGCTGGCCGAGGAAACATACC
>JBAUHH010000536.1:0-20400 GCA_049680165.1 Pseudolabrys sp.
CCGGTAAGACCCAACGAATTCAGCAAAGTGGTGCCTGACGCTTCGGCCCAATAGGTGACGATGACGCCCGCGATAAACAGCACGCCCATCGCAGCGAGGATCGCCCAACCCTGACGCTGGTTGCGGACCATCCGGCCGAACACGTTGGTGAGTGCGGCGCCGATCGCGAAGATCGAGATCATCTGGATGAAATTTGACAATGCGGAGGGATTCTCAAACGGATGCGCGGCATTGGCGTTGAAGAAACCGCCGCCGTTGGTGCCCAGCATCTTGATGGCCACCTGCGAGGCGACCGGACCGACGGCAATGGTCTGCTTGGCGCCTTCCAGCGTCGTCGCGTCGACGTAAGGGCCGAGCGTCTGCGGTATCCCCTGCCAGACCAGAAACAGCGCGTAAGGCACGCAGATCGGGATCAACACGTAGAGTATGCAGCGGGTCATGTCGGCCCAGAAATTGCCGACCGTTTTGGCTGACGCACGCGCAAAGCCGCGGATGAGCGCAACCGCGAGAACGATGCCGGTCGCTGCCGACAGGAAGTTCTGATGCGTCAACCCTAGCATCTGCGCCAGATAGGACATGGTGCTTTCGCCGCCGTAATTCTGCCAGTTGGTGTTGGTGATGAAGCTGACCGCCGTATTGAAGGCGAGATCGGGCGCGACGGCGGATTGGCCGGCGGGATTGAACGGCAGGACTGCCTGCCAGCGCATCAGCGCATAGAGAATGAGAAAGCCGCCGACATGAAACAGCAGCATGGCGACCGTGTAGGTGAGCCAATGTTGTTCTTTCGTTTCATCGATGCCGGCGGCACGGTAAAGCAGAACCTCTACCGGCCGCAGCGCCGGCGAGAGAAATGTGCGCTCCCCGGCGAACACGCGCGTCATGTAGCCGCCCAGCAACGGCGTCAGCGCAACAATGATCGCGCAAAACAGGAGAATCTGAAGCCAGCCGATTGCGGTCATGGCGTGCCCCTCAGAACCGTTCGGGGCGCAGCAGCGCGTAAGTAAGGTAGACGAGCAGGCCGGCGGTCACGACACAGGCGAGCGAATAGTCGAGCGTCATCGCAGTCTCCTCACAGCCGGTCGCAGGCGAGCGCGTAGCCGATCGACAGCAAGAAGAAGCCAACGCCTGAGGCCAGCAAAGCGAGATCGAGCATTGGATCGCTCCCATTCAATGGGCGGGCGATCACTCAGATAGATAGCGGGAAATAAGGAAGCGATGCGAAATTCGGCATCCCGGTATCAAGACGAAATAAAGACCCACAGTCGGTCCGCGAAATGGCGGACCGAATTATCGGCTAGCTCCGAAGGCGTTGAGCCGGCTTCGAGCCCGGATTAAGGGCGGCACCGCCTGTTTCGAGATGCGCGATGAACTGGCACTGCCAAGCCGGCAACCAGTCTGAGTTGCAACAGTCTCCCCGATCTGACTCCGCAAAACGGGAATCTTTCAATGTTCGCGTGGAGACTTTCGGTCAATTCGGGCGCGAAGAGTTCGAAAATGGAATTCCGGAGACTCCTCGGCCTTAAGAAAGGCCGCGAATTCCGGCCTTCAGCTGACGGATACGCGCGACACTTGTGGAGACCACACTGGCTGGCTGGGGCGCCTGGATTCGAACCAGGGGATGGCGGAATCAAAATCCGCTGCCTTACCACTTGGCTACGCCCCAACGCTTAAGCCGAAGGATGCACCGACGCGGAAAAAACGACGATTTCGCGCGCGGCGGGCGGACCATAGCGGCGAGACCCTACCCGATCAACGGCGGCAAATGCATTAATTTGCACATTTAACGGCCGAGGTCCGTCATCGCCGCCGGCCCGAGGCCCGCTGCGGCGCTTCTGCCGGCAGGCGTGCCGGCTACAACAAGGACGATCGGGCTGTGGGGATGCAGCCGTTGCGACGGGTTATTTTTCTTTCGCCAGCAACTCGTTGGCAACCTCGACGACCATCCGCTTGGCATTGCCGCTCTGAAAGCATGCGCTCTTCAGCTTTTCGACATTCTCTCGAAGCTGTTGCGGATAAAAAAGCGTGTTGCCGTTCTTGCCGTGATAGAAGCCGCTGAGCCAGATCGCGATGTCCCTCGGATCCGCGACACGGAACCCCAGATACTGCTCGCAGGAAATTTTCGAGACGTCGACGGTCACCTGACCGTAGGCACCCGTGCCGGCGAAACAGATACAGGCAACTGCGAGCAACCTGGCTGCATTGTTCATAAGCGCACACCGACTTGTTTTCCGGCGCGTATCGTAGGCACCGCGGCGGCCCGCGCTATTGCACTTTGGGGAAATACGGGCACGGCGAGAGCCGCCGCCTACCCGCAAATCGCGTTGACCGGGCAAGGGTCGCCGCTAGATTAGCTGCCCATGGCCTACCGCGCGCCGGTTTCCGACATTGCGTTTGCGCTCAAGCACGCCGCCGGGCTGAAAGAGGCGCTGGCGAGCGGGCTTTATGGCGACCTCGACGAAGACACCGTCGATGCCGTGCTCGAGGAAGCGGGTAAATTCGCAACCGACGTGATCGCGCCGCTCAACCAGGTCGGCGACAAATTCGGCACGCCGTTCAAGGACGGCAGCGTCACGATGCCGCCAGGCTGGAAGGACGCCTACACCGCCTGGGCCGCCGCCGGCTGGAACGGCCTCGCCGCGCCGGCGCAATGGGGCGGTCAGGAACTGCCGCACGCGATCAACGCCGCCTGTATCGAGATGTGGCATTCGGCGTCGGCGGCATTCTGCATCGGCCCGGTGCTGACCATGGCCGCGGTCGACGCGCTCGCGTCGTTCGGCAGCGACGATCTGAAACAGAAATATCTCGGCAAGCTCGTCAGCGGCGAATGGATGGGCACGATGCAGCTCACCGAGCCGCAGGCCGGCTCCGACGTCGGCGCGCTGCGCAGCAAGGCCGTCCCCGCTTCCGACGGCAGCTATCGCATCACCGGACAAAAGATCTTCATCACCTACGGCGAGCACGATCTCACCGACAACATCATTCATTTCGTGCTGGCGCGTCTTCCGGATGCGCCGCCGGGCACTAAAGGCATTTCGCTCTTTCTTGTTCCCAAGTTCCTGCCCGACGGCAAACGCAACGATCTGCGCGCGCACTCCATCGAGCACAAGATGGGCATCCACGCCTCGCCGACCTGTACCATGGTCTACGGCGACAACGGCGGCGCCACCGGTTACCTCGTCGGCGAAGAGAACAAGGGCATGCTGGCGATGTTCACCATGATGAACCGCGCGCGGCTTGCCGTCGGCTTGCAAGGGGTTGGAATCGCCGAGACGGCGACGCAGCAGGCGCTTGCCTACGCCAACGAGCGCAAGCAAGGCGCGGGCGGCACCATCGCGCATTATCCGGACGTCAAGCGCATGCTGCTGACGATGCGCGCGCTGACGCAGGCCGCACGCGCGATCTGCTATGCGACGGCGGTCGCGCTCGACCGCTCGCAGCGCGAAAAGACGGAAGCGGCGCGCAAGGCCGCGCATGAGCGCGCGTCGTTGCTGACGCCGGTTGCCAAAGCATTTTCTACCGACATCGGCACCGAGGTCGCCTCGCTCGGTGTGCAGGTGCACGGCGGCATGGGCTTCATCGAAGAGACCGGCGCCGCGCAGCACTATCGCGACGCGCGCATCGCCGCGATCTACGAAGGCACCAACGGCATCCAGGCGATCGATCTCGTCACGCGCAAGATTCCGCTCGAAGGCGGCGCGACAGTCAGAGGCTACATCGACGAGTTGCGCCGCACGGTGAAGTCGGTGCGCGCAAGCAACAATACGGCCTTCGGCGAGACCGCCGAGCGGCTCGGCGAGGCGATCGACAGCCTCGAGCGCGCGACCCAGTGGCTGCTGGCGCAAAAGGCGTCCGACGCTGCGCTTGCCGGTGCGACGCCCTATTTGCGGATGTTCGCCAATGCCGCCGGCGGCTGCATGCTGGCCGAAGACGCGATCGCTGCTTTGCGCACTGGCAATGGCGATGCCGGCCGCACTGCGATCGCGCGCTACTTTGCGGAAAATCTTGCGGTGCAATCGTCCGGCCTGGAACGCACGGTCGTCGACGGCGCCGACAGCGTGAACGGCGCGGACGCGGCGCTGGCGCAATAACGCGGCGCAGGGCGCCGCGTTCATCATTGCTGGACTTGACCCCGCAATCCATGACGAGACTCCAAAAGACGCCGCCCCGCTCTATAACGGCTTCAGCCCCGCCTCGATCTGCGCGCGCTTCCCCTCAAGGAACGGCGGCAACACCAAAGTCTCGCCGAGCTTGTCGAGCGGCTCGTCGACCGCAAAGCCCGGCCCTTCTGTGGCGATCTCGAACAGGATGCCGTTCGGTTCGCGGAAATAGAGCGAGCGAAACCAGTAGCGATCCACCTTGCCGCTGTTCGGGATGCGCATGTCGCGCAGGCGCTCCGCCCAGGCGTCGTAGTCCTTGTCGGGCGAGCGGAACGCGACGTGATGCACGCCGCCAGCGCCAGGGTGAGCGGGGGCGAGGTTGGGCCGGACGGCGACGTGCAGCTCGGCTGCCGGGCCGCCCTCGCCCATTTCATAGACATGCACGCCGTCGGGGTTCGATTCCGGATGCGGATAGTCGCGGACCTTGCGCATGTTCACGACTTCGGTGAGCAGCAGATCGGTCAGCCTAAGCTCTGGCACGGTCATGGTGATCGGGCCGAGGCCGCGGATCTGATGCTCGGCAGGCACCGGGCTTTTCGCCCAGGGGTGCGCCTCACCTTTGCCGCCGTCATCGACCAGCGCCAGCCGCTGTCCTTCGGGATCCTCGAAGTCGAGCGTCAGCCGTCCGTCGCGCTCGGCAATCTCGCCGACATTGGCGCCGCCGGCCTTGAGCCGCTCGTGCCACCAGCGCAAGCTCGCCTCGCCGGCGACGCGCATGCCGGTGCGGGTGATGGTGTTGTTGCCGCGCTTCTCGCGCACGGTTGGAAAATCGAAGAAGGTGATGTCGCTGCCGGGCTCGGCCACACCGTCGGCATAGAACAGGTGATAGGCGCTGACGTCGTCCTGGTTGACGGTCTTCTTAACGAGGCGCAGTCCGAGCTGTTTGGTGTAGAATTTCACGTTGCCGGGCGCGTCCGCCGAAACGGCCGTGAGATGATGAATACCCAAGAGCTGCATGGCGAACTCTCCGATCGAAATCGCCGGTCACCGTTCATTCTCGCGCAAGCGGGAATCCAGCTCTTTGCCTGAACCACTGGTTCCCCGCTTTCGCGGGGACGAGCGGAAATGAAATCGCTAGTCTGAACTCATGTAGTACGGCAATACACGAACGGAAGGGAGCGATGTCGTTGCAGGGCAAGACGCTTTTCATCACCGGCGCGTCGCGCGGCATCGGCCTGGCCATCGCGCTCAAGGCGGCAGCCGACGGCGCCAACATCGCGATTGCCGCCAAGACCGTAACGCCACATCCGAAGCTTGAAGGCACCATCCATACCGCCGCCGCGCAGATCGAGAAGGCCGGCGGCAAGGCGCTGCCGCTCGCCGTGGACGTGCGCGACGAAAGCGCGGTGAAGGACGCGATCGACAAAACCGCCGCGGCTTTCGGCGGCATCGATATCGTCGTCAACAATGCGAGCGCGATCCAGACCACGCCGGTGACGCAAACCGACATGCGGCGCTTCGACCTCATGCATCAAATCAACGCGCGCGGCACCTTCATGGTGTCGAAATACGCAATTCCGCATCTGGAGCGCGCCGCCAATCCGCACATCATGATGCTCTCGCCGCCGCTCGACATGCAGGAAAAATGGTTCGCGCCCTACACCGGCTATGCGATGGCGAAATTCGGCATGAGCATGGTGACGCTCGGGCTTGCCGGCGAATTGCGCGGCAAAGGCATCGCGGTCAACGCGCTGTGGCCGCGCACGACGATCGCCACAGCCGCGATCAAGAATTTGCTCGGCGGCGACGCGATCATGCGGCGCTCGCGCAAGCCGGAGATTCTGGCGGAGGCCGCGTGGCGCATCTTCCAGAAACCGGCGCGCAGTTTCACCGGGAACTTCCTCATCGACGACACGTTTCTCTCCGGCGAAGGCGTCACCGACTTCGATAAATATCGCGCCGATCCGAGCCAGCCCTTGCAGGTCGATTTCTTCGTGCCCGACACGATGCCGCCGCCGAAAGGCGTGAGCCTCGGGCCGAAGCGCTAGGACAGTAAAGGGTTTGCAGCAATAAAAAGCCGCGTTAAAACAGATCAATGTCCACGCTCCTCGTCAGCCATCCCGCCTGCCTCAATCACCTTACGCCCCTGGGCCACCCGGAACGGCCGGATCGCCTGCGTGCGATCGAGCAGGTGCTGGAGGACGAAAAGTTCCAGCAGCTCGCGCGCGTCGAGGCGCCGCTCGCCGGGCTCGACAACATCGCGCTCTGCCATCCGATGGAATACGCCGCGGCGATCCGCGAGGCCGCGCCCACGGAAGGGCTGGTGCGTATCGACGCTGACACCTCGATGTCGCCCGGCAGCTTCGAGGCCGCGTTGCGCTGTGTCGGCGGCGGCATGCTGGCGGTCGACGAGGTGATGGAAAAGAAAGCGGCGAACGCATTTTGCGTCACCCGCCCGCCCGGCCACCACGCCGAGACCGAACGCGCGATGGGTTTCTGCTTCTTCAACAATGCGGCGATCGCGGCGCGCCACGCGCAGAAGAAGCACGGCGTCGAGCGCGTGGCGCTGGTTGATTTCGACGTGCATCACGGCAACGGGTCGCAGGACATCTTCTGGTCGGATGCAAGCGTGCTGTATTGCTCGACGCACGAGATGCCGCTTTATCCCGGCACCGGCGCGCGCAACGAGCGCGGCAAGCACAACAACATCGTCAACGCACCGCTGCACGCGGGCGACGGCGGCGAGCCTTTCCGCGAGGCATTCGAGACCTTGATCCTGCCACGCCTGCGCTCGTTCAAGCCCGGCTTCATCGTCATCTCCGCCGGCTTCGACGCGCACACGCGCGACCCGCTCGCCAACCTCAACCTGGTCGAAGACGATTACACTTGGGTGACGCAAAAGCTGATGGAAGTCGCCGACCAGAACTGCGAGGGCCGCATCGTGTCGCTGCTCGAGGGCGGCTACGACCTGCAAGGCCTGTCGCGCTCGGTCGCCGCGCACGTCACGGCGTTAATGCACGGTTGATTTTTCTTAAACCTCCCCCTGCAAGGGGGCGGTCGGATCGCGAAGCGATCCGGGTGGAGGTCACGCTTTGACGTTCGAATGACCCCCTCCACAACCCTCCCCCTTTCAGGGAGGGAGTTAAGTCATCGCGCCGTCAGCCCGCCATCGATCGGCAGATCCGCGCCGGTGATGAAGCCGGCCTCATCCGACAACAGATAGACGCAGAGATCGGCGACCTCGGCCGGCTGGCCGAGACGGCCGAGCGGAATGTCGAGATGCAGCCGCTGGCGCACCATGTCGGGCTTGCGCGTGGCGTTGATGATCTCGTCCACCATCGGCCCTTCGAGGAACGCCGGGCAGACGGCGTTGCAGCGCACCGGCGGCTTGAGCCGCGCGCCGTGCAAGGCGACCGATTTGGTCAGCAGCGACACGCCGCCTTTCGAGGCATTGTAGGCGGCGAGATTATGCCCGCCGACGAGACCCGACACCGACGACAGATTGACGATCGAGCCGCCGGTCTTCCTCATGAGCGCGAACGCATGCTTGCAGCCGAGAAACGTGCCGTCGAGATTGACCGACAGCACGCGCCGCCAGTCGGCGAAGTCGGTCTTCTCGATGGTGGCGAGCACGGCGATTCCGGCGGCATTGACCAGCCCGTCGAGGTGGCCGTGCTGGCGCTCGATCTCGCCCACGACTTTCAGCCAATCCGCTTCCGCCGTCACGTCGAGCGCGTGATCGATGCCGTTGCGGCCGGAAAGATCGGTGGCGATTGCGGTTCCGCCCGCGCGCTTGACCGCGGCAACCACCGCCGCGCCGATCGCGCCGGCGGCGCCGGTCACCAAAATGACTTTGCCTTTGAGATCCCTCATCACCGCTAGCCGCTCTCCCACAACTGCGCTAGCGTCATTGTCGGGTATTCGCGCAAAGATGTCATCCATGCAGCCTGTGACTCTCATCACCGGGGCGTCCGCCGGAATAGGCGCGGCGCTCGCCCGCGTGTTCGCGCAGCAGGGCCATGCGCTTGCGGTCACCGCGCGGCGCGAGGCGCAATTGACCGCGCTTGCCGCCGAAATCGCCGGCCGCGGTCACCCGGCTCCGCAGGTGATTGCCTGCGACCTCGGCGCGCCCGATGGACCGGCGCAGCTCGCCGAGGCGATGACGGCGCGCGGGCTGGAGCCTGCCGTGGTCGTCAACAATGCCGGCTTCGGTCTCTTGGGCGAGGCGGCCGCACGCGGCCGTGCCGACGAACTGGCGATGATCGACCTTAACGCGCGCGCGCTCACCGACCTGTCGCTGCGCTGGATCGAGGCGCTCACCCGGCACCGCGGCGGCATTCTCAACGTCGCCTCGATTGCCGCGTTCCTGCCCTCGCCCGGCATGGCCGTCTATCACGCCACCAAGGCCTACGTGCTGTCGTTCAGCGAGGCGCTGCACGCCGAGCTGGCGCCGTCGGGCGTGCGCGTGACCGCGCTGTGCCCCGGGCCGGTGCGGACCGAATTCCAGGAACGTGCCGGCATCCCGCGCGGCTATTTCCCGCGCTATCTCGCCCGCACCGCCGAGCGGGTGGCGCGCGAAGGCTATGACGGACTCATGCGCGGCAAGCGCGTGGTGGTGCCGGGAATGCCGAACAAGGTCGTAACCCTGCTGCCGCGGCTGTTGCCTCGCGCCATTGTGCTGGGGATGACCGGCGGGCGATGGCGCAAGATGGATCGTCGCGCTCCCTGATCGTGACTATATTCGTCGCCATATAAGGTAAGGGGCGGCAAGCGCCGGAGCACCATGGCCGAAAACAACAATGCCGACGTGAAGAAGCTGCCCTTCGAGCGCGCGATCGAGGAGCTTGAATCGATCGTCAAGCGGCTGGAGGAGGGCAAGGTCGCGCTTGAAGAATCGGTCGCGATCTACGAGCGCGGCGAAGCGCTCAAGCGGCGCTGCGAGGAATTGCTGCGCCAGGCGGAAGCGCGCGTGGAAAAGATCACGCTCGATGCCTCGGGCAAACCGACCGGCACCGAACCGCTCGACGTCGACTGACGGCGCCCGTGCAGGTCCGTCGGCGGCTCATCATTTATGTGCAGGGCTACGATCCGCGGGGCTTGGCCGAGTATTACCGCATGTTCCGCCGCGAATACCGACGCGCCTGCGAGCTCTACGGTCTCACCGGCAGAGTCGGCGGCGCCAGCAACGATCCGAGCCGTTTCATCACGACGTGGGAAATGACCACGCAGGGCAGCGATTGGACCGTCGAGACCACCTACGAGTTCCTGCGCTGGGAAGACATCATCCGCCGCGACTTCGCGCGCCCGGCATGGTGGAAGATCGTGCACATGTATCGCACGTTCGGCAGCACGCTGCTCAACGGCGTGCTGTTCCGGATCCTGCGCGCGCATTGGCGCTTCGGCCTGTTCAGCCTCTATCCGCTGGTGCTGATGACGTTCTTCATCGCATGCGGTGCGCTGGTCGGCGCGCTGTGCTTCAGGCTGGTCGCCACGCTCGGCGCGCCCGCCGTGGTCTCATGGTTTGTCGGCATCGTCACCGGCTCCGGTGCATTTGCGTCCTTTCTCTGGGTGACCGAGCCGCAAACCTATCTGCTTTATCTCTGCGACGACGGCATCTCCACCCACCAGTTCGCGCACGGACAGCGGCCCGACTGGGAAGAGCGAATGGAAACCTTCGCCGGCTACGTTGTCGATTCGGTGCGCTCGGCCGACGCCGACGAAGTCATTATCGTGGGGCACTCTTCCGGCTCTTTCCTGGCCGTCGACGTGCTCGACCGCGCGCTGGCGCGCGATCCGGAACTCGGGCGCCGCGGCAAGAGCGTGCGCCTGCTCACCGTCGGCGCCAATCTGCCGATCATCGGTTTCCATGCGCAGGCGCAGTGGTTCCGCGACCGCCTGCGGCGGCTCGCGGTCGCGTCCGACATCGAGTGGGTCGATTACCAGTCGCGCCACGACATCATGAATTTCTGGCCGTTCGATCCGGTCGCCGATCACGGCATCGACGCCGGTCCCGACCGGCGCAACCCGAGCGTTGTCGCCATCAGCTTCCGCGATCTGTGGGTGGGCAATTTCGGGCGCCGGCGCTGGCGCTTCTTCAAGGCGCATTTCCAGTTCCTGATGGCGAACGAGCGGCTGGGCGCGGCGTACGACTTTTATTTGATCTGCTGCGGGCCGTTCGACCTGATGACGCGCCTGGTGAAGCCAGAGGCCACCGTCGCCGCCATGCGGCCAAAGCGGGCCTGATCGGCCCCTATCCTGCTGCGGCCACGTAGAATTGCCGCAAACCGGTCACCTAGTGTAAGCCATTGTGAAGCCCGCAATGTGACGGCCGCCTTGGCCGACCTGCCGGCAGTAACGTTGCGGAGCGCGTCTTGTCCGAAGCCTCGAAAACGCCGCTGCTCGACCGCATCAGCACTCCCGACGACCTGCGCAAGCTCGCGCCGGAGCAGTTGCCGCAGGTCGCGGCCGAACTGCGGCAGGAGACCATCGACGCGGTCGCCATCACCGGCGGGCATCTCGGCGCCGGCCTCGGCGTGGTCGAGCTGACGGTGGCGCTGCATTACGTGTTCCACACGCCGGCGGATCGTCTGGTCTGGGACGTCGGGCATCAGGCCTATCCACACAAGATTCTCACCGGCCGCCGCGACCGCATTCGCACGCTGCGGCAAGGCGGCGGGCTTTCCGGTTTCACCAAACGCACGGAGAGCGAATACGACCCGTTCGGCGCGGCGCATTCCTCGACCTCGATCTCGGCCGGGCTCGGCATGGCGGTCGCGCGGGATCTCGCCGGCAAGAAGAACAACGTCATTTCGGTGATCGGTGATGGCGCGATGTCGGCCGGCATGGCCTACGAGGCGATGAACAATGCCGGCGCGCGCAACGAGCGGCTGATCGTCATTCTCAACGACAACGACATGTCGATTGCGCCGCCGGTCGGCGCCATGTCCGCCTATCTGGCGCGGCTCATATCCGGCAAGACCTACCGGACGCTGCGCGACGTCGGCAAGCAGCTCGCGCGCTATCTGCCGAAATTTTTCGAAACCAAGGCCGAGCGCGCCGAGGAATTCGCGCGCGGCTTCTGGACCGGCGGCACACTGTTCGAGGAGCTTGGCTTCTTCTATGTCGGGCCGATCGACGGCCACAATCTCGATCATCTTCTTCCGGTGCTGCGCAACGTGCGCGACGCCGAAGCCGGGCCGATCCTCGTCCATGTCGTGACGCAGAAGGGCAAGGGTTACGGCCCTGCCGAAGTTTCCGCCGACAAATATCACGGCGTGGTCAAGTTCGACGTCGCCACCGGCGCGCAGGCGAAATCCAAACCGCGCGCGCCGGTCTACACCAAGGTGTTCGCCGAGAGCCTGATCAAGGAAGCGCGCAAGGACGACAGGATCGTCGCGGTCACCGCTGCGATGCCGTCCGGCACCGGGCTCGATTTGTTCGCGCAGGAGTTTCCCAGCCGCTGTTTCGACGTCGGCATTGCCGAGCAGCACGCGGTGACGTTCTCCGGCGGGCTCGCGGCCGAGGGCTTCAAGCCCTTCGCCGCCATCTATTCGACTTTCCTGCAACGCGCTTACGATCAGGTGGTGCACGACATTGCCGTGCAGCGCCTGCCGGTGCGCTTTGCGATCGACCGCGCCGGGCTTGTCGGCGCCGACGGGCCGACCCATGCCGGCTCCTTCGACGTCGCCTATCTCGGCTGCCTGCCCGGTTTCGTGCTGATGGCGGCGGCCGACGAAGCCGAACTCGTGCACATGGTGGCGACCGCCGCCGCGATCGACGACCGGCCTTCGGCCTTGCGTTATCCGCGCGGCGAAGGCCTCGGCGTGGTGATGCCTGAAGAAGGCGTGCCGCTCGAGATCGGCAAGGGCCGCATCGTGCGCGAAGGCCACAAGGTCGCGCTGCTCTCGTTCGGCGCGCGCCTCGGCGAATCCCTGAAGGCCGCCGACGAGCTCAAAACGCTTGGGCTTTCAGCGACGGTCGCTGACGCGCGCTTTGCCAAGCCGCTCGACGTCGACCTGCTGCTGCGGCTCGCGCGCGAGCACGAAGTGCTGATCACCATCGAGGAAGGCGCGGTCGGCGGGTTCGGCTCCTATGTCTTGCAGGCGCTGGCGGAGCACGGTGTGCTCGACCGCGGCATCAAGGTGCGCTCGATGGTGCTGCCTGATGCGTTCATCGATCAGGATTCGCCCGGCGCGATGTATGCGCAGGCCGGGCTCGACGCCAAGGGCATCGTCGCCAAGGTGTTCGAGGCGCTCGGCAAGGACGCCGCCGCCGAGACGGTGAAACTGGCGTAGCCGCACTTGTCCCGGACGCAGCGCAGCACTCGGCGTCATCGTCCGCGCAGGCGGACGATCCAGTACTCTCCAAATTTGAGATAATCTCGACCGTTAGCGAATACTGGATGCCCGCTGTCGCGGGCATGACAACGGAGTGTTTGATGCCCACACGCCTGCGCGCCGATCGTTTGCTGGTCGAGCGAGGCCTGTTCGAGAGCCGCGCGAGGGCGCAGGCCGCCATCGCCGCCGGTCTCGTGACCGCGAACGACGTGCCGGTGCGCAAGGCTTCCGACGAAATCGAGATAGACGCCGCGCTCGCGGCAACGCCGGCGCATCCTTACGTCTCGCGCGGCGGCGTGAAATTGGCGGCGGCGCTCGATCATTTCGGCTTCGATCCGCGCGGCCGCATTTGCCTCGACGTCGGCGCTTCGACCGGCGGCTTCACGCAAGTGTTGCTCGGACGCGGCGCGGCCAAGATTTATGCGGTCGATGTCGGGCACGGCCAGTTGCACGCCAGCCTGCGCGCAAGACCGGAGATTATTTCGATGGAAGGGATCGATGTCCGCACGCTTTCCCCGGCCCGTTTGGGCGACCGGCTCGAACTCGTCACGATCGATGTCAGCTTTGTTTCATTGAAACTGGCGCTGCCGCCGGCGCTGGCTTTGGCGAAACTACACGCACAGCTCGTTGCATTGATCAAGCCGCAGTTCGAAGCTGGCCGCGCGGCGGTCAAGAAGGGCGTCGTGCGCGACAAGCAGATCCACGCCGCGGTTTGCGATGACATTGCCGCATTTGTCGCGGCACTCGGTTGGCGCGTCGCTGATGTGATGCCCTCGCCGATTACCGGCGGCGACGGCAATGCCGAATTCCTGCTCGGAGCAACACGCTAACGCATCAGCCTGCGCAATTGAATACATGACACCCCTTGATGCGTGTCGCGGCGGCGACACAGCGTCCTTCTTCAAAGGCCTGTGATGTGCGCAGCCTTGCTCTCGCCACAACACCTTCTACGGTGTGCGCCATGACAAACTCACAGGTCGAGATCGCGGCCGTTTCATTATCCGGCCGCGGCCTTTGGCGCGCGGAGATCGCGGAGACGGTCCATCTCGCGCTGCCGATTGCCTTCACCCAGCTCGGGCAGATCGCGATGATGACCAGCGATCTCGTGCTGGTCGGCCGGCTCGGCGACAAGGCCGTGGCCGGCTCGGCGCTGGCGCAGATTGTGTTGTTCGTCGGCTTCATGCTCGGCATGGGGCTCGTATCAGCCGTCGCACCGCTCGCCGCTCAGGCGTTCGGCGCGCGCGAGCCGCGCATGGTGCGGCGCTCGCTGCGCGTCGGACTTTGGGTCTCGCTGCTGCTCAGCGTTCCGCTCGTCGCCGTCCAGTTGCAAGGCGAGCGCATCCTGCTCGCGCTCGGACAAGAGCCGGAGGCCGCCCGCCTTGCCGGCGACTATCTTGCCGGTCTCACCTGGAGCATGGTGCCGGGCTGGTGGTTCATTGCCCTGCGCAGCTTCATGGGTGCGGTGAACCGGCCGGAGCCGGCGCTGTGGATCACGCTGGCGGCGATCCCGATCAATACCTTGCTCGCCTACGCGCTGATCTTCGGCGCGTTCGGCTTGCCGCGCCTCGAGATGACCGGCGCCGGCGCCGCCACCACCATCGTCAATGCCGGCATGTGCATCGCCGGCTTCTGGATCGCCTATACGCAGCGGCCGTTCAGGAAATATCGCGTGCTCGGCCGCTTCTGGCGCGCGGATTGGGCGCTGATGGGAAAGCTGATCGTCGTCGGTGCACCGATCTCAGGCTCGTTCCTGCTGGAATACGGCTTGTTTGCATCCGCCGCCGTCATGGTCGGCTGGCTCGGCACCATCCCGCTCGCGGCGCATCAAATCGCGCTACAGACCGCGGCGGCCGTATTCATGGTGCCACTCGGCATTTCGATGGCGGCGACCGTGCGTGTCGGCCAGGCGGTCGGCCGCAACGATCCGCTTTCAGCGCGCCGCGCCGGGTTCGCGGCGATTGCGCTCGCCGTCATCTTCATGGCGGCGATGGTGGTTCTTATCGTCGCGTCCCGCGACCTTATTCCGCTCGCCTTTCTGGACACCGGCGACCGCGATACCGACGCGACCATTGCGCTCGCGGCAACGCTGCTGACCATCGGCGCCACCTTTTTCATCGTCGACGGCATACAGACCGTCGCCGCCGGCGCGCTGCGCGGGCTTAACGACACCCGCGTGCCGATGATGTTCGCGGCGGTGAGCTTCTGGCCGGTCGGATTCGTGGCGAGCTATGCGCTGGGCTTTCCGGTCGGGCTCGGCGTGACCGGCGTCTGGATCGGCTTTACCATCGGCCTCGTGCTCTACGCATTCCTGCTCACCTGGCGGTTTCACAACTTGACGCGCCGCGGCTACATGCCCGCGGTCGCGCACGCGACGCCGACCTGAGCACGGCGCGTTGCGCGGGGGGCCGCCAGTCGGCTAAGGCGAGGCATGACCGAACGCCTTACCATCGCCCGCCTCGGCCATCGCGGCGACGGCATCGCCGATACGGCGCAAGGCACGATCTATGTGCCCTACACGCTGCCGGGCGAAATAGTTACGGCTGAGCCCGTCGCCGGCCATCCCGACCGCCGCCATTTGCTGCACATCGAACGCGCCTCACACGAACGCGCCGTGCCGGTCTGCCCGCACTACGGCCTGTGCGGTGGCTGCGCGCTCCAGCACTGGTCGCTGGCGGAATATCTGTTGTGGAAGCGCGGGCTGGTCGCCGAAGCGCTGGCGCAAGCCGGGGTGATCGCGCCGGTCGAGCCGATCGTCGACGCGCACGGACAAGGCCGCCGCCGCGCGGTGCTGCACGCGCGGCGCGGCATGAACGACGTTCTCGAAGTCGGCTTTGCCGCGGCGCGCAGCCATCAGATCGTCGCCATCGACAAATGCCCGATCCTAGCGCCCGGCCTCGCCGGCGCGCTCGAAGCCGCTTGGGCGATCGCGCAAGCGTTCAAGCCGCAGAAAAAGCCGCTCGACATCCAGATCACCGCGACCGATTCCGGCCTTGACGTGGACGTGCGCGGCTCCGGACCGCTCAATCCGAAGGCGTCCGCAGAACTCGCGCGCCTTGCCGAAAAGCACCGGCTGGCGCGGCTCACCCGTCACGGCGACCTGGTCGCGCAACAGGCCCCGCCGCTTTTGAAGATCGGCAAAGCGCAGGTCCTGTTGCCACCGGGCGCTTTCCTGCAAGCCACGGCGCAAGGCGAGGAAACGTTGGCGCGGCTTGTCATCCAGCACGCCGGCGCGGCGAAGAATATCGCCGATTTGTTCTGCGGCGTCGGACCGTTTGCTCTGCGGCTCGCCGAACGCGCGCGCGTCACCGCCGCGGATAACGACGAAGCCGGGATTGGCGCGCTCAAGCGCGGCGCCGCGACGGCGAACGGGTTAAAGCCGATGGACGCGCAAGCACGCGACCTGTTCCGCCGGCCGTTCATGGCAAGCGAACTCAAGAACGTCGATGTAGTCGTGTTCGATCCGCCGCGTCAAGGCGCCGAGGCGCAGGCGCGCGAGCTGGCCAAAAGCGCCGTGCCGGTGGTGATCGCGGTGTCATGCGATCCCGCCACCTTTGCGCGCGATGCCAAAATCCTGATCGACGGCGGCTACGGGCTCGCCGGCGTCACGCCGGTCGATCAGTTCCGCTATTCACACCACGTTGAGCTGGTGGCGAGCTTTCGCAAATGAGCTCAGGTTGTCATCATCCGCGAAGGCGGATAATCCAGTACTCCGAACGCTATCGAGATGTCCGAGAGCACTGGATGCCCCGCCTGCGCGGGCATGACAGCAGTAATCACCGGAAGTCGTATCCGCCCCAGCGCTTCTGCCACATCTGCTCGCCGATGGTGCACGAAATGCGCGGCGCCTGCGCAGACGCCGGAATGATGCGCACCTCCGGCGCGCGCCCGGCGACTTCCAGCACTAGCTTCTCGCGCGTCGCCTGGATGAATTTCTCGCGCTCGCGGATCGGGATCACGAACGAACCGGGCCCGCCGACCACGCAATCTTCGTAATAGATGTCGAGATTCTCGATATCCATGGTGCCGGCATAGGGCCGCTTGAGCATGATCGGCAGGCCGTTGATGGTGATGCCGGCGGCGAGAACGTCGTCGCGCACCGGCACCACCAGATCGCCGGCGTTGTTGGCGCCGTCGCCGGAAACGTCGATGACGCGGCGCAGGCCGCGATAGCCGCTATTGTCGAACAGCGGCTTTGCGAACTTCAGCGCGCCGGAAATCGATGTGCGCGAGGCGCGGCGGTACGGGGCGCGCGAAATTTCGGCGGCGACCGCGTCGGCTGCTTCCGGGCCGTCGATGATGCGCCAGGGCATGATGATCTTCTGGTCGTTGGGGCCGGCCCATTCGAAATACATGATGGCAATCTTGGCGTTGGCGCCTTCGCGCAGGGCGTTGAGGAATTCGCGCGAGGTCAGCGCCAGGATATAACCTTCGCGTTGCAGCGCTTGCTCGTCCGGATCCATCGAGAAAGAGACATCGACGGCGATCACCAACTCGACGTCGACCGGGACCGCGCCGGGACTCTTGTCCACGTAACGCAACGGACCCGCCGCAAAGCCGTAGTGCGTATCGCCGGCAACACCGGCCGCAAAAACCGCGATGGCGGCGCCTACAAAAAGCATCCGCAGCATTGGCATTTCCCGTCTCCCCCACCCGCCAAATCTGCCATGCCGACGGCTTCGTGAAAAATAAAAAGGCCAGCCGGGCTGCCCCGGCTGGCCTCACATTCTCGCGAGCTAAATCAGCTCGACTGCAAGTGCCGCGCGCGCATCGCGCGCAGCGCCGTGATCGCGAGCAAGGCGGTGACGATGTCGAGGATTGCGACGATGATGAACACCGAAGTCCAGCTTCCGGTGGTCTGCTTGATGTAGGCAGCAGCCGGGCCGCCGAGAATCGAACCAACCCCCTGTGCGATATAGAGGAAGCCGTAATTCGTCGCCGCAAATTTCGGCCCGAACGTGTCGGTCAGCGTCGAGGGGAAGAGCGAAAAGATTTCGCCCCAGCCGAAGAACACCAGCCCGGTCAGCACGACGAACAGCGCCGGCCGGTCGATGAACGCAAACAGCACAAGGATCGCCGCGCATTCGAGCGAGAAGGCGATGAACATCGTCATTTCGCGCCCGATACGATCGGAAACCCAGCCGAAGAACGGCCGCGTCAAGCCGTTGGTGAAGCGCGACAGCGTCAGTGACAGCGGCAGCGCCGCCATGCCGAACACCAGCACGTCCGCGACTTTGAATTCCTTCGCGAACGGCCCGACGTTTGAGACAACCATGAGGCCTGAGGTGGACATCATGCTCATCATGATGAATAGCAGCCAGAAGATCGGGCTTTGCAGCATCTCCTTCGGGGTGTAGCTGCGCTTCGATTGCATGGTCGTTGCGGTGGCCGGCGAATAACCGGCTGGCAGCCAGCCGTCCGGCGGAACGCGCATCCATTGCGCGGCGATGATGCCAATCAAGCCCAGGATGATGCCGAACACGACCAGCGTGTGTGCATAGCCGGACGCCTTGATCATGCTGTCGATCGGGAAGCTGGTGAAGATGGCGCCGAAGCCATAGCCGGCGGCGGCGAGACCTGTGGCAAGTCCGCGCCGATCGGGAAACCAGCGCATCATCAGGCCGATGATCCCGACGTAGATGATGCCGGTGCCGAAGCCGCAGATGATCCCGTAGCAGAAGTACAGCGCCCAGATATTGTCGACATAGGCCGACAGCACCCAGCCGCCGCCCGACATCGCCGCGCCGACCGAAATCAGCAAACGTGGGCCGAAGCGGTCGACGAGGTACGCCTGCATCGGCGAGCACCACGTCTGCAGGATAATCAGCAGCGAGAACGTCCACTGCAATTCAGCGAGCGTCGTTCCGAGTTTCTGATTGAGCGGACCGGTAAACAGCGTCCACACATATTGCGGCGACGAGATCGCCATCATGGCGATCAGGCCCAAAATGAGTTGTGACCAGCGATTCCAATACCATGCGGACGTTCCCGCGGACGTTACGGCAGCCATGACTTACTCCCCCAGTTGCACAGAGTGCGCGGGGCATTATTTGCCCCTTCCCTATGGCCTGCAATGCAGAAAGCGCTTGGGTGAAATCTTTCGCGATGCAGCAGAGTTGCGTGCGGAACCGGTTAGCCGTCGATCGGCTCGGTCGCGGCGATCTCGATGCCGAAGCCGCCGAGACCGACGTACGTGCGCTGGCTCGACGCCAGCAGCCGAATCGAAGAAATGCCGAGGTCCTTGAGTATCTGCGCGCCGAGCCCGACCTCGCGCCACTGTCGCGAGCGCGCGGCATCGGCGCCGGTGCCGTCCTCGTGCGGGATTTCCGCCACCGGCACGCCGGCGGTGCCGTCGCGCAAGTAAACGATGACGCCGCGGCCTTCCGCCTTGAAGCGCGCGAGCGCGCCGCGGATCGATTTGGCGCCGCCGAATACATCGCCGATCACATCGGCCCGGTGCAGCCGCGCCAGCACGTTCTTGCCGTCGCCGATCTTGCCGTAAACGAAAGCCATGTGGTGCACGCGGTCGAACGGCGTCACATAGGCATAGCCCTTGAGCGGGCCGATCTCGGACGGCAACGTGAATTCGCCGACGCGCTCCACCAGCTTGTCGCGCGCTTGCCGGAAGGCGATCAGCTCGGCGATCGAAACCTGCTTGAGCCCATACTTCTCGGCAAAGGCGGCAACACCCGACCCGCGCATCACGGTGCCGTCATCGTTCATCATTTCCGACAGCACGCCGACCGGCGGTAGCCCGGCGAGCCGGCAGAGATCGATGCAGGCTTCGGTATGGCCCGAACGCATCAGCACGCCACCCTGGCGCCCAATCAACGGAAATACGTGGCCGGGACGTACGAAGTCGTCGGCGCCGCTGTTGTGATTGGCGAGCGCGCGCACGGTATTGCAGCGCTCCTCAGCGGAAATGCCGGTGGTAAGGCCGTGGCGCGCATCGACCGAAACCGTGAATGCGGTGCCGAGCGGCGCGTCGTTTTCCGCCACCATGGGATCGAGGTGCAACCGCCGCGCGTGCTCGGCGCCGAGCGGCGCGCACACGATGCCCGACGTGTTGCGGATGATGAAGGCCATCTTCTCCGGCGTGCAGAGCGAGGCGGCGACGAACAGGTCGCCCTCGTTCTCGCGGTCGTCGTCGTCCATGACAACGACGATCTCGCCCTTGGCGAAGGCTGCGACCGCGGCATCGACGCGCTGGTGATTGTCGGACACGAATTTCCTCTAACGCGGCGTCACGCGCCGGGCTTGGCGAATGGCCACGCCAAGCCCTCGCCGACCTGAGCGCGATGGCGCAGATAGTGATCGGCCAGCACGCAGGCAACCATCGCCTCGCCGATCGGCACCGCGCGGATGCCAACGCAGGGATCGTGGCGGCCTTTGGTGACGACGTCGGTTTCGTTGCCGTAACGGTCGACCGTCTTGCGCGGCGTCAATATCGACGACGTCGGCTTGACCGCGAAACGCGCCACGATCTGCTGCCCGGTTGAGATGCCGCCGAGAATGCCGCCGGCATGGTTCGACAAAAATCGCGGCTTGCGCTCATTACCCATGCGTATCTCGTCGGCGTTATCCTCGCCGCTCATTGCAGCGGTGGCAAAGCCGTCGCCGATCTCAACGCCCTTCACGGCGTTGATGCCCATCAACGCGGACGCGAGATCCGCGTCGAGCTTGGCGTATACCGGCGCGCCGAGACCGGCCGGCACTCCGTCGGCCACGACTTCGATCACCGCGCCGCAGGACGAGCCCGCCTTGCGCACGCCGTCGAGATAGTCCTCAAAGAATTTCGCCTGCGTCGCGTCGGGGCAAAAGAACGGATTCTTGGCTACCTCGTTCCAGTCCCAGCGCGCGCGGTCGATCTTGTGCGGACCCATCTGCACCAGCGCGCCGCGCACGTTCAATCCGGGTACGATCTTGCGCGCGACCGCGCCGGCGGCGACGCGCGCCGCGGTCTCGCGCGC
>JBAUHH010000537.1:0-8108 GCA_049680165.1 Pseudolabrys sp.
CTCCCCGTTTGAATGGATGCTGTCGCTGCGCTACTTGCGGGCGCGGCGCAAGGAAGGATTCATCTCGGTCATCGCCGGGTTTTCCTTTCTCGGCATCGTGCTGGGCGTCGCCACGCTGATCATCGTCATGGCGGTGATGAACGGCTTCCGTAAAGAGCTGCTCGACAAGATTCTCGGCCTCAACGGCCATCTCCTGATCCAGCCGCTGGAAAAGCCGCTCACCGATTGGGAAGAGGTCTCCGCGCGCATCGCCGGGGTGAAAGGCATTCGCCTGGCCGCGCCGATCGTCGAGGGCCAAGCGCTGGCATCATCGCCGTTCAATGCCGGCGGCGTACTGGTCCGCGGCATAAGGCTGATGGATCTGGAAAAGCTTCCCTCGGTCGCGAAGAACATCAAGCAGGGCTCGCTTGCAGGATTCGATGAAGGGCAGGGCGTGGCGATCGGACGCCGGCTTGCCGATCAGCTTTCCTTGCGCTCGGGCGACAACATCACGCTGGTCGCGCCGCGCGGCGCGGTGACGCCGATGGGCACGACGCCGCGCATCAAGGTCTACAAAGTCGCCGCCGTGTTCGAGATCGGCATGTCGGAATACGATTCCGCCTTCGTGTTCATGCCGCTGAAGGAAGCGCAGGCCTATTTCAACCGCGCCGGCGACGTGACGGCGATCGAGGTCTACACCGACAATCCCGACCGCGTGGACAGTTTCCGCAAAGCGGTCAGCGACGCCGCCGGGCGCCCGATCTACATGATCGACTGGCGCCAGCGTAACGCGACGTTCTTCAATGCGCTGCAGGTCGAGCGCAACGTCATGTTCCTGATCCTGACGCTGATTGTCCTGGTCGCCGCGCTCAACATCGTCTCCGGCCTGATCATGCTGGTGAAGGACAAGGGACCGGACATCGCCATCCTGCGCACCATGGGCGCGACGCAAGGCGCGATCATGCGTGTCTTTCTGATAACCGGCGCCGCGATCGGCGTGGTCGGCACGCTGGTCGGTTTCATGCTCGGTGTCGTGGTCTGCCTCAACATCGAGTCGATTCGGCAGTTTCTGTCGTGGCTCACCAGCACCGAATTGTTCTCGCCCGAGCTTTATTTCCTTTCGCATCTGCCCGCCGACATGGACTCCGGCGAAACCACCGCCGTGGTGGTGATGGCGCTGGCGCTCTCGCTGCTGGCGACGCTCTATCCGTCCTGGCGCGCCGCGCGCCTCGATCCGGTGGAGGCGCTGCGCTATGAGTGAGACCGCGCTGGAAATGGCCGGCACGGCGGAGAAGGACGAGGAAGTCCCCGTCATATTCCTGCACGCCATCGAGCGGCACTATCGGCAGGGCGACGCGACGCTCAATATTCTCAACGGTGCGGAGCTTGCGGTCTGGCCGGGTCAATCGATCGCGCTGGTCGGTCCATCGGGCGCCGGCAAATCGACGCTGTTGCATATCGCCGGCCTGCTCGAGCATCCCGATCATGGCGACGTCTATGTCGACGGACGCGCGACCGCGACCTTGAGCGACGCGGAGCGGACGCGGCTGCGGCGCAACGAGATCGGCTTCGTCTATCAGTTCCACCGGCTGCTGCCGGAATTCACCGCGCTCGAAAATGTCGTCATGCCGCAGATGATCCGTGGGCTCTCGCGCGGCGAGGCCAGAAAGCGCGCGGTCGAACTGCTCGATTATCTGGGGCTGGGTCAGCGCCTGACGCACAGGCCGGCCGAACTGTCGGGCGGCGAACAACAGCGGGTCGCGATCGCGCGCGCGGTCGCCAATGCGCCGCGCATCCTGCTGGCCGACGAGCCGACCGGAAATCTCGACGTCCACACGGCCGACCATGTGTTCGCCGCGCTCACCCAACTGGTGCGCGCCTCGGGGCTCGCGACCATCGTCGCCACCCACAACACGGACCTCGCCGCCCGCATGGACCGGCGGGTGACGCTGCAAGACGGCGTCATCGTGGAGATGGCGTAAGTCACTTGCGTTGCCTTGGCCGCGCGAATCTGGCCATTGGCATTAGGTTTTTGTGCTTTCCACGGATCGGCTGACTATTGGAAGGGCGTCCCATGCGTGACGCCGGTCGGTGCCGTCATCGTGGATATGGACTGAAATCCAGCGGCCGGTCTACTTCCCCATTGCCGTCCAGGTCACATAGCGACCGATAGCGATCCAACTCACAAATGAATTCGAGTAATGGGCGTTGTCGCTGGTGACGATGAAATGATCGGCTTCGATCCTGGTCACAGTCTCGATAAAGCCGACCTGCCTGTCGAAATTGCCGTTCACCAGCACCACAATGCTCTTGGGTTCGGCGAATTCGTGCCCGAAGGAGATCTTGATTTCGCCCGCCTTTACCCTTTGCGTGCGGCCGTACAAAAAGCACATGCCCCCTGGCAACTCGGTCTTTTGGACCGGAAGCGGCGCAAGCAGATTTCCGGCGTACTTAAAGCCCTCGAGCAGGGACAACGATGGCCCCTCCGTTTATGCGAAAGTTAGAATAGCGAAGCGCCAGAACGTCACAGAGAGAATGAGGAACATTATCAATGGCTTATTGGAGGACGGACAGGTGCAACGCAACCTGGACCGCACCTAGATTGCACATTAGGTGAGTCGTCACCAGAACTTGACATTAGAACATACCATGAACTATGTTCTCTGTCCGTTCTTGGGAGAGACTCATGTTCAAAGCCGTCGTCAAGGAAGCTGCCGCGCTCGCCTCGCTGTCGCTGTTTGTCAGCATGATTTGCATCTGGTCGCAGGTGCTCGGCAGCCTCTGAGAAGCCCGTCGTCCCCCTGAGGTGCGCGCCCGGCGCGCCTCGACGATGACAGGTTTCCCCGAGCCTTCACCGTTCGAGGGCCGCATACCGCAGCCAAGTCACCTGTGCTGCGCCTCTTATGCGGCCGCCTCAGGATGACGGGGAAAGGTCCCCGCCGCGGTGGACTCTGCCGGCCACGGGCCGCACGATCACGGCGAAGGAATCACTCCAAGTTCCAAAACCTATGGCCGAACTCGATTTCGTGCACTTGCACGTGCACTCGTCCTATTCACTGCTCGAAGGCGCGCTGCCGATCGCGCGGCTCGCCGAGCTTGCGAAAGCGGACAAGCAGCCGGCTTTGGCGCTGACCGACACCGACAATATGTTCGGAGTGCTGGAATTCTCCGAAAAAATGGCAGGCTCCGGCATCCAGCCGATCGTCGGCTGCGCGCTCGGCGTCGATTTCGCCGATGCCGATCATGGCGTGCGCGCGGTCAACGCCACGTACGACCGTCCGCGCATCGTCCTCCTGGCGGCGAACGAAGGCGGCTATCGCAGCCTGATGCGGCTGTGCTCGCGCGCCTTCCTCGAGACGCCGGCGAACGAGACGCCGCACGTCAAGCTCGATTGGCTGGCGGGAAAGACCGACGGCATCATTGCGCTCACCGGGGGCCCCGGCGGTCCGCTCGACCGCGCGATCTTTGCCGGCCAGAGCCATCTCGCGGCGACGCGGCTCGAGACGCTGCTGCAATTGTTCGGCGACCGGCTCTACGTCGAATTGCAGCGCCATAAATCAGAGCGCCTGGCCGAGCCGGTGCTCATCGAGCTTGCTTACGCCAAGGGCGTTCCGCTGGTCGCGACCAACGAGCCGTTCTTCGCCAAGCGCGAAGATTACGATGCTCACGATGCCCTGATCTGCATCGCCGAAGGGCGCTTCGTTGCGGAAGCGGACCGGCGCCAGCTCACGCCCGAGCACCGCTTCAAGACTCGTGCGGAAATGGTTGCGCTGTTCGCGGATTTACCCGAGGCGCTGCGCTCGACTGTGGAAATCGCGCGGCGTTGCAATTTTCGTCCTTGCACCCGCCAGCCGATCTTGCCGCGATTTTCGGTCGGCAATGGCGGCGCGCAAGTCGATGAAGGTTCCGAGTTGCGCAAGCGGGCGCAGGAAGGGCTCGCGCGCCGCATCGTCAGCCACGGTCTGGCGCAAGGCCACAGCGAGGACGAATACAGGGATCGGCTCGCGTTCGAGCTCGGTGTGATCGAGCGCATGAAATATCCGGGCTACTTCCTTATCGTCGCCGACTTCATCCAGTGGGCAAAAGCGCAAGGCATTCCCGTCGGCCCCGGCCGCGGCTCCGGTGCGGGCTCGCTGGTCGCATATTCGCTGACCATCACCGATCTCGATCCAATTCGCTTTGACCTGCTGTTCGAGCGCTTCCTCAATCCCGATCGGGTGTCGATGCCGGACTTCGACATCGATTTCTGTCAGGAGCGGCGCGATGAGGTGATGCGCTATGTGCAGAATCGGTACGGCCGCGACCAGGTGGCGCAGATCATCACCTTCGGCACGCTACAGGCGCGCGGCGTACTGCGCGATGTCGGCCGCGTGCTGCAGATGTCCTATGGACAGGTCGACAAGCTGTGCAAGCTGGTGCCGCAGAACCCGGCCAATCCGGTCACCTTGGCGCGCGCGATCGACGACGAGCCGCGCCTTCAGGCGGAAGCTGAGCGCGATCCGACCGTCAAGCGTGCGTTCGACATTGCCAAGAAGCTCGAAGGCCTCACGCGCCACGCCTCGACGCACGCCGCCGGCATCGTGATCGGCGACCGGCCGCTGAGCGAACTCGTGCCGCTCTACCGCGACCCCAAATCCGACATGCCGGTAACCCAGTTCAATATGAAATGGGTCGAGCAGGCGGGCTTGGTGAAGTTCGACTTCCTTGGCTTGAAGACGCTCACGGTCTTGAAGAAGGCGGTCGACTTGGTGCGTCGGCGCGGGATCGAAATCGATCTCTTGAAGATACCGCTCGACGACGGGCCGACTTTCCAGATGCTGGCCAGCGGCGAGACCGTCGGGGTGTTCCAGGTGGAAAGCCAGGGCATGCGACGCGCGCTGATCGACATGCGCCCGGACCGCTTCGAGGATCTGATCGCGCTGGTCGCGCTCTATCGCCCCGGCCCGATGGCGAATATCCCGACCTATTGTGCGCGCAAGCTCGGCCTGGAGCCGATCGAGTACCTCCACCCGAAACTCGAGCCGATTCTCGCCGCGACCTACGGCATCATCACCTATCAGGAGCAGGTCCAGCAGATCGCCCGCGATCTTGCCGGCTATAGCCTGGCCGAAGCGGACATTCTACGCCGCGCGATGGGCAAGAAGATCAAGAAGGAAATGGACGCGCAGCGCGGCCGTTTTCTCGCCGGTGCGACCGAGCGCGGTCTCGACAAGGGGCTGGCCGAAACGATCTTCGATGCCTGCGCCAAATTCGCGGAATACGGCTTCAACAAGTCGCATTCGGCGCCTTATGCGCTGCTCACGTATCAGACCGCCTACATGAAGGCGAACTATCCGGTCGAGTTTCTGGCCGCCACCATGACGCTCGACATGGGCAATACCGACAAGCTCAGGGAATTCCGGGGCGAGGCCGAGCGGCTCGGCATCAAGCTCGATCCGCCGTCGGTGAACCGCTCCGACATCGAATTCGAAGTCGAGACCGACACGATCATTTATGCGCTCGCCGCGCTTAAAGGCGTCGGCGCGCAAGCGGTCGAAACGATCATAACCGCGCGCAACGAGCGCAAGTTCGCCGACATCGCGGACTTCGCTACCCGCATCAATCCGCGCGCGGTCAACAAGCGCGTGCTGGAGAGCCTGACGGCGGCGGGCGCGTTCGATGCGTTCGAGCCCAACCGTGCGCGCGTGTTCGCCGCGGTCGATACCATCCTTGGACGCGCGCAACATTCGCACGAGACTGCCGCGGTCGGACAAAACGAATTGTTCGGCGGCGCCGGCACCCGCGAGGCGCTGACGCTGCCGAATGTCGAGCCGTGGTTGCCGGCGGAGCGGCTGCGCCGCGAATATGAGGCGATCGGATTTTTCCTTTCGGGCCATCCGCTCGACGACTACGCAGCCGCGCTGAAGCGCCTGCGCGCGCAGCCTTGGGCGGAGTTCGCGCGCGCTGTGAAAAACGGCGCGACCGCGGGGCGCGTCGCCGGCACGGTCGTGTCACGCGTCGAGCGGCGCACGAAGACCGGCAACAAGATGGGCATCATCGGCCTGTCGGATCCGACCGGCCACTATGAAGCGGTGATTTTTTCAGAAGGCCTGGCCGAACATCGCGACCTGCTCGAACCAGGCACGGCGGTGCTGCTGTTTTTGTCGGCGGAAGTGCAGGGCGACGACGTGCGCGCGCGCATCCAGTCGGTCGAGCCGCTCGATGCCGCTGCCGCCAATCTGCACAAGGGCCTGCGCGTGTTCCTGCGCAACGAGGCGCCGATCGAAGCGGTCGCCAAGCGACTCGAGCCGATGCAGCCCACGCGCTCCGGTCAGGCCAACGGCGACGGCGAGGTGAGTGTGGTGCTGATGCTCGAGCACGGCACCGAGGTCGAGGTGAAACTGCCCGGCCGCTTCAAGGTCTCGCCGCAGATAGCGGGCGCGATCAAGGCGGTGCCCGGTGTGGTCGAAGTGCAGGCGCTTTGATCAGTAGCCGAGCGACGGCAGCGTGAAGAGCAGCACCAGCCCGAAGATCGTCATGCCGAATGAGACTGCGGCGATCGGCAGCAAAATCTGCGTCGCGGCTTCATAACCGGAGAGTGGCCCGGTCCACGTCTGGAATTCTCCGTGGCTCCAGTCCTGGAATGAATTGGCGCCGGGCGCATCGTCGGCGCCGCCGGCTTTCCGCCAAGAGTGCCAGATCATGAAAGGCAAAGCCGCGAAAATGAAAAAGAAGCCCGTAATCACCGCCGCCGTGAGCGACATATACGGTCCGCGGTCGAACAGGACCCAGACCGAAAGCACCAGCCAGAAAGCCAGCGCGCCGAGGCCCTGATAGACGAGGGGATGAAGCCGGTCGGTGACCGGACGGTTGTGCCTGATAACGTGGGTGGTCATGGCGCTCTCCATCAGTTTTGGGGGGAGACGCGGCCAAATCCGTCGCTTACTTCGGTCGCTATACCTCTGATCTGGCTGCGGAACTCGCCCTCTGCCATGTGATCCGATGCCGCACGAAACCGGCCGGAATCCTTGCAACCCGGCAATCGCGTCTATATAAGCCGCGCAACTCTCACGCGGACCTTGGCTTTTGGCCCCGACAATGGGCCGCAAAGCCTTCCGGTGGCCCGGATTTCTGGGCTCACGCGGTCCGCGGCGGAACAACCGGAGAAGATGAATGGCGCTTCCTGACTTCAGCATGCGTCAGCTTTTGGAAGCTGGCGTGCATTTCGGCCACCAGGCCCACCGTTGGAACCCGAAGATGGGCGAATACATCTTCGGCACCCGCAATAACATTCACATCGTCGATCTCGCCCAGACCGTGCCGATGCTGCACCGCGCGCTGCAGGCCGTGAGCGACACCGTCGCCAAAGGCGGCCGCATCCTGTTCGTCGGCACCAAGCGTCAGGCGCAGGACGCGATCGCAGAAGCTGCCAAGCGCAGCGCGCAGTATTACGTCAATTCGCGCTGGCTCGGCGGCACGCTGACCAACTGGAAAACAATTTCGGGCTCGATCTCGCGCCTGCGCAAGCTCGACGAAATGCTCAACTCCGGCGAGTCCGGCGGCTACACGAAGAAAGAGCGCCTCACGATGCAGCGCGAGCGCGACAAGCTCGACCGCGCGCTCGGCGGCATCAAGGACATGGGCGGCGTGCCTGATTTGCTGTTCGTGATCGACACCAACAAGGAAGACATCGCGATCAGCGAGGCGCGCCGGCTCAACATTCCGGTCGCGGCCATCGTCGACACCAATTGCGATCCCGCCGGCATCAGTTTCGTGGTGCCCGGCAATGACGACGCCAGCCGCGCCGTGTCGCTCTATTGCGATCTCATCGCCAAGGCCGCGCTCGACGGCATCTCGCGTGCGCAAGGCGAGATGGGCGTCGATACCGGCGCTGCCGAAAAGCCGGTAGTCGAGGAGGTGCCTACGGCGCCTGCGCTCAGCGATCTCGGCTTCGAGCAGTTGCCCGGCCCGCGCGGCGTCGCCGACGATCTCAAGAAGCTCCCCGGCGTATCGCCGGCGATCGAAAAGCAGCTCAACGATCTCGGCATTTTCCATTTCACGCAGATCGCCGAGCTCAACGAGAAGGCCGCGCACAACGTCGGCGAGGAAGTGGGGCTTCCCGGCCGTGTCGATGGCTGGATCGCCAAGGC
>JBAUHH010000538.1:0-3636 GCA_049680165.1 Pseudolabrys sp.
AGCTCATTGCGGTCGCCGAGAGCTACCCCGACCTGAAGGCGAGCACCAATTTCCTCGCGCTGCAGCAGCAGCTCGCTCAACTCGAAACGGATATTGAAATGGCCCGCCGCTATTACAACGGCGCGGTGCGCAACCAGAATGTGCTGGTACAATCCTTTCCGAGTAATCTGATCGCGGGCATGTTCGGCTTCGGGCAGCGCGAATATTTCGAAGTCTCCGATGCGGTCGACCGCGCGGTGCCGCAGGTCGCGCTCGGCCAAGGACGGACATGAGGCGCCCGCCGGCCTTTGCCGCGTTTCTCGGCCGTATCGCTTCGGTCTTTTTGTTTGTTCTGTCCGGCCACGCGAGCGCGTCCGCCGCCGAAGCCATCGAGCATTTCAACTCGGTCGTGCAAGTCGCCAAGGACGGCGAATTCACCGTCACCGAAACCATCCGTGTGAATGCGGAAGGCCGTGAAATCCGGCACGGCATCTACCGCGATTTCCCGTTCACCTTCAAAGACGCCAAGGGGTTGCACGAGGTCACTTTCAGCCTGACCGGCATCACCCGCGACGGCCGCAACGAGCCGTATCACACCGAGCGCCAGCATGGCGTTCTGCGCATCTACGCCGGCGACCCGAACACGATCGTCCCGCGCGGGGAGCACACTTACGTTTTCCGCTATCGGACCGGCCGCCAGATTCGCTGGTTCGACGGCAAGCCCGAGCTCGACTGGAATGTCACCGGCAATTTCTGGCACTTCCCCATACTGGCCGCGGACTATCGGCTGGAGTTGCCAAGCGGCGTGCGGCCGGTGCGCTGGACCGCCTTTACCGGCCGGCTTGGCGCGCGCGGCACCAATTGGCGCGGCGACTTCAGCCCGCTTGGCGCATTGACGGTTGCGATCACCCGGCCGCTGGCGGCTGGCGAGGGCCTTACCGTCGCCGCTGAAATTCCCGCCGGTGCGGTCGAGCCGCCCAGCCAGTCCACCGAGCTTTGGTACGAGATCCTCGACAACCGCGCCTGGATTTTCGGCGGCATCGGTTTTGTGCTGGTGTTCGCCTATTACTTTGCAGCCTGGAAAGCCGTCGGTCGCGATCCCAAAGGCGGCATCGTCATTCCCTTGTTTCATCCGCCGGCCGGCATCTCGCCGGGGCTGGCCAATTACATTCACAATTGGGGATTCGGGCGCGAGAAATGGCGCGCCTTCACCGCCGCGGCTTTGTCGATGGCGGTGCGCGGCCTGCTCAAGTTCGATCGCAGCGGCGGTGGGCTGACGCTGAAGGAGACCGGGAAGAAGCCCGACAGTGGCGATCCGTTGCCGGGAGGCGAGCGCGCGATCCTCACCTGGCTCGACGGGCACGGCGGCAACGTCGTCATCGATCGCGCCTCCGGCACAAAGGTTGCCGAGCTCGGCGCGAAATTCACCACCGGCATCGAGGCGGAAAGCCGCAACAAATTCTTCCGCCGCAATCTCGGCTACGTCATTGCCGGCTTCGCGATGACGGCCGTCGTCGTACTCGGCGAAATCCTGTTCGGCGGGCTGCAGGATGAAGATATCGCGGTCATGTTCGGATTCTTTTTCGCCGCCTTCTTCATCGGAATATTCATCGTGCCGGTGCTGCTGTCGATATTTCGCGGCCGCCATCAGTTCGCGGGCGTGGTGCGCGGTGTCATGTCGCTGATCGTGCTTGCGATCTTCATCTCGATCGCGGCGCCCGCCATCCACAGGCTTTTCCCTGGCGGCTTCGGGGCGATGCTGCCGAAGGCGTGGGCCTTGCTTGCGAGCTATCCGTTCCCGCTCGTGTTGCTGACCGCGTTTGCCGCGCTCAACGGCCTGTTCTCGTATTTGATGCGCGCGCCGACTGCGCTCGGCCGTCCGGTCATGGATCAGCTCAACGGCTTCAAGCTTTATCTGGAAACCGCCGAGAAGGATCGCCTCAACATGCAGGCGCCGGAAATCACCGCCGACCGCTTCGAGGCGCTGTTACCTTATGCCGTCGCCCTCGACGTGGAGAAGCCCTGGGCGCAAGCCTTCGACTCGGCCCTGCGCCGCGCCAATCCAGGCGATGCCGACCCGATGCGCAGCTATCAGCCCACCTGGAGCAGCGGCGGTGGCTGGTCGTCGGGAGGCGATTTCGCCAGCGCGGTCTCGGCCTCGGTGGTCAGCGTCAGCAGCGCCTTTGCCAGCGCCGAGCCGGCTTCATCCGGCTCAGGTGGCGGCGGTGGCGGGTCTGGCGGCGGAGGAGGCGGCGGTGGCGGCGGCGGCTGGTAATATGCAGGCAAAGATTTTGCGGCAGTCGGCGGTCATGTTCGCGAGCGATCTGCCGAAGACGATCGCATTCTGGAACGAGAAGGCCGGTTTCGCGACGCACGCCACGTTTCTCGATCCGCCGCGGTTCGCCATCATGGAACGCGACAGCGCTTTCGTGATGTTGCGTCAGGCCGCGACCGGCCAGACCATCGTGCCTTACTCACGGCTCGGCGAGGGATTGTGGAACGCGTATTTCTGGGTCGACGACGTCGAAGCCCTGTTCGCGGAGCTGCGCGGGCGAGCAGCGCCGCTCGACTACGAGCTTTGCGACCAGCCCTACGGCGTGCGCGAATTCGCCATCAAGGACCCCGACGGGCAAGGCATTGGCTTCGGCCAGGTGCTCGGCACAGCGACGGGCGCGCCGCCGACCTGAATGCCGCACCGTGACAAGCGCGCTGCCGCCTGCTAGGTCGCGGCACGTCCGAGAGCGCCATGCCCGACCTTCTGCTTGAATTTTTCTCCGAGGAAATACCCGCGCGCATGCAGGCGCGCGCGGCCGAGGACCTGCGCAAGATGGTCACAGACCGGCTGGTGGCGGCGGGGCTCACTTATGAGGGCGCCAAGTCCTTCGTGACGCCGCGGCGGCTGGCGCTCTCGGTGCACGGCATCCCGGCGCGGCAGCCGGACATCAAGGACGAGCGCAAAGGGCCGAAGGTCGGCGCGCCCGAACAGGCGATTGCTGGCTTCGTGCGCGCGGCGGGCCTGGCGTCAATCAAGGACGCCAAGGTGCAGGCGGACAAGAAGGGCGACTTTTACGTTGCCGTGATCGAGAAGCCAGGCAGAGCGGCGATCGAGGTGATCGCAGAGATTATTCCCGAGGTGGTGCGCGCGTTCCCGTGGCCGAAGTCGATGCGCTGGGGCGCCGGACGGCTCACCTGGGTGCGGCCGTTGCATTCGATCGTTGCGACGTTCGGGCCGGAGACCGAGGAGCCGGACGTGGTGCCGTTCGAGATTGACGGCATCAAGGCCGGCGACATGACGCACGGCCACCGCTTCATGGCGCCGGCGCCGATCAAGGTAAAACGGTTCGACGATTACGTGGCGAAGCTCGAGGCCGCCAAGGTGGTGCTCGATCCGACGCGGCGGCGCGACATGATCCTGGCTGACGCGAAGAATCTGGCGTTCGCGCAAGGGCTCGAGTTGATCGAGGATGACGGGTTGCTGGCGGAGGTCGCGGGGCTGGTCGAATGGCCGGTTGTGCTGATGGGGTCGTTCGACAAGGCGTTCCTGTCGATCCCCGAAGAAGTGATCCGCGCCACCATCCGCGCCAATCAGAAATGCTTCGTGCTGCGCGACACGCAGACGGCGAGGCTCGTCAACAAGTTCGTCCTCGTCGCCAATAT
>JBAUHH010000539.1:0-4066 GCA_049680165.1 Pseudolabrys sp.
TGGTCCTTTGCTGTATTTGGCCCTCCGCTGTTGCGGTGGGCCGGATCGAGGACCATGCCGACAACTAGCACCGAGCCCCAGAGGCCAATTTCACGAACAAAACAAATTTCGTTCGGGCTACAAAATCGGAATTTATTATTTGAAATCATGGCGGTCCCGAGAGGAGTCGAACCTCCGACCTTCGGTTTAGGAAACCGCTGCTCTATCCTGCTGAGCTACGGGACCGCATGCCGCGATTTAACATATTTTTCCGCCTCATTGTCGCGGCCATCGGCGGCCTGTCGATAGCGCGCGCGGCCGCGCAAACGCCGGGCAACGCCAGAGCCGCCGCCTGTCAACTCGAAACCATCGGCAGCGCCAAGGTCGCCAACGTCCGCGATGGCCGCTCCTTCACGCTCGATGACGGCCGCGAAGTCCGCCTCGCGGGCATCGAGGTTCCCTCGCTTGCCGCCGACAAGCATGGCCCTGGCACGCAAGCGCCTTCGGCAAAGGCCGCGCTCGCCGCCTTGATCGCAGATCAGACCGTGACTTTGAAAGGCGGCGGTCAGGATCGTTACGGACGGCTCGTCGCCTATGCCTATCTGCCTGACAGCGAGGCGCCCGTGCAGATCGCGTTGCTCGGCGCCGGTCATGCGCTGGTGGCGACAAACCCTGGCGGAAGCGGCTGCGCGGAGCCGCTATTGGCGGCCGAACGCAAGGCCCGCGCGGGCAAGCTCGGCCTCTGGGCCGATCCAAATTTTGCCCCTTTGCAGGCTGACGATCCAAGCCACGTTTTGGCTGATCGGGGTCGATTTACGCTGGTTGAGGGCAAGGTCTTGTCGGTCCGCGAGGCCGGCGCCACTATATATGTGAATTTCGGGCGTCGCTGGTCACGCGATTTCACCGTCACTATCTTGAAACGCAATCGGCAGATGTTCTCGGCCGCCGGCATCGAGCCGAAAGCGCTGGAGGGCCATCGCATTCGTGTGCGAGGAATTATCGAGCGGCGCGGCGGGCCGATTGTGGAAGCCGCGCACCCGGAGCAGATCGAACTCATCGACTGAGCAAACGCCGTGACGGCTGCAAGTCAAACCTCGGCATTCTCTCGCGCGCGTGGCGGCATCGTCGCCGCGCTCGGCCTGTTGCTCGCGGCGTGCAGTTCGACGCCGGAGACGCGCCAGGTTTCCCTGCCGCAGGCCGCGCCGGCGCAAGCCGAAACGCAAACCGCGTCGCAACGCGAGCGTCTGCGCATCCTCGGAACCTATGGCGGCGTCTACGACAATCCTCGCATGCAGTCGCTGATCAAGAAGACCGTCGACCGGCTGGTCGCCGCGTCCGAAAGGCCGTCGTTGAAATACGAGGTCACTGTGCTCAATTCACCGGCGATCAACGCCTTCGCGCTGCCGGACGGCGAGTTGTTCGTCACGCGCGGCCTCGTCGCGCTCGCCAACGACACCTCCGAGCTCGCCTCGGTGCTCTCGCACGAAATGGGCCACGTCATCGCGCGGCACGCGGAAATCCGCGAGGATCAGGCACGCCAGGCCGCGCTCATCAGCCATGTCGTCAGCGACGTGCTGAGCGATCCGCAGACCGGCGCGCTCGCGCTCGCCAAATCGAAACTCACATTGGCGGCATTCTCGCGCGCACAGGAATTCGAGGCCGACGGCATCGGCGTCGGCATTGCGGCGCGCGCCGGATTCGATCCGTTCGGCTCGGCGCGTTTCCTCACCGACATGCAGCGCAACGCCGATCTGAAAGCCACCGGCAGCGGTCAGGATCCGCGCGCGGCCGACTTCCTCGCCACCCATCCGGCAACGCCGGAGCGCGTGAAGAACGCGCAGGCCAATGCACGGCAGTTCAGCGGGCCAGGCAACGGCGAGCGTGACAGAGCCGAATACCTCGGCGATCTCAACGGCATGGTCTATGGCGAAGACCCGAGCGAAGGCTTTGCGCGCGGTCGCCGCTTCACCCATCCGAAGCTCGGCTTTACGTTCCTCGCCCCACCCGGATTCACGCTCGACAATACCGCGCAGGCCGTGCTTGGGCTGAAAGAAGGCGGCGACCAGGCGCTGCGCCTCGACGTCGTGCAGGTGCCAGCCGAGCAGTCGCTCGGCGACTACCTGAAGTCGGGTTGGATCCAGCACGTCGAGCCGGGCAGCATCGCCGATTTCACCGTCAACGGCTTCCCGGCGGCGAGCGCCAGGGCAACCGGCGACCAATGGGCGTTCCGCCTCTATGCCGTGCGCTTCGGCAGCGACGTCTACCGCTTCATCTTCGCGGCCAAGCGCGTGACCCCGGACATCGACCGCTCGTTCCGCGAGTCAATCGGCACCTTCCGGCGCATGAGTCTGGCCGAAAGCCAGCAGGTGCATCCGCTGCGCATCAAGATCGTCACCGTGGGGCCGAATGATACGGCCGACAGCCTCGCCGGCCGCATGGCGACACCGGGTCATCGGCGCGAGCGTTTCCTCGTGCTCAATGGCCTCGGGCCGCACGACCAGCTCAAGCCGGGCGAAAAGGTGAAGATCGTCGTGGAGTGACGCGCGTTTGTGCGCGCGTCAGTTCTCGCCGGCCTCGTAATTGATCGTGAATTCGCGCGGCACTTCCGGACCCCAGAGATAAAACGAATCCTCCGGCTTGTGATCGGCGGACGGCCAGCGGTCTTCCTTCGGGATGTAATCGATATCGCAGGAATATTCCGAGAAGCTCCCCCACGGATCGCGCACGTAGTGGAAGTAATTCGAGCCGAGCACGTGGCGGCCGAGACCCCAGCCTTTGGTGAAGCCCTTGTCGGCCATGCGCATGGCGCCGAGGCCGATGTCGTTGACCGAGGAAACGTCCCAGCTGCAATGGTGGAAACCCGAGCCGGTGGATTTTACCAGCGCGAGCAAGTGATGATCGCTGCCGTGGATGCCATGCATGAAGGCGACGATGTCTGCGGCGCGGTCGGACAGGCGCAAGCCGAGATTTTGCTCATAGAACTTGATCGAGGCGTCGATGTCCTTGGTGAAGATGAGGACATGCGAGAGGCGGCGTGGCCGCACCGGCGGCGCCTTGGCGCGTATGCCCGCGCCGGCCGCGCCCGCGGGCGCCGGCGTCCACTGGCTCGCAGATTTCTGGTTGGGCGAAACCTTCGGCGCGACCTTGATTTCGATCAGCACGCCTTCGGGATTGCGGAACCAGAAGCCATTGCTCTCGAAGCCCTGCGGCGGATCGATCACTTTCACGCCATTGCCTTCGATGCGCGCTTTCAGCTTCGGCAGGTCGTCGGCGTAGCAGCCGAACGAAAGATGATGCAGCGCCTTCTTGCTGCCCTCCACCACCGAGCCCCAGCGATGCTCGTGATCGAAGGTCTTGAGCGCCAGCGTATTGCCGTCGCGCACGACGTGAAGGCCGAAATTGCCGTAGAAATCCTCAGCGGCGTTGGCGTCCGGAACGGCGAGCACGAATTGGTCGAGCGAATGCACGCCGAGCGCATCGGTCTCCGTGGTCGGCGCAACATAGCCGCGAATGGCGGTCATCGAAGTCTCCAATAAGCTTTGAAGGGACGGTTGAGCCCTATTCTAGTGTCCGGCGCGATCCGGGCAACCCGCGGCACCGCGCGGCTTTGCGTCCCACCTATGCGCGCTGGGCCTGTGTGACGCGCACGGCATAGACGGAATTGCGCCACTCGGAAAGCGGCTGGATCGCGCCATTGTTGCCGATCGTGCGTGACATCAGCACCGCCTCGCCCTCGCCTTCCGGCCGCCAGATCATGCGAAACCTCTGCCACGCCCAGCCGAGATGCTTGTCGAGTTCCGCGCCGCGCCAGATTTGCCCACCATCGGTGGAGACTTCGACCGCCTTGACGCCGCCATCGGCCCACGACCAGCCCCAGATGTCGACGGTATCGCCACCGACTTGCGCCTCCGGGGCCGGGCTGACGATCACCGACTCGGGCGCGACCTGCCAGACCGGGCGCGTGCGACCGGGCTCGATCGGATCGTTGTAGAGCCGCGTGGTGAACGGCCCTTCGGCGCGGCAGTCAGCGAGGTGCAAGCGCGAGAGCCATTTCACGGAATTGGTGCCGTAAAAGCCGGGTATGAAC
>JBAUHH010000540.1:0-5757 GCA_049680165.1 Pseudolabrys sp.
CACGCAGTGCGTCCCTTATCGGGATGGCCGGGCCAAGCCCGCCCATGACAGGCATTGTCACCCGACGCGCTTCGGCACACACATCTAATACGAGCGCGGCAGGCCGAGAACGTGCTCGGCGAGATAAGAGAGGATCATGTTGGTCGAGATCGGCGCCACCTGATACAGCCGCGTCTCGCGGAATTTGCGCTCGATATCGTATTCCTCGGCGAAGCCGAAGCCGCCATGCGTCTGCACGCACATGTCGGCGGCAAACCACGATGCGTCGGCGGCGAGCAGCTTCGCCATGTTCGCTTCCGCGCCGATGTCCTTGCCGGCCTCGTACAGACGCGCCGCCTCATGCACCATCAGTTCGGCCGCGCGCATCTGCGCGTAGGCGCGCGCGATCGGAAACTGCACGCCCTGGTTCTGCCCGATGGGCCGGCCGAACAGTTCGCGCTCTTTCGCGTAAGCCGACGCCTTGGCGATGAACCATTTGGCGTCGCCGATGCATTCCGCGGCGATCAAAATGCGTTCGGCGTTCATGCCGGACAGGATGTAGCGGAAGCCCTGCCCCTCCTCGCCGATGAGATTTTCCGCCGGCACGCGCAGGTCGTCGAAGAATACCTGCGTGGTGGCGTGGTTCATCATGGTGCGGATCGGATTGATGGAAATGCTGGTGCCTTCGGCAAGGCGCATGTCCACCAGAAAAACCGACAGGCCTTCGGTGCGCTTCTTCGCCTGTTCCTTCGGCGTGGTGCGCGCGAGCAGCAGCATCAGATCGGAATGCTCGGCGCGCGAAGTCCATATCTTCTGGCCGTTGATGACGTAATGATCGCCCTCGCGCCGCGCCGTCGTGCGCAGCGACAGCGTGTCGGTGCCAGACGTCGGTTCGGTGACGCCGAAGGCTTGCAGACGCAATTCACCGGCGGCGATGGCGGGCAGGTATTCCGCCTTCTGCTCGGCGCTGCCATGCCGCAGCACCGTGCCCATGGTGTACATCTGCGCGTGGCAGGCGGCGCCGTTGCAGCCGGCGGCCTGCACTTCCTCGAGGATCGCGGCGGCGGCGCGAATGCCGAGCCCGCTGCCACCGTAGTCTTCCGGGATGAGCGCGGCGAGATAGCCGGCCTTGGTCAGCGCGGCGACGAAGTCGGTCGGATAGGCGCGTTCGCGGTCGAGCGCGCGCCAGTATTCGCCGGGAAATTTCGCGCACAGCGTGCGCACGCCGTCGCGAATGTCGGCGAAATCGTCGGCAGACTCGGACGCACGCTTGCTCATGACGCCTTGCGCCTACGCGCTTACTTCGGCGCGGCCGTTGTTGATCGCGACCACGTCGCGCTCGATGACCCGCGCGCGGAAGCTTACCACGCTTCCGTCGCGCCACATCTCGGTGCGGATGGTCTCGCCCGGATAGACCGGCGCGGAGAACCGGCCAGCCATCGCGGTCAGCCGCGCCGGATCGTAGCCGCAGATCGACTTGAGCAGCGCGTGGCCGGCGACGCCAAAGGTCGCAAGCCCGTGCAAGATCGGGCGCGGGAACCCGGCGGCCCTGGCGAATTCCGGCTCGGCATGCAGCGGATTGATGTCGCCGGAAAGCCGGTAGATCAGCGCCATTTCCGGCCGCGTCGGCAGGTCGCACACGGCATCCGGCGCGCGCTCCGGCAGCGCATGCGGCGGCGGCGTGTCGCGCTTCGGACCGCCGAAACCGCCGTCGGCGCGGCAGAACGTCGTCTGTTTCAGCGTTGCCAGCAATTCGCCGCTTGCGTTGTCGATCACCTGCCGCTCGGAGAAAACCAGCGCGCCCTTGCCCTCGCCTTTGTCGGCAACCTCGACGACGCGCGTGCGGCCGATGACGCTGCCCTGCGGCCTGACCGGCTTATGCAGCACGAAGCCCTGCTCGCCGTGCACCACCCTGGTCCAGTTCACGCCGCTGTCCGGATTGCGCAGCCAGTACGGCGTGTAGCCCTGCACCAGCGCGAAGGTCGGCAGCGCTTTCAGATTTTTCTCATAGACGAAAGCGAGCTCGTCCTCGTTCATCGGGTCGTAGCCGAGGCCTAAGCCCAGCGCGTAGAGGATGCAGTCCTTCGGGCCGTAGTCGTGCTCGACGTCGGGAATTTTCAGCGCGAGCAGTTTTTCGTAGACGATCGCCATGACTACCAGCCGGTCGTCCCCGCGAAAGCGGGGACCCATAACCCAGGTCTTTCCGTATCACGACCACAGGGGTTATGGGTCCCGGCTCGCTCTCGCTGCGCGCGCTCGGCCGGGACGACAGTAACCATTACCTGGGATCCCAATTGAACACGTCGCCGGAGCGGTCGAGCGGCGTCAACGCATCGCCGAACGCGCCCTTGAGCTGCGCGTCGATCTTTTCCGGCGTCCAACCGCCCGGCTCGTGCAGCGTCTTGATCGGCCGCGTCTGATTGAACAGGAACAACTCGTTGTTGCGCACGGAAAAAATCTGCCCGGAAATTCCTTCGGCGCGATCGGAGGCAAGATAGACCACCAGCGGCGCGATCTTCTCCGGCGTCATCTGCTGCAAACGCTCGACGCGTTTCTTCTCGGCTTCCGTTTCTGCCGGGATCGAACCAATCATGCGGCTCCAGGCGAACGGCGCGATGCAATTCGAGCGCACGTTGAAGCGCGCCATGTCGAGCGCGATGCCGCGCGAGAGGCCGACGATGCCAAGCTTCGCCGCCATGTAATTGGCCTGGCCGAAATTGCCGATGAGCCCCGAGGTCGAGGTCATGTGCACGAAGGCGCCGGAGTTCTGCTCGCGGAAATGCCCGGCGACCGCGCGGCTCATGTTGAACGAGCCGTTGAGATGCACGGAGATCACGTCCGACCAGTCCGACCAGCTCATCTTGTGGAAGATGCGGTCGCGCAGGATGCCGGCATTATTCACCAGAATATCGACACGGCCGAAGGCGTCGAGCGCGGCTTTCACGATCTGGTCCGCGTTCTGCGGCTCAGCGACCGAGAGCGTCGAGGCGACCGCGTTGCCGCCTTTTTTCTTGATCTCGTCGACCACCTGCTGCGCCGGGCCGGTGTCGGCGCCGGAGCCGTCGAGGCCTGCGCCGACGTCGTTGACCAGAACGCTCGCGCCTTCCGCCGCCAGCAGCATGGCGATGCCACGCCCGATCCCGCGCCCCGCCCCGGTGACGATGGCGACCTTGTTTTCTACGATGCCTGACATTCAATCCTCTTTCCTGTCATGGCCGGGCTTGACCCGGCCATCCCACTTATGAAGGCACTGCGTCCCTAAGCGGGGTCACCGGGACAAGCCCGGTGACGACAACTATTAACCCCACACTTCCTTCGCGATCTCGACAATCATCCTGAGCTTTGCCCATTGCTCATCCTCGGCGAGTGTATTGCCTTCCTCGGTCGAAGCGAAGCCGCATTGCGGCGACAGGCAAAGCTGGTCGAGCGAAATATATTTCGCGGCTTCGTCGATGCGGCGCTTGATCGTGTCCTTGCTTTCGAGCCGCCCGGTCTTGGTGGTGATGAGGCCGAGCACGACCTTGCGATCCTTCGGCACAAGCTTGAGCGGCTCGAAGCCGCCGGCGCGCTCGGTATCGTATTCCATGAAATAGCCGTGCACCTTGATCCGGTTGAACAGGATTTCCTGCTCGGCCTCGTAGCCGCCAGTGCCCATGAAGGTCGATTTATAATTGCCGCGGCACAGATGCATGGTGATCGTCATGTCGGACGGAATGTCCGACATCGCCATGTTGATGAGATCGCCGTAGAGCGGCCCGAGCCTTTCCGGATCGTCGCCGCGCGCGCTCATCTGCTGGCGGTATTTGGGGTCGCACAGCATGGCGATGAACACCTCGTCGAGCTGCAGATAGCGGCAGCCGGCGTCGGCGAAGGCGCGCGCGGCCTTTTTGTAGGCCTGGCCGAGATCGTCGAAGAGCCGCTCGTTGTCGGGGTAAATCTTGCGGTCGATCGGCGTCGGCATCGGGCGGCCGTACGCGGCGGACGGCGCGGGAATCGTGATCTTGGGCGTTCGCTTGGTGTGCGCCTTTACGAACTTGAAATGCTCCAGCATCGGATGGCCGGAGAATCCGATCTTGCCGGTGACTTTCAGGCCTTCGTTGCGCGTGGTAACACCGGAAAAGGCAATGCCGGTGTCCATCACGTGCTTCTCGATGCCGTCGAGGCCCCAGAGAAAATCGAGATGCCACCACGAGCGTCGGAATTCGCCGTCGGTGACCGATTGCAGACCGACTTCTTCCTGCTTCTTGATGACGCGCTCGATCTCGCGGTCTTCGATCTCGCGCAAGGCGTCGGTGGTTATCTCGCCTTTGGCGCGTTTCTCGCGCGCCTGTTTGAGCGCGGCCGGCCGCAGCAGACTGCCGACGTGATCCGCGCGGAAGGGCGGTTTTGATCCTGATGCCATGACTATCCCCAAACGTCGCGGGCTACTTCGACGATCGTCCTGAGCTTCGCCCACTGCTCGTCCTCGGCCAAGACGTTGCCTTCCTCGGTCGAGGCGAAGCCGCATTGCGGCGACAGGCAAAGCTGGTCGAGCGGCGCGAATTTCGCCGCCTGCTCGATGCGGCGCTTGAGCTCGTCCTTCGATTCCAGCCGGCCGGACTTCGAGGTCACGAGGCCGAGAACCACCGTCTTGCCCTTCGGCACCAGCCGCAGAGGCTCGAACCCGCCGGCGCGCTCGCTGTCGTATTCCATGAAGTAGCCGTGGACGTTGATGGAGTTGAACAGGATCTCCGCCACCGGCTCGTAGCCGCCCGACGCGACGAATGTGGAGCGGAAATTGCCGCGGCACAGATGCATGGTGATCGCCATGTCCGGGGGGATGTCGGAAATCGCCGCGTTGATCATCTGTGCGTAGATCGCCGGCAGCTTTTCCGGATCGTCGCCGCGGTCGGCGACCTGCGCGCGCAGCTTGGGGTCGCAGAGATACGTGAAGTTGACCTCGTCGAGCTGCAGATAACGGCAGCCGGCGTCGGCGAAGGCGCGCACCGTCTTGCGGTAGGTCTGGCCGAGGTCGCGGTAGAAATCGTTCATGTCCGGGTAGATCGACGGCGGCACGGCATCGCGCCCGTAGCGGAAATGCAGCGAGGACGGCGACGGGATCGTTATCTTCGGCGTGACGCGCGTGTGCGCCTGCACGAAACTGAAATGCTCCAGCATCGGATGCGTCGAAAACGTGCCGAGCTTGCCGGTCACGCGCAGCATCATCGGCTTCGGATTGACGCCCTGGAATTTGATCTTGCGCTCGCCGAGATAGGCTTCGACGCCGTCAAGCGCGCCGAGAAAATCGTAATTCCAGAAGGCGCGGCGGAATTCGCCGTCGGTGACGGCCTGCAGGCCGATCTCCTCCTGCCGCTTGATGATTTTCTCGATCTCGCGGTCCTCGACCGCTTTCAGCGCCGCCGCGTCGATCTCGCCGCGTTCGCGCCGCGCGCGCGCTTCCTTGAGCGGCGCCGTGCGCAGCAGGCTGCCAACATGATCGGCGCGGAACGGCGGTGTGGTGCGGTGGGTCATTTCGGTATCGCTTTCCGCTCGTCCCCGCGAAAGCGGGGACCCAGGGTCAAGGAACTGGATTCCCGCTTCCGCGGGAATGAGCGGTTGTTGCTGCTATTTCCCCCAAACCTCATCTGCCAACTCGACGATCATCCTGAGCTTCGCCCACTGCTCTTCTTCCGCCAGCACGTTGCCTTCCTCGGTCGAGGCGAAGCCGCATTGCGTTGAAAGACAAAGCTGGTCGAGCGCGACGTATTTGGTCGCTTCCTCGATCCGCTTCTTGACATC
>JBAUHH010000541.1:0-1586 GCA_049680165.1 Pseudolabrys sp.
GCATGATGCCGGCAATCTTCGAAACTGCATACCAGTGATTGGTTGGCTCAAGCGCGCCGGTTAGCAATTCACTCTCCGCCATCGGTTGGCTGGCCAAACGCGGATAGATGCAGGACGAGCCGAGGAACATCAATTTCTCGACACCCGTTCGCCGCGCCGCTTCAATGATATTGGTTTCGATGGCCAGATTGTCGTAAAGAAATTCCGCCGGCTGAGAGTCGTTGGCAAATATGCCGCCAACCGTCGCGGCAGCCAGAAATACCGCGTCCGGCTTATTGGCAGCGAACCAGCGTTCGACGGCATCCTGGCGCCGCAGGTCCATTTCAGTGCGCGACGCAACAAGAAGCTCGCAATCTTCTTTCGCGAGACGGCGCAAAAGTGCGCTGCCGACCATCCCACCGTGACCGGCAACGAACACGCGTTTGCCGGATAGCCGATATGATCGATTGCGGTTCTCGGGTTGCGTCATGTCGGCTTGCCGGAGCGAGCCAGCTTCAAATCGCTGGTGACAATTTCGGTGACAAGCTGATCGAAGGTCACTTGAGGCTTCCAGCCAAGTTCGGACCGCGCCTTCGCTGCGTCACCGACCAGAATATCAACCTCGGTCGGGCGGAAATAGCGCGGATCGACCTTAACCAGTTCCTTGCCGCCCGCCTCATCGATACCGACCTCTTCAGCGCCATCGCCACGCCACCGGATACGACGCCCGACGACGGCAAAGGCGCGCTCGACGAATTCGCGCACGGTGTGTGCCTCGCCGGTAGCCAGGACATAATCACCCGGCTTTGTCTGCTGCACGATCATCCACATGCCCTCGACATAATCGCGAGCATGGCCCCAGTCCCGCGTGGCGTTCAGGTTGCCGATGTAGAGGCATTCCTGGACACCTGTCTCGATGGCCGCCACCGCCCTGGAGATTTTGCGCGTGACGAACGTTTCGCCGCGAATTGGACTTTCATGGTTGAACAGGATTCCGTTCGAGGCATGAATCCCGTACGCCTCGCGGTAGTTCACCGTAATCCAGTAGGCGTAGAGCTTGGCCGCACCATAAGGGCTGCGCGGGGAGAACGGCGTTGTCTCATTCTGAGGACATTGCTGACTATTGCCGTAAAGCTCCGAGGTCGACGCCTGATAGAAGCGAACCGTGTCTTGCATGCGCAAAATGCGGATCGCTTCCAGCAAGCGCAGCGTGCCCAGCGCATCCGCATTGGCCGTATATTCCGGCGTTTCGAAGCTGACTTGCACGTGGCTTTGCGCAGCAAGATTATAGATTTCCGCGGGTTGTGATTCCTGAATCAAACGAATGAGATTGGTCGCATCGGTCATGTCGCCGTAGTGCAGGAAAAAATCGGCGTTCTCGACGTGCGGATCAACATAGAGATGATCGACCCTCTGCGTGTTGAGGGAGGATGAGCGGCGCTTGACGCCGTGTACGACGTAACCCTTGCCCAGCAACAATTCGGCAAGGTAGGCGCCATCCTGCCCGGTCACTCCCGTAATCAGTGCAATTTTTTTTGACATCACATATGCCCCGATTTCTTTGCTGGCGGTCACAAGCGATGAAACGCGCGATACCAGGCGACGAA
>JBAUHH010000542.1:0-5723 GCA_049680165.1 Pseudolabrys sp.
TAGCCGTTGCGCTCGCCGTGCGCGGCGCGGCGATGGTTGCGGATCACGCGCAGCATGTGCTCGCGGTTTTTCTTGTAGCCGGGGAAGGGGCCCAGCCCCTTCGCGATCTCCGCCGAGGTGGCGTAGGAGACGCCGGTCATGATGGCGGTGAGCGCGCCGCAGATGGCGCGGCCGGCGTCTGACTCGTAGGCGATGCCGGAGGTCATCAGCAGGCCGCCGATATTGGCGTAGCCGAGGCCCAGCGTGCGGAATTCGTAGGACAACTCCGCGATCTCGCGCGAGGGGAATTGCGCCATCATCACCGAGATTTCGAGCACCAGCGTCCACAGCCGCACGCCATGCTCGTAGCTGTCGACGTTGAACTTGCCGGTCGTCTCGTCGCGGAAGGTGAGCAGGTTCAGCGAGGCGAGATTGCACGCCGTGTCGTCGAGGAACATGTATTCCGAGCACGGATTGGAGGCGCGGATTTCGCCCGACGCCGGGCAGGTGTGCCAGTCGTTGACGGTGGTGTGGTATTGCAGGCCCGGATCGGCGGATGCCCAGGCGGCGTGGCCGATCTTTTCCCACAAATCGCGCGCGTCGCGCGTGTGCGCGATCTTGCCGTTCTTGCGCCAGGTCAGGTCCCATTTGCCGTTGGCTTCGACGGCTTTGAGGAACTGATCGGTGATGCGCACCGAGTTGTTCGAGTTCTGCCCGGCGACCGTGAGATAGGCTTCCGAATCCCAATCGGTGTCGTAGATCGGGAAATTGATGTCGGTGTAGCCCTGCTTGGCGAACTGGATCACGCGCTTGATGTAGTTGTCCGGCACGAAGGCCTTGCGTGCGGCCTTGATCTCGCGCTTGAGCGCGGGATTTTTGTCGGGCGTGAAGCAGTCGTCGCCCGAGCCCTCGCAATTCACGCAAGCCTTGAGGATGGCCTTGAGGTGCTTCTGGTTGGTCTTGGAGCCGGTGACCAGCGCCGCGACCTTCTGCTCCTCCATCACCTTCCAGTCGATATAGGTCTCGATGTCGGGGTGGTCGATGTCGACGACGACCATCTTGGCCGCGCGGCGCGTGGTGCCGCCGGACTTGATCGCGCCCGCGGCGCGGTCGCCGATCTTGAGGAAGCTCATCAGGCCGGATGACTTGCCGCCGCCAGAGAGCTTTTCGCCTTCGCCGCGCAGGCGCGAGAAGTTCGAGCCGGTGCCCGAGCCGTACTTGAACAGGCGCGCCTCGCGCACCCACAGGTCCATGATGCCGCCTTCGTTGACGAGGTCGTCCTTCACCGACTGGATGAAGCAGGCGTGCGGCTGCGGATGCTCGTAAGCGGATTTCGATTTCGTCAGCTTGCCGGTGAACGGGTCGACGTAGAAATGCCCTTGGCCGGGCCCGTCGATGCCGTAGGCCCAGTGCAGGCCGGTGTTGAACCATTGCGGCGAATTTGGCGCGCACATCTGCATCGCCAGCATGTAGCGGAGCTCGTCGAAGAAGGCTTGCGCGTCTTCTTCCGTGTCGAAGTAGCCGCCTTTCCAGCCCCAGTACGTCCAGGTGCCGGCAAGCCGGTCGAACACTTGCTTCGAGCTTTGTTCGCCGATGGTCCGGTCCTTCTCGGGCAGAAGAAGAAGGGCTTCTTGGTCGCCTTCTGAGCGCCACAGGAAGGAGGGGACGGAATTCTCTTCCACCTTCTTGAGCCGGGCGGGGACGCCCGCCTTGCGGAAATACTTCTGCGCCAGCACGTCGGAAGCGACCTGCGACCAGCCTTCCGGCACCTCGACGTTGTCGAGCTTGAACACCACAGAGCCGTCCGGGTTGCGGATCTCGCTCGTGGTCAGCCGGAATTGGATGTCCGCGTAAGCCGACTGTCCGTCCTTGGTGTAGCGCCGTTCAATCCGCATGTTTCTCAAGCCCCTTATGGCCGCGTCGGTGCTTGGCGCGCCGACGATTATCCCCCGGCGGACCTGTCCTGTCCGCCTGTTTGCTGCTCTCGGTTTCGACGCCTTGACTGTTATCTAGGTCCGGCACTCGAATACGGCACCGGTTAGCCCCGGGCTTTCTCGCCGCAGACAGCAAATCCTTATCCCAAAACACCATTTCTGATGCGGGTGAGGGACGCCTTTGCGTCGTTTTGGAAGCCCGGAGGGAACTCAGAACTCACACGCACCGAACACGCTCAAAGCTAAGTGGACTCGCCAAACCCGTCAAGAACTAGATGCCAAAACTGAATCAAATACTAAATCTTGTGTTTTGGGTTGTGGATTTTGGGGACGATCCCCGCTAAGACCGCGCCAGTATTGAGCTATTGAGCGCCCCCGAAAAGCATTTTTCTCGGCTGCCCCCCGATAGGTTTTTATGCCTCGCTCTATGACGGATAAATGACGGAAAAGCGGGGGATTCACGCGTCCATCCGACGCCTTGACCCGCCGCCGCCGGTCGGGGATAAAACTTGGAAAAGGCTGCACAAGACCGGGCGGGAGTCTCTGATTCTCCCAAATAGGGCAGATAGTTAGAGCGATCGACCCGGCTTCGGCGCGCGCCGCCGAAGATACCCAACCCTGTGAATTGGACTGTCGTATGAGGTGCCTGTCATGATTGACCGCCGGCTGCGTGGAATTTCCCGCCTCCGTTTCGCCAGGGCCCCAGGCCGGCCGTGCACAGGTAGCCTCACAATGGCCGCTGAACTTTAATCGAACGACAGTCTTAAGAACGAAGCGGCAGTGGCACGGGGGAGGCCAAGTCGTCATCATGCAGTTCTTCTCAATGATCGACCCGCTGTACTCGATCTCGGGCTTCGGGGTCGGGCTTTTGGTCGGCATGACCGGCGTCGGCGGCGGCTCGCTGATGACGCCGATCCTCATCCTGCTGTTCGGGGTGCACCCGGCGACCGCGGTCGGCACTGACCTGTTGTACGCCGCCGCGACCAAGACCGGCGGCAGCCTGGTCCATGGCCTTGCGCGCAGCATCGACTGGCCGATGGTGCGGCGCCTTGCGACCGGCAGCATTCCGGCAACCATCGTCACGCTGGCGTTGCTGTCGTTCCTGAACCTCAACAGCATGGCGGCGCGCAGCCTGATCACCGTCGTGCTCTGCTTCGCCCTTTTCCTGACCGCGGGTGTGCTCATCTTCCGCAAGACGATCCTGAACTATTACCAGGGCCGCTTCCCGACGCTGGATCCGCACAAGACCGCGCTTGCGACCGTGCTCGTCGGCGCCTTGCTCGGCGTGCTGGTTTCGATTTCCTCGGTCGGCGCCGGCGCCATCGGCGTCATGGCGCTGGTCATCCTCTATCCGAACCTGCCGATGGCGCGCATCGTCGGCTCCGACATCGCGCACGCCGTGCCGCTTACGCTCATCGCCGGCATGGGACACTGGATGTTCGGCGCGGTGGATTGGCAGATCATCGGTTCGCTGCTGATCGGCTCGCTGCCAGGAATATTCCTAGGCAGCTACTTCACCACGCGCGTGCCCGAGCCCGCGCTCCGGCTATTGCTGGCGGCGACATTGATCCTGGTCGCGGGCAAGCTCGCCTACGATCACATTGAAAACTCGACCTCGCTGCTCACCGCGTTCACCAAGCGCGTGCCGCAATAGCGCTCTCAGCGCTGTCCGGCGGTGCGGGGCGCCATGCGATGCGCCGTTTCATTCGCGGCTTCCCCGGTCATCGCGACTTCCGTGCGCTGGCGCGGCAGCGCGTAGGGGTGCTCTTTTTGCAAGAACTCGATCAGCTTCTCGCGTACCTCGCAACGCAGGTCGAATGCCTGGCCGGAAGAGTTCGCGCTCATGATAGCGCGCACTTCGATCGTCCCTTCCTTGGTGTCGGTGACTTGCAGGTTCACCACCTGCTTGTTCCAGCTCTTTGACTCCCTGACGATCTCTTCGAGCTTCTTGCGGATCAATCCGATCGGCGCCCGGTAGTCGAGGTAAAACATCGCATTGCCGATCAGCGCGCTGCCTTCGCGCGTCCAGTTCTGGAACGGCTGCTCGATAAAATACGTGAGCGGCACGATCATTCGCCGCCAATCCCACAGCCGCACGACAACGTAAGTCGAGGTGATATCCTCGATAGTGCCGAATTCGTTCTGCACGATCACCGCATCGTCGATGCGGATGGGCTGCGTCATCGCAAGCTGGATGCCGGCGAGGAGATTGCTCAGCACCGGACGTGCCGCGAGACCGGCGATGATGCCCGCAACGCCGGCCGAGGCCAGCAGGCTGACGCCGTATTGGCGCACCGCTTCGAAGGTCATCAGCACCGCGGCGATGGTCAGCAGCACCAGCAGCACGTCGGCGCTGCGCAGCAGGACGCGGACCTGCGTGTTGTGCTTGCGCGCGAGCAGGTTGTCGGGGGTGTCGAGGCGGAAGCGGCGCAGATAAAGATCGGCCGCTATATTCAAGGCAACCATCGTGGTCCAGCCGATATAGGCAATGACGCCGATCGTCAGCAGCCGCACCAACAGAGACCTGCTTTCGGGATCGAGCGGAACGACCGGTACGGCGATGATGAGCGCCAGGATCATCAACCCGAGCTGGGTCAGTCCGCGCATGCGCGTGATGATCGAGAAGAAGTAAGGGTAGCGCTCGGCCATCAGCCGGCGCACCAGCTTGCGCGCCCATTTGTGCAGCGCCAGCGCGATGATGAGCGTCAGCGTCAGGATCAGCACCGCGACCACCGGATCGGGGAGCCAGTCGAGCAGGTTCTTGATCTCTATGAGAGCGGACCTAATCGAATCCATTCGCGCCTTGATGATTGCGATAACAGCGACCAATGTGGCGGTCTCGCCGGGCCCCGCGCGCTGGACTTCGCCGCGCCGGGATGGCAGAACGCCCCCCGGTTCCTAATCGGAGTCAACGCGCGCCGCAATGAAACGTTTCCTGCTGAAACTATTCACCTGGTGGAATTCCCAGACCTTCGGCACCCAGTTCTGGACATGGGCCTACGGCGAGTCGGTCGGCGAGGACGAATTCGGCAACCGCTATTTCCGCACGCGCGGCGGGAAGATCGATCGCGCGCTCGGCTTCGAGCGGCGCTGGGTTATCTATAACGGCTACGCGGAGGCCACGACCATTCCGCCGTCTTGGCACGGCTGGATGCATCACACGGTCGACACGCCGCCGACGCAGGAGAACTACAAGCCGCGCTCTTGGCAGAAACCGCACCGGCCGAATTTGACCGGCACGCCCGGGGCGTTGCGCCCGAGCGGTTCGACGCTGGCGCAAGGCCGCCGCCCGAAGGCAACCGGCGATTACAAGGCCTGGACCCCTGAGGCGTGACCGCCCTTTCGGCGCCGCATTCCCCGTGTTAACCGGACCGCGCCCGGGGCGAGGGGCTTCATCCCGCCTGCCGTGGCGGGAAAAGCCGGCCTGATGGCGAAACTTTCTTTCATCGTTATCGCGACCGCAGCGGCTTTCGCCGCGCCGCCCGCATTCGCGCAATTCGGGCCGATTTTCAACGATGGGCCGCCGCGCCCGCCCGCCGATATTCCACAGCGGCAACAGCAACAGCAGCAGCAACAGCAGCAGTTTCCGAACCGGAATTTCCCGACCAACAACGATCGCTTCCCGAGCAACGATGGACGCATGCGCCCGCCGGGCGATATCCGCTCGGACGCGCCGCCCGAACAGCCGCTGCCGGCGCCCATGAGCTTGCCGCCGTCGAACCGTCCCGGCGGCGGCTCGATCCAGTCGACGCCATTGCCGGCGCTGCCCGGCACCGCAGGCCCGCCGGAAACCGGAACGCTGACACCCGA
>JBAUHH010000543.1:0-7046 GCA_049680165.1 Pseudolabrys sp.
CCGCGCCGGTAACGCTCGGCGTAGCGCTTGCTCTGATAGGCGGTGAGGAACGCAACGCGGCGTTCGACCGTCTCGTCGAACGACTGCGAGAGCTTGAGCGACTCGTTCTGCAGTTCAGGCGCGGGCTTCACCAGCGCCTCTACCGCTTTGGGATCGACCGCCATGCGCCGGCCGTAGCGGAATGCGGCGATGTTCATCGCCACCGCCTGATCGTTCAGTTCGATCGCCTTTTCGATCGCCTCCGCGGAAATCGGCAGCGCGCCGGTCTGATAGGCGTAACCGAGCATGAACATGTTGGCGCCGATCGATTGCCCAAGCAGCGCGGTCGCCAGCCGGCCGGCGTCGACGAAATGACTGCGCTCGCGTCCGGCCGCGCCGACGATCGCGCGCTTGAGCCGTTCGGTCGGCAGCGAATAGTCCGCGTTGCGGGTGAAGTCGCCGGGCAGGAATTCCGCGGTGTTCACCACCACGCGCGTGCCGCCCTGCTTGATGGCGCCGAGCACTTTTTTGTTGCCGACCACGACGATGTCGCCGCCGAGCACGAGATCGGCGCCAGCCGCCGCGACGCGGATGGCGTGGATGTCGTCTGGATTGTTGGCAATGCGGATGTGGCTGTAGACCGCGCCACCCTTCTGTGCGAGGCCGGCCATGTCGATGACGCCGACGCCCTTGCCTTCCAGATGGGCGGCCATGCCGACGATGGCGCCGATGGTGACGATGCCGGTGCCGCCGACGCCGGTGACGATGATGCTGTAGGGATGATTGATCAGCGGCACGCTCGGCGCGGGCAACGCCGGCCAATCCGTAGGCTCGGAGACGCCTTCGCCTTTCTTGAGCTTGGCGCCGTGCACGGTGACGAAGGACGGGCAGAAGCCCTTCACGCACGAATAGTCCTTGTTGCAGCTCGACTGATCGATGGTGCGCTTGCGGCCCCATTCGGTTTCCAAAGGCTGCACCGATACGCAATTCGATTTCACGCCGCAGTCGCCGCAGCCTTCGCAGACCAGATCGTTGATGACCACGCGCTTGTCGGGATCGGGGAAGGTGCCGCGCTTGCGGCGGCGGCGCTTCTCGGCGGCGCAGGTCTGGTCGTAGATAAGGACACTGACGCCCTCGACCGTAGCGAGCTCGCGCTGCACGTCATCGAGCTGGTCGCGATGATACACGGTGAGACCGCGTGGCCAATCGGTATCTTTCGGATATTTCCACGGCTCGTCGGTGACCACAACGACGCGCCTGGCGCCCTCGGCCGCGACCTGCCGCGCGATCTGCGGCACGTTCAGCCCGCCTTCGTTTGTCTGCCCGCCGGTCATGGCGACCGCGTCATTGAACAGGATCTTGTAGGTCATGGTCGTGCCGGACGCGATCGCGGCACGGATGGCGAGGTAACCGGAGTGGTTGTAGGTGCCGTCGCCGAGGTTCTGGAACACGTGCGGGCGCTTGGAGAACAGCGATTCGCCGATCCAGTTGGCGCCCTCGCCGCCCATTTGCGTGTAGCCGAGCGTGTCGCGCTCCATCCACTGCGCCATGTAGTGGCAGCCGATGCCGGCATAAGCGCGGCTGCCTTCCGGCACGCGCGTCGATGTGTTGTGCGGGCAGCCCGAGCAGAAATACGGAATGCGCTGGGCGACGTCGGCAGTTTCGGCGAGCGCGCGCTGCGCGCTTTTCAGCCGCGCGACATGCGCGGCCAGTTCCGGATTGGCACCGTAGCGCAAAAGCCGCTCGCCGATGCAAACGGCGACGTCGTTGGGATCGAGCGCGCCCTTGACCGGGAACAGCCAGTTGCCCTGCTCGTCTTTCTTGCCGATGCAGACCGGCTGATTGGCGGTGCCGTAAAGCTCCTCGCGCACCTGCACTTCGATGAGCGAGCGCTTCTCCTCGACCACGATGATAAGATCGAGCCCGGCGGCAAAGTCGGTAAGCTCCTGGCGCGCGATCGGCCACGGACAGGCGATCTTGAACAGCCGCAGGCCGAGATCGTTGCACTTGACCTCGTCGATGCCGAGCTCATCGAGCGCCTGACGCACGTCGAGGTAAGCCTTGCCAGTGGTGATGACGCCGATCTTCGGCGCGCGTCCACCGGACGTGATGATCTGGTTGAGCTTGTTGGCGCGCACGAAAGCGAGCATGGCATCGCGCTTGAAATCGTGCAGCCGCGCTTCCTGCCCAAGGATGGTGTCGACCAGGCGTATATTGAGCCCGCCTTCCGGCATGCGGAAATCGAGCGGCATGACGATCTTGACGCGATCGACGTTGCCGTCCACGACGCCCGTCGACTCGACCGTCTCGTGCATGCACTTGAGCGCGGTCCAGGTGCCGGTGTAACGCGACATCGCCCAGCCATAGAGCGCGTAGTCGATCATCTCCTGCACGCCGGCCGGATTGAGGATCGGCATCATCACGTCGACAAAATGGAATTCGGATTGGTGCGCGGTGGTGGACGATTCCGCGGTGTGGTCGTCGCCCATCAGCGCGAGCACGCCGCCGTGCTCCGAGGTGCCGGCAAGATTGGCGTGGCGGAATACGTCGCCCGAGCGGTCGACGCCCGGCCCCTTGCCGTACCACAGGCCGAACACGCCATCGAACTTGCCTTCACCGCGCAACTCGGCCTGCTGCGAGCCCCACAGCGCGGTGGCCGCGAGTTCCTCGTTGATGCCGGGCTGGAACTGGATGTCGGCCGCAACGAGCTGGCGGGCCGCGCGCATGAATTGCTGGTCAAGCCCGCCGAGCGGCGAGCCGCGATAGCCCGTGAGATAGCCCGCGGTGTTCAATCCGGCGCGGCGGTCGCGCTCCTTCTGCGTGAGACACGCGCGGATCAGCGCCTGATAGCCGGTGACGAGGACGCGGTCCTGCCCGAGATCGTATTTGTCGTCGAGGCTGACGGAGCGGAGCGACATTGCTGGCCTTGGGCGGACGCCGGGGACCGATAATAACGCGACCGGCACGCGCCTGTCATATAGCGAGCGGGCGAGCGATTTGAAACCGCCGAAAGCCCCCGAAAAGCTGAAACTTCAAGGCAATACGGTCAATTTCGTAATCGGCCCGAAAATCAGAATGAAATTTCCGCAAAGCTGCCTTGCGCGCATTTTGGCGCAATGCAGCACGCGTGGCTGCCTAACGGGAACGTGGGTGGTCAAAGCCGACCGTGTCTGCAATAGAGGCCGCGCCGGAATCGCCAATGTTGCAGCCCTTCACGCCGTCCATCGAAACCCGCCAATCCTGGGTCGTCGCCACCGTCGCGCTCTTCGCGATGATGATGTCGTTCGGCACCGCCTGGATCACGGCGGTGGCGCTGAAAGACATCGCCGCGGAAGTGAACGGCACACGCTCCATTCCGGCGCTTGCAAGCGCGCTGGTATGGCTCGGCTCGGGCACCGGCGGCATTCTGATGGGCCGTATCGCCGACCGTGTCGGCACACGCTGGACCGTCATCTTCGGCTCGCTGATGATTGCGACCGGTCTCGGGCTTTCCACGTTCGGGCCGCGGTGGCCGCTGTTGATCGGGCACGGATTGTTTATCGGCTTGATCGGGCTTAGCGGCATCAATGCGCCGCTCTACATTTACGTCACGCGCTGGTTCGACCGCAGGCGCGGTTCGGCGCTGGCGCTGATCTCGAGCGGCAGCTATCTCGCCGGTGCGCTGTGGCCGCCGATTTTCGAGCAGGTCATCGCTCATGTCGGTTGGCGGCAGACGATGCTTTATTATGCGTGCGCCGACCTTTTGATCGTGATTCCGCTTGCCGCGGTTTATTTCCGCACCCCGCCGGAACTAACGCTCGCTGTAACGACCAGTGACAAGACGCCTGTGAAAGCACGCGTGCTCGGCTGGCCACCGAATCTCGTGTTCGCGCTGATGTGCGCGGCGGCCGTGATGTGTTGCGTGCCGATGGCGATGCCGCAGGGACATCTGGTGGCCTTTTGCAGCGATCTCGGCATCAGCCGCAGCATTGGCGCCGCCATGCTGTCGGTGCTGCTCGGCACGGCGTTCTTCAGCCGGCAGATCTGGGGACTGATCTCGGACCGCATTGGCGGGCTTGCCACGATCCTGATCGGATCGGCGTGGCAATGCTCCGCCATGATCGCGTTCCTGTTCACGCAGAACGAAGTCGGCCTGTTCGCGATCGCGAGCGTATTCGGGCTCGGCTTTGCCGGCATCATTCCGGCTTACGTGCTGGCGCTGCGCGAACTGTTTCCGGCGTCGCAAGCGTCCTGGCGCATTCCGACGTTTCTGTTGTTCAGCGCGCTCGGCATGGCGGCCGGCGGCTGGCTTGCCGGCCTGCTCTACGATCACTTCGGCTATTACGCGCCGGCGTTCGCGACCGGCGTCGGCGCCAATATTCTCAATATTCTGATCATCGGCCTGCTGGTGCTGCGGCAAAATAAAACGCGCGGCCACTCCGCGCGCGAGCACAGGGCCGGCGACGCGATTACGTCTGCCGCGGGCTGAGCGCCCAGACACCGGCCAGAATACCGACCGCAATCACCGCGGGGATCGCCGCAAACCATGTCCCCGCCGCCGCGAGCCCGGCGCACGCGGCCCAGCTGATCGACGAAAAGGCCTCGGCGAAGGTCGCGAGGCGCGAAGACGTCTGACGCCGGCGGAAATGACTGCGGCGCGCTTGCACCCTGAAGCAAAGCTGAACCAGCGTGGCGGACGCCGTCGCGGTCAGCACGCCTGCCCCGGCCACCAGCGCAGCAATCGGCGACGCGAACGCCAGCACGAACACCAATGGCGCAAACACCATCGAGATGACTCCGATCACCGCTTCGATTTTCGCCCATATGATGCGGCGGGACGTCACCGGCGCCGTTGTGACAAGATCCGGCGCGTCCTCGCCCGAAATCGACAGCCAGGCCAATCCGCCGGCAAGCTGGCCTGCAGCCATCACCACGACCGGAACCAGCACGACGGACGCGCCGATGCCCTCGCGGAAGCTGCGCCACAGCATCAAAGCGGGCGGCAGCAGGTAGAGAATCTGCATCAAAGTCTGTGACATCAGCCAGGGATCGCGCCGCAGCAGAGTCCACTCCTTCCGCCGCAGCACGCGCTGCGGCGAGCCGCGGCGAAAGCCTTGCGACCAGCGGCGCTGGCGGATGACGGTGTTCGATACGCCGGCGGCGGCCAGCGCGTGGTCGCCGAAGCGAGCCGAAAAAATCACGATCGACAGACCGAGCAGCGCGAGGCTTACGCCCGCGACCAGGACAAGCGCAGCAGCGTCGCCAAGCACGGCGCGCGCCGGCCACCACATCGCATTGCCGATATCGGGGGCGCGCGCGATCAGCCATTCGGATTGCAGCGGCGCGAACCGCGACAGGCTTCCGTAGGTGAGGATCGCCACAACTTGCAGCCCGATGACGAACGACGCGCCGATAACGGCCGCCACGATCTGCGCGATCAGCCGCGTGCGCTTGGCGCCGATGGTGCGGAACAACGCGATCGTCAGCGCGACGGCGAACGCCGCCGCCACCGCGCCCATCGCCGCGACGACACCATAGGCGGCCAGCCAGCGCACGCCGCCGAAGACCGCCAGCACGTTGATGAAGGGCGCGGCGAGCAGCATCGCGACCACCGTCACCGAGACGGCGATCTGGCCGATGCGCACCGAGAACACTTTGCGCGCCGACACCGGCGACGTCAGGATGAGATCGAGATCGGAGCGCGCATAGAACGCGCGCGTGACCGACTCCATCGCCTGCGACAACAGCAGCGACCACGACAGCAGCATGGTGCCGGTGACCGCAACCAGCGTCGCCTTGTCGGGATAAACGCCGGTGTCGGCGTAGCGTGCGACCATCGAATACGCGACCAGGTGCATGACCGCGGCAAAGACGATCAGCGCGATGGCGGCGGTCCGCGTGCGCGTCCGCCGCCCCGCCGTCATCAGCGAGACCCAATCGCGCCAGCCGAGACGGAATTCGTGGCCGGCGAGCCAGACCAATGTATCCGGGCGGCTCACGCGGCCTGCTCGGCAACCAGCGTGAGGAACGTGTCTTCGAGGCTGGTGGCGGTCTTGCCGGTCTGCCGCCGCAATTCGTCCAGCGTGCCTTCGGCGATCAGGCGCCCGCCGGCGATGACGCCGATCCGGTCGGCCATGCGTTCGGCGACCTCGAGAATATGCGTCGTCATGATGACGGTGCCGCCGGCGCGCACGCGCTCCTTGAGCACGTTCTTGACCTGACGGGCGGAGCCAGCATCGAGACCGGTGAGCGGCTCGTCGAGAATGATGAGCTTGGGGTCATGAACCAGCGCGCCGGCGAGCGCCACTTTCTGCCGCATGCCCTTGGAGAACGCCTCGCAGCGCTCGTGCGCGTGCGGCGCAAGGCCGAGCCAGCCGATCAGCTCGCCGGCGCGCGCTTCCGCGGTCGCGACGTCGATGCCCCACAGGCCCGCGACGAATTCGAGATATTCGAACGGCGTGAGCTTGTCGTAGATCATCGGTTCGTCGGACACCCACGCCGTGATCTGCTTGGCGGAGACCGGATCGGCGAGCGCATCGATGCCGTCGATGACGATCGAGCCGGCATCGGGCCGCAGCAGACCGGCGACCATGCGCAGGGTCGTCGTCTTGCCGGCGCCGTTGGGGCCAAGGAGCGAATAGAATTCGCCGCCGTAGATTGTCAGGTCGAGCGCATCGACGGCGGGCCGGTCGAAACTTTTGCTGAGGCCGCGGGTCGCCAGGGCGATCGGGCGCGTAAGGTGGCTCATGACGCTGGGCTGCTGCTTTGCGGCTACGACGCACCGGCCTCTACAGGAGACTCGTTTCAGCGGCGTAAATCGGACAATTGCAGCGTCTGCGTTAAGCTTTCCGCCCGGTTAAGCCTTCGGAACCAGCCGGAACATCTCCTCGCCATACATCTTGCGCGCGTCGGCGTTGAGCGGCGCAACAGCGGCAACAAACTTGGCGTGCTCGTCAGCCGTAAGCGCGTTGATGACGCAACCTTCGGCCTCGATCGCCTTGCGTGATTGCTCGTGCTCCTCGACGGCCAGCGTGCGCTGGTAGGCGACGGATTCCTTTACCGCCTTGCGCATCGCAGCCTGCAGATCC
>JBAUHH010000544.1:0-1893 GCA_049680165.1 Pseudolabrys sp.
TGCCGGCGCGCATGCCGACCGACACCGGCACGTCCTTGAGATCTTCCGGCTTCCTGATTTTCGAATCCGGCCGCACGTAGATCGCCCACGGTGAATCGCCGTAGCAGTCGGACACCACGCGGCCCATACCGGCGCTGGCGTTGCAGATCGTGCCCCACACGCAGGCGCCTTGCACCACGTCCTTGTTGCCTTCGGTGTAAGGCTTGTCCTGCGGACGCTGGAAATAGTCGAATTCCTTCCAGCTCGATTGCGTGCCGCGGAACGTCTTCCAGTCGAACTCGACGTCGAGCCCTTCGGCGGCAAAGAAACCTTCCTTCATCGCGACGAAATCGTTGAGGCCCATGCCTTTGGGCGCGACTTTCACGGGATGGTTGGCCATGGCATTACTCTCCCACACGTTGGTTTTGTTGATTGGCCGAGCAATACCACGAGCCCGCATGCCCGGCGGGTTATGAATAGCATAACGGCGGAGAATAACGCACCCGCACCACGGCGCTGATTACGAATTCGGATAGGTTTCCTTCATCGTCAGCGACAAGACCAACGCGATCAGCAAGCCGACAAGCAGCGGCTTGCCGGCCATCTCGACCACCAGCATCGACACCGGAGTCCCGGCCACGACCTCGCGCGTGGCGATCTGGCCGGGGATGGCAATCAGCAGGCCGCTGGTCAGAAACATGATTCCGTTCACAATCGCCGCGGACGTGCCGATCAGCCGCGGCGGGACGATGTCTCCGGCAGTGCTGAACGCAAGCATGTGAGCGGCAGCGCCCACTCCAAACAGGAAACACAGCGCAAGCGTCGCGCCTGTGCCGAGCGGCGGCAGATAAAGGAGACCGGCGAAGGCCGCGGCCTGGATCGCAATAGCTGCGGCGGTCGGCAGCCTGCGCTTGCGGGCAATATCCGACCACCGCGGCACGATCAGGCATCCGACCGCGAGCCCCAGCCACATGATGGACGCCGCGAAGTTCGCCATTTGCTGTGACAGACCCCGCACCATCAGAATCTTCGGCGCCCAGACGACGCCGCACGCGAGCATCGCGCCAAAGACGATTGCGCCCCAGAAGGCGGAAAGCCACACGTGCGGGATTTTCGCGACCTCGGCAATCGCGCCGAGGACGTCGCGCAGGAAGCTGCCGACACCTGCGGAAAGACCAGGCCCCGCGACGGGCGCGGGATTGCGGATGAACATCATGCCGAGAATGAACAGGACAATGCCGCCCATGCCGACGGCGTAGAACAAATCGCGCCAATCCATGTGGTCGAGCGCCACGCCGATCAAGTTCTGGCCGAAGGCTGAGAACAGCGAAGCGAAGAATTGGACCAGTCCAAACATAAAGCTGAACTTGGCCATGCCAAACCATTGACCGCCGACATAGCCGGCGCCGACGAAGCCCGCGCAGGCGCCGAGCGCGAGAACAAGCTGAGCGGCGAGGAATGTTTCATAGGCCGACGCATGGGCGAACATGAAGATGCCGAGCGTCACAAGCGCAATGGCCGGTGGGATCACCACCCGCGCGCCGAGCCGGTCGAGCAACGCACCGCTGAACAACTGGCAGATCGCGAATGCCCAGGTGTAGGTCGTCGCGATGGAACTGACCTGATTGACGGTGAGCCCGACGTCTTTCTGGATGCTGGAGTTCACCGCGGAATAGCCGGTCTGAAAACCGAACAGATAAACCACGAAGGCGACCGACAGCCCCCAAACCAGCCAGGCATGAGCGCCGCCCACCGCCGGCTTGATGCCCGCGCTCATTTGCATGTTGACGGATTGCATGGCCTTACCGGCCGCGCACTACGCCGGGGCCTCAGTCTTCGGATAGGTTTCCTTCATGAAGAAGCACAGCACGAGTGCGGCCAGCAGCGCGACCACAAGTGGCAGAGCTGCGTACT
>JBAUHH010000545.1:0-10045 GCA_049680165.1 Pseudolabrys sp.
CGTGAATGGCGTCGTCGTACATGCCGTTGGCGGCGAGCGGCGATAATTCGAGGAACGGGGAACCCGGATCGATCAGGTTCGTCACCCGCTCGCGCGGCAGCAATTTGCCGCGGCCGACATGCCGTTCGCGCGCTTTTTCCGGTCCGCCGAGAGCCGATTCGGCGCGCCGCGCCTGCAATTCCCGCACGAGCGCGCTCATGCGCCCAGCGTTGGCGCGAAATTCGCTCGCGTTTTTGTCGATGGTCGAGGCGAGAATCGCCATCGGCCCTCCCCGGTTCGCGCGACAAGGTGCCTTGGCCGCCAAATGAAGGCAATCCCGGGGTCCACGCCACAGCGCGCGCAAGTAACGCGCAAGTAAATTGGAACCAGCATGGCTGACCGGCGTTTTCCGCTCATCATCCGTCCAGAGGAGGCAAAGATGATGAACAAGTTACTGATTACGACCGCCGCGGCCGCACTGCTCATTGGCGGCAGTGTCGCCATGGCGCAGAGCCCGAACGAGAAAGGCGCAGCTCCGGCCCGCGCTCCGGCCGCGCAGCAAAACGCGCCTGCTGAAAAGATCGCGCCGAAAATGGAGACCAAAGGCGCGGTGAAGTCGAAGTCCGAGACCACTGGCCAAGGCATGTCTAACGACAGCAAGGGCGACGTAAAGTCGGACGAGAAGGCCGCTCCCAAGGGCGCGCAGATGAACGAGAAGGGTGGCGCCAAAGGCGGCGCGCAGATGAAGTCGGAAGAAAAGCCCGGCGCCGCGAAGGGCCAGGCGTCCGAGAAGTCAAACGCTCAGATGAAGAACAAGGAAGCGCAGGACAAGGACATGAAGTCCAAGTCGGGCGCTGCGTCGAACGACAAGGCCAAGCCGAATGCGACCACCGGCCAAGGCGCGGCTGGCGCTCGCGCCAACCTGACGACCGAACAGCGCACCAAGATCACCACGGTGATCAAGAAGCAGAGCAACGTTCGTCCGGTCGAGCACGTGAACTTCAGCATCTCGGTCGGCACGCGCGTGCCGCGTGACGTTCACTTCTATCCGCTTCCGACCGAAGTGATCTCGGTGTATCCGGCGTGGCGTGGGTATGAGTTCATCCTCGTCGGCAGCCAGATCGTGATCATTGATCCGGGTTCCTTCGAGATCGTTGCGGTCATCGCCGCGTAAGGCGTTGACCTACCAAGTGTGATTGTCGCGGCCGCGGTGTTCCACGGACATCGCGGCCGTCGGCTTTTCATAAAAGCATCCGCAACGCGGGAACCAGCCACCGTCCGCCTTGTTTGTCCTGCGTGCCGGTCAAGCGGCACACAGCTCAAAGGGAGGGTTTATGAGGACTCTCACGATCCTGGCTGCGGTTGCGGTCCTGTTCGCCGGCGTTGCCGTCGTCAGTGCGCAGTCCGGTTCGCCGGCGGGACTGGAGCCGCAGCAGAAGGCTTTGGGCAGCGGGCAATATTGCCTGAAGACATCGTCCAGCAGCGCGCTGAATTGCAAATACGCGAGCATGACGGCCTGCCAGAAAGACGCCAAGACGCAGCGAGGATCCTGCCGGTCCAATCCGACTGTCGGGACCACCGGGTCGAAGTAAATCGGACCGGCATCTCATTCAACTGGAGGCGACAATGAGAAAGCTTTTGATTCCCGCAGCGGCAATTCTTTTGCTCTCCGGCGGCGAAACCGTGTTTGCGCAAAATTCGAGCGAGCAAAAACCGGCGCAGGCGACCAGCGGCGCAGCGCAGGAACAGGCGGAACAACGCGAGAATAAAACTTCAAGTCAGAACGCCGCGGACGAAGCTCAAGCCGGCAAGCACACCCGCGCCATGGGCAAGGATACCAAGAGCCAATCGGACTTGGACCAGGAAAAAAGCAAAAAGTGAATAACGGCGAAAGCGCGGCGGAACTCTGTTCACGCCATGCACAGGAACGTTTCCGGCGACGCATCGTTGTCCTCGCGATCCCTAACAAGACAAATCCACCACCACATCGCGAGGGACAAATATGGATAAAGATCGCATCAAAGGTTCGATCGAGCAGGCGAAAGGCAAAGTGAAGGAAGTCGCCGGCAAGGCAACGGGCGACAGCAAGCTCGAAACGGAAGGCAAGGCGCAGAAGACCGGCGGCAAGATTCAAAATGCAGTCGGCGGCGTGAAGGACAGCGTGCGTGAAGCGGTCGACGATTAAGTGCACCGCACCTACCGTAGTGAAAGCGCGCGAAAGTAATACACTGAAAGCGCGAAAGCCCGGCCTCTGCGCCGGGCTTTCTTGGTAGCGCGGACGCTCCAAACGAGTGGCATCGACAAATCCGGCCATCACGCTTTTATGTTCATATGTTCCGGTTCCAGGGGAACGTGGCACTTGTCCATCGGTTGTTGACCGTGTGCCAGAGGGCGCATCATTACCAGAGGAACAAACCCATGAAGACAGTTATCACTCTAGCGGCCGCGGCGGCATTGCTGGCCGGCGTTTCGATTGCAAATGCTCAAACCACGACCGCAAACCCCGAGCTGACGAAGCAGAACAGTGGAAACACGGGAAAGGCCGGCCCAGGTTCGATGAACAAAGGGTCGATGAACAAGGACGCGATGGACAAGCACCCGATGAAAAAGCGCGCGACCACTGGCTCCGGCATGCGCCCAGCTGGCTCCATGAGCCCCGGCTCCACGCCAGCCGACAAAAATGCCGGCCCGACGGGTAACGAGTCGAACAGCAAGATTCCCGATACCAAGGCGAAGTAATCGCGTAATCATAGGTTGAAGAAAAAGCCCGGCCGGCGCCGGGCTTTTTCATTGTGCCCGGGCGGAATAGTCTTCGTGTTTCTGTCAGGAGGCACCCGATGGAAGACTCGGCCGCAAACTACAAGAACCTGAAGCTCAAGCTCGATGGCCTGGTGCCGCCCGGCCACGGCTTCCACCGCAATCTCCTGTTCGATGCGATGTACGCCTCGCTGCCGCGCGACCCGCAGGTGAAGGTGCAGATCTACAACGCAGAGATCGTGCCCGGCGGCTACACCAACTGGCATTGCCACAACGGCGCGGCGTTTTTCGTCGCGCTGCAAGGGTCGTTCGAGGCGCACTTCCAGGAAGGCGTGCTGGTCAAGGCCAAAGCCGGCGAGTGCTACTCGGAGCCGATCGCCAAATTCCACCGCGGGCACAACCCGCACCCTGACCTGCCCTACCTGTGCGTCGGCCTCTGCTTCACCTCACCCGACCGCGAGCACGTGACAAATTCAGTCGAGAGGCCTTGGTAGGCGGAACCGGGGGCCGCCCAATCCGTTGACAGCCCAACAATGAAGCGCGTGGCGCTGTCCAACGGAGATCGACCGATGAAGGTTTTCACCATGCTCGCCGCGCTCGCGGCCTTGCTTCTGTGGGGCATCGCGCTATCCGCGGTTTCCTCGGCCGACGCCGCAACCGGTAGTCGGCCGTTCTGCCGCCAGGTCGACGGCGGCACCGCGATGTATTGCAACTACCGCACCATGGCCGCCTGCGTTCATGACGCTAAGCCGGCCGGCGACCAGTGCATCCAGAATCCGCACGGGCGCCGCGGCTCCTAAGCGCCGTCACCTGACGACGATGCGAACTTAAGCCCGCACCTCTTGTTGTTGGAAGACGGTGCGCGCTACGCGCGCACCTCTTGCCGCTGGAAGACGACGTAGCCAGCGACGAACAGCAGGATCGTCGCGGCGACGAGCCCCACGATCTGCGGCCAGGCGAGCAGCACGCTTTCCCCGAGCGGTAGCGGCGCGCCCATGACCGCGCCTTGCAACTGGCTGAGATAGACCGGGCCGAGCGAACGCGTCGACGGGTCGAGCAGCGCAAGTACCGTTTCGCCAAATAGCGTGGACGGCGACAGGCGTGCCAGCATCTGCGCGCCGGTCACCAGCAGCGCCTCGTTGTCCGGCGGAAAAATCGCCTCAGCAACGCCGGGCGCGAGCGCGGGCCAGATCACGGTGGCGAACAGCCACAGCCCGAGCGTCACCAGCGCCGCGGTCGCCGCAGAGCGGAACACTACCGAAAACAGCATTGCAAGCGCGAGCCAAACGCCGGCATAGGCGATCGTGACGAGCAGGAAGATCAGCGCGCGCGCCATCTCCTCCCCGCCCGGCGGCACGCCGAGCAGAATGAGGCCGAGTCCGATCACCAAAAGCCACAACGCGATCAGGCTGATCGACAGCGTCGCGAGCCCGGCGATGAATTTCCCGAACAGCAATGCGTCGCGGTAGATCGGCTGCGACAGGATGCGCGAGAGCGTGCGCCGGTTATGCTCGCCGTTCACGGCATCGAAGCCGAGCCCGATCGCCATCAGCGGCACCAGGAAGCCGAGGAACGAGACGAACGACGGCAATGGATCGCGCGAGGTTGTGAACAGTCGCAGAAACAGGAATGGGTCTTCGGCGGTGACGTCGCGGATGTGTTGGATCGCGCCGTAGAGTGCCGCGAGCGCGGTCAGCACCACCAGCCATTCCAGCACGCGCATGCGCGCGCTGGTGAGATGATCGGACAGCTCCTTCAAAATCACGACGCCGAGGCCGTGCCAGGGCGAGCCCTCACGCCGCGAACCTTTATGCAGCATGACGAGCCTCCTTCGATTTCACGCTCTGGAAGTAGCGCGTGTAGATGGTCTCGAGGCTAGGCTGGTCGAACGCGAGCCGCTTGAGCCGCCCGCCCGCCGCGATCACTTCCGCAGCGGCCTCCGCCCGCACGTCACGGTCGCAGAGCAGCCGGAAATGCCCCGCGGCGCGCTCCTCCACCCCGCTGACGCCCGGGATCGCGCCGAGCTTGAGCGCGAGATGCGGGCCCTGCTCGGCTTCGAGCTCGATGGCAAAGCCGCCGCCCAGCACCTGCCGCCCTAGTTCGGCGACGGTGCCGATGAGCGCGATCTTGCCGGCGTTGAACAGCGCCACGCGGTCGCACACGTCCTGCACACGGTCGAGCAGATGCGAGGACAGCAATACGCTCACGCCCGCGGCCTTGAGCGAGCGAATGAGCGAGAGAAATTCCACGCTCGCCTGCGGGTCGAGCCCGTTGGTCGGCTCGTCGAGGATCGCGACATGCACGTCCTTCATGATGATCTCGGCAAGCCCGAGCCGCTGGCGCATGCCGCGCGAAAACGCGGCGACACGCTTGCCGCCGACATCGTCGAGCCCGACGCGCTTGAGCGCGGCGGCGATGCGTGGCTCGCGCTCGGACGCCGGAATGCCGATGAGGCGCGCCGTATAATGCAGGTTGTCGACGGCGCTGAGATGATCGTAGAAGCCGACCGCGTCGGGCAAATAGCCGACGCGGCGTTTCACCGCCAGCGGCTCGCGCGCCGGATCGCGGCCGAACACACGCGCCTTGCCTTCGCTGATGTCGCACAGGCCGAGCAGCATCAGGATGGTGGTGGTCTTGCCGGCGCCGTTCGGCCCCAACATGCCGAAGATCTCGCCGCTCGCGACCTCAAACGAGACGTGGTCGACGGCCGTGACGGCGCCGTAACGCTTGGTGAGGCCTTCGGCCTCGATGACGTTTTCGCTCATCGGCGGCCGAACCTTGCCACCGCCCCGACCATGATCAGCAGAGCCGCGCCGATAATGCCGGCGCCGGCGATGCCCCACACCGTCGACGTCGTTACCGTCACGCGGAAACGCGCGGACGCGTTCTCCCCGCGCGAAGATGCGTTGAGCGTCGTCACGTAATCGCCCGCGATGGCCTTTGCCGAGGGATGCACCAGCGCCTGCACTTCCTTGTGCTGGTTGGGCGCGATGCGGTCGATGGTCTTGGGCTCGAAGGTCACCTTCCAGCCGCTCGGCGCATTGCCGGAGAGATTGACCAGCTCCGCCGGCGCGGTGCCGGTATTGGTGACGACGATCGGAATCGAACTCTCGGCACCGGCGGTGGCGCGCGCGCTCAGCAGGCCCTCGCGGCCCGACAATTCGAGCTTGGGCTCGCCGGTGATGTCGAGCTTGAGCGCCGTATCGGCATGCGCGTCCTCGGCGCCGATGCGCGCCGTCACATTATAATGTCCGGCGTCCACCGTGCTGGGCGGCACGACCTTGAGCTTGACGTCCTTGGTCTTGCCGGCGTCGACCGGGATCGCAGTCAATTGCTGGGTGCCGTAGGCTTCGGTGAACGACGTGTCGAAATTGCGCGGCGCCTGCGCAGCGAGGCTGACAAGCTCCTTCTTGCCGCTGTCGTTCTTTATGGTGAGCGTGTACTCGAAGCTCGAGCTCGACGAGCCGCGCAGCTCCGGCAATTGCGGCTGCAGCGAAAGCTTGGCCGGCAATTCCTTCGCCAGCGTCACTGCCACCGGCAGGCTGACTTGCGCATTCGACCCCTGCGCCATCACCGTCAGCGTCTGCGTGCCGATCTTGGCGTCCTTCGGCACATCGAGCCGCAGGTCGAGCGACACGCTTTGATCGGTCGCCGGCATCGCCGCCGCAACAGGCTGGCCGCCGCCGAGCAGCGTGGCGGTCCAGCCCGCAGGCACGCCAGAAACGGAAAGCGCGAGCCGCTCGGGCGCGAGAGCGTAATTCTGCAGCCGCAGGCTGACGGTCGATGTGCCGCCGGGACGCACCGTGACCGCCGGATAGTCGGTCAGCAGGTACAGGCCTTTTACGTCGTGATTGTCGGCGGCGAATGCGGGGGTGGCGAGAACGAAAACAGCGGCGGCAAGCGCAATGATTCGGTGGTTCATGGGCGAGCAAACTCCGTGCAAGGACCTACGGTCCCGCCAGATGCCGCCCCCGGAATGAAGACACGGCCGAATAGCCGTGAAATGAGGAATCGCGTGTGCGGTATAAAAGTGACGAAATTTGGAACTCGTATCGTAACGGCGCGCTAAATGCGGCGGCGCGACATTAAACTTTGTACACCTTCGGCCAATCCACTTCGTCTTTCGCCAGAACCCACGGCTCCTTGATCGCGGCGGCTTTCCATTCCGCCCAAGCCGGCAGCGCCATCACCGCGTCCATATACTCGCGCGCGGCGGCACCGACATCGATGCCGTAGGTATGAAAGCGCGAGACCACCGGCGCATACATGGCGTCGGCCGCGCCGAATTTGCCGAACAGGAACGGACCGCCCTTCCCGAAGCGGGCGCGGCAATCGCTCCACAGCGCGTCGATGCGCGCGACGTTGGCGCCAACATCGGGGGCAAGCTCCCGCTTCATCACAGGCCGCCACATGTTCATCGCGCAAGCGCCGCGCAGCGGCTGGAATCCCGCATGCATCTCGGACGAGATAGCGCGTGCGTGCGCCCGCGCCGCCACGTCGATCGGCCAGAGATTCTTGTCGGGAAACTTGTCGGCGAGATATTCCAGGATAGCGAGCGACTCCCAGACCTTGATCTCGCCATCGATCAGCGTCGGCACCTTCCCGCCGCCGGACACCTTCAGCCGCTGCTTGAATTCCGGCGTTTCGAGCGGGACAACTTCTTCCTCGAACGGAATGCCGGCAACCTTCAGCGCGATCCAGGGCCGGAACGACCAGGACGAGTAGTTCTTGTTGCCGATGATCAGTTTGAGCGTCATGACCGCCCTGCTCTTGTGCGCCGGTTAAGGGTGCGGCCCGATGTTTTACCGGACAAGCGAATTTTTCTGATTGCCGCCAGTCGCGCGGTGAATGGATCGTCTCAGGCTTTTTTCGGCGGCACTTCCGGCGCCTCGACCGGCCCGCCCGCCTTTTTCCAGGCGCCGAAGCCGCCCTGGATGTGCGCGACTGGCTTCAGGCCCATGCGCTGCGCGGTCTGCGCCGCGAGCGCGGAGCGCAAGCCGCCGGCGCAGAAGAACACGAAGCGCTTGTCCTGCGCGAACACGGGCTTGTGGTACGAGGTCGCCGGGTCGATCCAGAATTCAAGCATGCCGCGCGGGCAATGAAACGCGCCGGGCACCTTGCCGTCGCGCTGGAGTTCGCGGATGTCCCGGATATCGACCAGCACGACGTCGTCGCGGGCGGCAAGTTTGATCGCTTCCTCGACCGGCAGCGTCTCGACCTCGCGTTCCGCGGCATCGACCAGCGTCTGCGAGCCGATGGTGATTTTCTGCGCCATTACGTGCTCCTTCAGCCGCGATGGTGGCAGAGCCCGCGCGGGCGCTCAAGCGTCGCGAATCGGTTGCCCGCGGCCGGGCGAGCGGGCACGATTGCAGAGAGGATTCGCGAATGCCCGCACTCGGCCCTGCCGACATCCTGACGCTCATCTGGTTTCTCGGCGCCTGGATCGCCTATTCGCTTGCGATCGAGAAGACACCGAAAGGCCAAAGCGGCCTCAACGCGTTGATGAACACCTACCGCGACGAATGGATGGAGCGCCTGCTGGGGCGCGAGATGCGCATGGTGGACGCGCAGGTCACCGCCGCATTGCAAAACGGCACGGCCTTCTTCGCCTCGACTTCGCTGATCGCGATCGGCGGCACGCTGACGCTGCTGCGCTCGACCGACCAGATCGTCGGCCTGATGGCGGCGATGCCGTTCGGCGGCGCGCAATCGGCCGAGCTGTGGGAAGCAAAGATGCTCGGCCTCGCCGTCATCTTTGCCTATGCGTTCTTCAAGTTCGCGTGGTCGTACCGGCTTTATAATTACGTCGCGATCATGGTCGGCGCGGCGCCGCCGGTCGAGGAGAAAGACACGCCGGCAGCGCAAAAATACGCGCACCGCACGGCGCAGATTTGCGCCGATGCCGGCCGCCACTTCAACCGCGGCCAGCGCGCGCTCTTCTTCGCGCTCGGTTATCTCGGATGGTTTCTCGGACCGATCCCGCTTGCGATCACGACGACGGCGGTCGTGATCGTGATGTGGCGGCGCCAGTTCGCATCGGATTCACGCAAGGCGTTCTCCGCCGATCCGCAGAAGCCTTAAGCCATTCCCATCAGCACCGCGATGGTCGCGACGACGAGAACGGCGAGCGTCGTCGCAACGATCGTCACGATCTTTTCGCGGCGCGCGGCGCGTAATTCTTCCGCCTGCTCGATCGTGGTTGGCACGGCGGGCGCGGCGGCGGGAAACAGCGAATTGGTGTTGATCGACATCCGGCGATCCCCTCCTCTGGAGGCATCGATAAAGATGGTGCACGAGCACGCAGACGCGGACCCGGGCACGAATCGCCCATGACTTGACGCAAGAATACCTCTCGCGCCGCTGTCACACAATCATCGCGCGAATCGGATGCGCAAGTCGACGCACCGGCCGGCGCGGACGGTCAGGAAAAAGTAAGAGGCGTTAGCGGCTGTGCGAGGTCGGCCAGCCGTCGCGCTCCCATTGGCGGCGCGCGAGCGACAGCGTGTAGTACGGGCCTTCCATGTAGCCGTAGATGCCCCAGCAGCCGCGACGCCACTCGCAAACCTGCGCGTCGCAACGCCAGATGCGTTTGCAGCCGTAGGCCTGCGTCGGCGCAGGCTTGCGCGGCTCCACGACGACAACGGAATCCGCGGGCGGAACTTCCGTGACAACCGCCGGCGGCGGCGGCACCACGCGCACGACCGTGTCGGCGGCTAAGGCGGCTTCGGGCGCCAGCCACGCACCGACAACGAGAAGCGCAAGCACTCCCAGGACAACGCGTTTCATTGGACCCTCGTCAGGAACTCCAACAATGAGCCAGCCTTCGGGGTTAGGCAATGGCAATTTGCGCAGGATTTCGGCCACAGCCTGGAGTATTAATTTAACGAAGCCCCCGTATCAAAAAGAGCGGCGACAGAGGTTCCGCACCCACCGTTTGAAGGGCGACAACGATGGCATACCGTCCGGCATTCATTACATTTGTAGTTAGTTTGGTCCTTTCGACAGCTGCATTGGCGCAAAGCGCCGCCGTGCAACAAAATGCCCTCCAGCGTCAGGCGATCATCGACGCGTACCGGCAAGGCGGCGCGCTCGTCGAGGAGCGGCCGGACTCGGTGTTGATCACCCCCGCATCGAGCATCGTGCGGCCCGAAGATGCCGGCCGGCGCATGCACACGAACACGAAGATTTTGCTGCCAAAGGACGACAAGCGGCCGCATGCAATCAATCCCGCGACGAACCAGCCACCCTTTAGCGGCTACCCCAATGAGACACCTTCGTCGCTTGCCTGCATCTACAAGCTCGTCGCGCA
>JBAUHH010000546.1:0-23959 GCA_049680165.1 Pseudolabrys sp.
ATCACGCTCGCCTGGCTCGCCGCCAAGAAGCAGAGCCGCGCGGTGTCGGCGACGTTGTTCGCGGCGCAGGTCGATTTCACCCACGCTGGCGATCTGATGGTGTTCGTGGACGAGGAACGCGTCAAAGCGCTCGAAGCGCACATGAAGGAACAGGGCTATCTCGAAGCCTCGCGCATGGCGACCGCGTTCAACCTGTTGCGCTCGAATGACCTGATCTGGCCTTACGTGGTCAACAATTACGTGCGCGGCAAGAAACCGCTGCCGTTCGACATTCTGTACTGGAATTCGGATGCCACCCGCATGCCGGCGGCGAACCATTCGTTCTATCTGCGCAACTGCTATCTCGATAACACGCTGACCAAGGGCAAGATGGAAATCGCCGGCGTGAAACTCGACATGAAAAAGATCAAGGTGCCGATCTACAATCTGGCGACGCGCGAGGACCACATCGCGCCGGCGAAGTCGGTGCTGGCCGGCTCGACGTTTTTCGGCGGCGCGGTGAAATACGTGCTCGCCGCTTCCGGCCACATCGCCGGCGTGGTCAATCCACCCGACAAGAAGAAATATCAATACTGGACAGGACCCGCGCCGAACGGCTCCGATCTCGACAAATGGCTGGCGCACGCCAAGGCGCATGCCGGCTCGTGGTGGCCGGACTGGCTTTCCTGGATCAAGGAGCACGATGAAAAAATGGTGCCGGCGCGCAAGGTCGGCGGCGGCAAGTTCAAGCCGATCGAGGACGCGCCCGGCTCTTATGTTAGGGTCCGCGACTAGCATCGAACGCAAGGGGGAATACGATGACAAGAGAACTGTTGTGGCTGACGCTCACCGTCATCCTGACCGGCGTCATGTGGATTCCCTACATCCTCGACCGCATCATGGTGCGCGGTCTGATGGGCGCGATGGCCAATCCCAAGCGTGGCGACACGCCGCAATCGGCCTGGGCGCAGCGGCTCTATTTCGCGCACACCAACGCGGTCGAGAACCTGGTGATCTTCGCGAGCCTGGTGCTCATCCTCGACGCGCGCGGCCATTCGACCGAAAGCACGGCGCTCGCCTGCGCGGTCTATTTCTGGGCGCGGCTTGCGCACGCCGTCGTCTATACGATGGGCGTTCCGGTGCTGCGCACGCTCGCTTTCGCGGTCGGGTTCGTGGCGCAGGTCACGCTGGCGATCGCGATATTCGGAAAGCTTTAAGCCGCTTCTTGCGGCGCGGCGCGCGCAACGATTTCCGCCATATCGGTGCCGTGCGGCAGCATGCCGAAAGCACCGCCCCGCTCCTCGCCCAGCCGCGAGACGCAGAACGCGTCGGCGACCGGCCCGGGCGCGTGCTTGATCAACAGCGCAGCCTGCAATCCCACCACCAGATCGCGCGCAAAGGCGCGCGCCTGCGTCTCGTCGGCGCGCTCGCGCGTCATCAGGCGCTTCTGCAAGCGGCCGACGAAGGCCTTGAGCAATGGATCGCTGCCGGTCGCGGCGCTTAATTCCTCGACCAGCACGTCGCCGGCCGCCGGCATGCGCTCGATCGCGCGCAGCACGTCGAGGCACATGACATTGGCCGAGCCTTCCCAGATCGAATTGACCGGCGCCTCGCGATAGATGCGCGGCATTACGCATTCCTCGATGTAGCCGGAGCCGCCCAGCACCTCCATCGCCTCCTGCGCCAGCGCGGCCGCGCGCTTGCAGATCCAGAACTTCGCCGCTGGCGTGACCACGCGCCGGAACACGCTGGCCGCCTCGTCGGTCTCGTCATAGGCGCGCGCAAGCCGCATGGTGAGCGCGAGTGCCGCTTCCGATTCAAGCGCGAGATCGGCGAGCACGTTGGTCATCAGCGGCTGATCGACCAGGCGCTTCTGGAACACGGTGCGGCGCTTGGCGTGATGGATCGCCTGCGCCACCGCCTGCCGCATCAGCCCGGACGAACCGATGGCGCAATCGAGCCGCGTGTAATTGCCCATCTCGATGATGGTCGGGATGCCGCGCCCCTCCTCGCCAATCAGCTCGGCATAGGCGCCGGTGAATTCCACTTCGCTCGAGGCGTTGGAGCGGTTGCCGAGCTTGTCCTTGAGCCGGAGGATGTGCACCTCGTTGCGTTCGCCGTCCGGAGTCCAGCGTGGCATCAGGAAGCAGCTCAGGCCTTTCGGCGACTGCGCCAGCACCAGGAACGCGTCGCACATCGGCGCCGACATGAACCATTTGTTGCCGTGCAGGCGGAACGTGCCCTCGCCCGCGGGCTCCGCGCGCGTCGAGTTGGTGCGCAGATCCGAGCCGCCCTGGTTTTCGGTCATGCCCATGCCGATCAACGCCGAGGATTTCTCCTTGGCCGGCCGGAAGCGCTGGTCGTAGCGGCGCGAATAGATGCGCGGCAGCCATTGCCCGGCGATGAGCGGCTCGTGGCGCAAGGTCGGCACCGAGCCGTAGGTCATGGCGATCGGGCAATAAACGCCGCTTTCGATCTGTCCCAGCATGTAGGTGCCGGCGGCGCGCGCGACGTGAGCGCCCGCCTTCGGCATCGCCCATGGGCTCGAATGGAGTCCTGCGCCGAGCGCGATGGTCATCAGGTCGTGCCAGGCCGGATGAAATTCGACTTCGTCGAGGCGATGGCCGTAACGGTCGAAGGTGCGCAGCACCGGCGGATATTTGTTGGCGTCGAAACCCGCCTTGACGGTTTCCGCCTCGCCCAGCTTCTCGCCGAGCGCGGTCAGCTCGGGCGCGGCCCAGGCAGCGCGCTCGCGCTGCACCGCCTCGACGAGCACGGTGTCGCTGGTGAAAACGTTATACGGCTCAAGCGGCGGCGGCTGATTGCTGACGTCGAACATCGACGGTTGACCCCGTTCGAGAGCGCGCTTTGCCGGGCAAAACGAGAATCACCCGCGATCCCGGCGGCGCATTATCCCGCGTCAACGTGGTCCGTCCACGTCCGTTCTGTCATATCTCGGTCGCGCAACCCCGAAAAGGACAGGGAACTTATGGGAATAGCGCGACCTGCTCGAGCCCCATGGTTTCCGGATAGCCGAGCATCAGGTTCATGTTCTGGATCGCTTGACCGGACGCGCCCTTGACCAGATTGTCGAGCGCGGAAACCACGATGGCACGGCCCTCGATGCGGTCTTTCGCCACGCCGATGAAGGTCATGTTGGAGCCGCGCACGTGCCGGGTCTGCGGCGTCTCGCCGAACGGCAGAACGTGCACGAAATCCTCCTTCGCGTAATACTTTAAAAGTATCGCATGAAGCTCTTCCGCCGTGCGGCCGCGCTTTCCCCGCACGTAGATGGTCGACAGGATGCCCCGGTTCATCGGCACCAAGTGCGGCGTGAAGCTCACGACCACCTCCCGCCCGGCGGCAGCCGAGAATTCCTGATCGAGCTCGGCCATGTGCCGGTGGCCGCCGACGCCGTAGGCGTGGAAGCCTTCCGAGACTTCGGAGAAGATCATCGACTCGCGCACCGCCCGCCCCGCGCCGGTCATGCCGGATTTGGCGTCGATCACGATCTCGTCGAGGTCGATCGCTTTCGCTTCGATCAGCGGGATCAACGGCAATTCCGCGCAACTCGTGTAGCAACCGGGGTTGGCGACGAGATGCGCCTTCTTGATGTCGCGCCGGTGCACTTCGACGAGGCCGTAGACCGCCTGCTTTTGCAGGTCGGGGGCGTGATGCTCGTGCCCGTACCATTTCGCGTAGGCCGCGGTGTCGGCGAGCCGGAAATCCGCCGACAGGTCGACCACCTTCGCGGCCGGCGTCGCGGCAAAGATCGCGGTGACGACCTTCTGCGTCGTCGCATGCGGCAGTGCGCAGAAGATCAGATCGAGATTGGCGGCGACCCAGTCCACGCTGTCGATCGACACCAGTTTCGGCAGGCTGAACGGCGAGAACTGCGGATACACCTCCCGCATCTCCTTGCCGGCGCTGCGGTCGGCGGTGAGCAGCACGATCTCGGCGCGCGGATGGCGCAGCAGCAGCCGCACCAGTTCCGAGCCGGTATAACCCGAGGCGCCCAACACGCCGATTTTTGCTCTGGCGGCCATGGATCAAGTCCCTTCGACGTGAGCGGCGTCCGTGCGGGCAGCTTGCCCGTGCCCCTCGTATAACAAATGCGGCCGCAGCGCGACCATGCGGGCGGCGATCGCCTTTGCGCCGGGGTCGCCCTGCCCAGCAAGCGCGGCCGCCACCGCAATATGGTCGGCGTCGGTCTTGTGCTGGTTGAGCTTGAAGCTCGCCTCGATGGTTTCGACTTGCATTTCGATCACCACGATCATGCTCGTCAGCATGGCAAGCCGCTCCGGCGTGAGCTTCGCGCTGCTCCACGGCGGCTTCGGCGCAAGCGGCTGCTCGAACCGCGCCGTCAGCGCGTCGAGATGCGCCCGCGCGTGCTCGGCCGGCATCACATGCACCGGGCCGCCGAGCTGCACGGTCTCGTAAAGCCAGGTCGGCACTTGTTCGCGGCTCGCATACCAGTCGGCCGAGACGTAAGCGTCGGCGCCCTGCACCGCGATCAGCCAGGGCGCGCATTTCTCCGCCAGCGCCGCCAGCGGATTGCCGCGCGCCACGTGGAAAACGGCGCGCGGGCTCTTGCCGTCCGCTTCGACCAGCAGAAACGGCACCTGCGCCGCGACCGGTCGCCCGCCATCGCAGGCGATGACGAGGCCGAAGCCGCGCGCGCCGGCGAAAGCCAGCGCGAGCGCGGGATGAACCTTGAAGGCGGAAGGGACGTACATGGCTCAAGTCTCCGGTAAAAGCCGCCGGAAACCGCGTCACATTTGTCTTTAAGGAGAGATCAAAAATGTGCCGCGGTATGGTCCGGCGGCACGGGTTCGAAGGATTTACGCGCGCGAGCGCGCCCGTGCCGTGACGATACGGCGGCGGCGACGTGAAACGCTCTCAAAAATCGTCTTCATGACGGGGCGATATAGGCGGAACCCTGCCCGCGGTCAACCGGCCTCCCCCGCAACGGTAAAGGCTGGTCGACAAGCAGGGCCTTTACCACCATGTCACGGGCCTTCACCGGATCGACGCCATTGGCGCCCATCAGATCCGTGCAATCGGCAACGATGGCGTCGGCGTCCTGCATCATCTTCAGGCGCTTGAAGTCGTCGGCATGGTAAAGGCCCATGCTCTCGCCGACGATGTCGAGGACGTTGACGATTTTGAACGGCCAGTCGCGCTCGTGCGCGCACAGGTCGCGATGGTCGGGATGATAGATCGCCACCAGCGCGTCGACGCCGGCAGCTTCTGCCGCTTCCAGCTCGGCGAGATGCAGCCCGCGCTTGTAGTCCGGCAATGCATTGAGAAAGTTGCTCATCAGCCCGACCGCCGGCTGGTGCAGATCGACGATCTCGATGCCGGGCACCATTTGCAGGAGCTCGGTCGCCGCTTCCACCACGCCTTTCACGCCCGGATGCTTGTGCAAGGCGATCTTCAGCGGCACCGGCTTGCGCAGCAGCGGACGCAGCTCGGCAAAGCGCGTCTTGAGGAACAGCATGAACGGCGTCATCTCGAACGGGCGCGAGCCGCGCATCTTCTCGATTGCCGGCAACGTCGTCTCGGTGAACTGCACGTGGCAGCTCGCGCACCACGCGATCACGCCGGTTTTTCCTTCGGCGAGCTTGTCGAGCGAATTGGTGGCGACGCGGCCCGACACTTCGGTGTCGCCGGTGCGCGCCTGCACGACGCCGCAGCAATGGCTCGGCCCGCCCATCACCTTGTAAGTGACGCCGAGCGCGTCCATGACGTCGAGCGCGGTGAGCGCGATGTGCGGCGTCTTGAGTACGTTGCAGCCGGTGTAGAAGACGAAATCCGGGCGCTCGCCCGCTTTCACCGTCGCGCCGGATTCAAGCCGCGCATTCACGGTCTGCCCGAGCCGGATCAATTCGTCGGCGGTCAGTTGCATGCGCGCGAGCACGTTGGTGCCGTCGGCGACCAGGCGGAAATTCTCCACGCCTTTCTTGCGCTGCTCGCGCGGCTCGGCCGCTTGCCGCGCCATCTTCACGCGCGCCATCGCCAGCAGGAAGCGCGGGTTGACGCCGTAGTCGCAGGCCGTGATGCAGTCGCCGGTGAGCACGCAGCCCTTCGCCCAGGCTTTCGACGCCTGCGGGCCGTCGCCGAAGCGCACGATGTCGAGCACGCCCGCAATCACGTCCTGCGGGGTGGCGTCGCCGACGCCGGCCGGCACGGTGACCGGGCACACCTCGACGCACTTGCCGCACGTCGTGCAGGCGTCAAGCATCTCGGCCGTGCGCGCGGCCAATGCGGTTTCAAAGGCGGTTTCGGTCATGGACGTGTTCCGCGATGCAGTACCGCAAAGTCTAGTACCCTGCGCGCGGGCACGCCAGCAAAGGCTGCGCGATAACCCCAGACGTGGCGACATATTCCAACGGCGGAATTTTTCGGCCACCCGGACCCCATATAGGCGCGGCCGTTTCGCTTCGATAATATGAGCCCGCACGATAACCCCGAGCCAGAACGGCCGGGACAACAACGCCAACCGGGCGACCTTTGGGAGGTATAGATGCGACTGACAATAATCGCAGCTGCCGCTTGCGCTGCGCTGCTGATGAACACCGGCGCTTTCGCGCAGGTGCCAGCCGATCCGAGCAATCCGAACGAGAACATTCCGGCGCAGATGAATCCGCCGGCCTATGGCGAGCCGATCAATCTCGAGACCGCGAAGAAGGTTGCCGCCGCTGCCCGCGCCGAAGAAGCCAAGCGCGGCTGGCATGGCATGTGCATCGCGGTGGTCGGCCCGACCGGCGATCTCATCTATTTCGAAAAGGACGACGTCTGCCAGTGGGCTTCGGTTACGATCTCGCAGCACAAGGCGCGCACCGCGGCGCGTTATCGCCGTCCGACGCTGGTGTTCGAGCGGTTGCTCGGCAAGGGCGCGTTCTTCGTCTATCTGCCGACACTCGATGACGTGATCGCGTCGCGTGGCGGCAACCCGCTGATGGCCGGCGGCAAGGTGATCGGCGCGATCGGCGTGTCCGGTGGCTCGGGCTCGCAGGACGACGTGATCTCGCAGGCCGGCGTTGCGGCGCTGAAGTAAATTTCGGCATTACGAAAACCAAGCCGTCGGGGCGCAAAGTCCCGGCGGCTGATTTCTTTTGAGCACCGCGCCGAGCTGCTATCGTGGCATTCCGGGCGACGCCGAACAAAAACCAGGCGGCCAACATGGGGAGGAAAAAATGAGCGGAGTTCGGTCCATTCCATTTCTGATTGCGGGCGCGATCGCGCTGTCGTTCGCCGGCGCACCACCCGTGTGTGCAAAAGAGCTCAAGGTCATTTCGCAAAAGACCGTGAGCGGCTTCGGCCACACTGAATCCGTCGCCTACGATCCGAAGGAAAAAGCGTTCTACACCGGCGACTTCGGCCCGGATCTCAAGCCGGGCGAGAAGGACGGGAAAGGCTTCATCACCAAGCTTTCGTTCGACGGCAAGGTTCTCGACAAGAGATTCTTCCCCGCCGAAGGCGAGACGCTGAACAAGCCGAAGGGCATCTGGATCCGCGGCGACCGCATGTGGTTCACCGACATCGACGCGGTGTGGGTTGTCGACCTGAAAACCAAAAAGGGAAAGAAAGTCGACCTGCCCGGCGCCTACGCAAACGATCCGGCCATCATCAAGAATGCGCTGTACGTGAGCGACAATAAATATGACGTGCTCTACAAGATCGAGCCCGCGGATTTCCTCAAGTCGAAGAAGGAGCCGACGGTCACCAAAGTATTTTCCGGCAAGGGCGTCTACCCGAACGGTCTCTGGCCAGCGAAGGACGGGTCGTTGCTGATGGTCGGCTTCCAGGCCAAGGACAAACCACAAGCCATCTACAAGATGGAGCTTGGGCAGGACCCGAAAGCGATCTCGCAGCCGATCGGCATGCTCGATGGTCTCTATCAAATGAAGACCGGCGACCTGCTCGTCACCGACTGGATCACCACATCGCTGTTCCAGTGGAACCCGAAGATGGGCATGCACAAACTGGTGGATGACATCAAAGGCCCGGCCGACTTCTGCGTCGTCCCGAACCGGGAAGGCTTGCTGGTCGTGCAGCCCGATCTGGTCAAGGGCGAAATACGCTTCATCCAGCTCGGCAAATAGCGCGGCCGAAATTTCGCGCAAATCCGCCGGGGCGAAAATCCCGGCGGATTTTTGCGCGCCGGTCAGAACGTCCAGAATTTCATCCCGAACGTGCCGGGCGCCAGCAGCACCGCCGCCCAGAGAAACGCCGAGGAGAAATTGGCGAGCTGGAACGGCAGCGACGGCATCGCCAGAATCCCTGCGACCAACGGCACCGACGCCCGCAGCGGCCCGAAGAAACGGCCGAGAAATATCGCATAGAATCCGAAGCGCTCGACGAAGCGGTGGCCGCGCGGGATCAGGTCGGGATAGCGCGACAGCGGCCAGACGTGCGCGATGGAATCCTTGAATGTGAAGCCGATCCAGTAGGACAGCCAATCGCCGAGCGCGGCGCCAAGCGACGCCGAAATCCAGATCGGCAAGAAATTAATGCCGCTGGCGCCGATCAGCGCGCCGATGCCGATCAGCGCCACCGTCGCCGGGATCAGCAGCGAGATGAAGGCGAGCGACTCCCCGAACGCGAGCGCGAACACGATCGGCAGCGCCCAACCCTCGTGGTCGCGCACAAACGCGATGACCTCGTGGACGTGTTGTTCGAAGAAGCCCATGCGCGGCGTTAGCGCCCCTCGACCGCGATCAGCACGTCGGTCGCGGCCGCCCGGCGCATGGCGATAAACGGCTGGTACTCCGCCGACCGGTACCATGCCTTGAGCGCTGCCATGTTGGGGAACTCGACGATCACCACCCGGTTCGGACGCCAGTCCCCTTCCAGCACTTCGTGGGCGCCGGGTTTGGTGAGATAGCGGCCGCCGTGGCGCTCGATCATCGGCACCACCTGGCGCAGATAGTCGTCGAATTTCGCCGCGTCCGTAATGGCGTGCTCGCCGATCCAGTACGCCGCCATGGCCCCGCCCTCGCTGTCCGACCGGCGATCAGATTAGCACGGCTTTAACGCTCGCCGTTCGAGCTTGCCGTCCACAGCCGGCCGCGGCGTCACTTTTGCGGCACGATCGTGGCATAGTCGATGGCAAGCGATTCGCTTAACCCCTATCTGTCCGATCTCATGGCCAAAACTGCCGCCAAGACCGCCGCCAAGCGGACCTCGTCCAAACAGCAGGACCTTTTCGAACAGCCAGCCTCGAAGGCGGCCGCTCGCAAGGCCGCGGCCCGCTCGTCGGCGCGCGGCAAGCCGTCCGGCCGCAGCGCCGAGAGCGGCTACACCGCAAAGCACATCGAGGTGCTGGAAGGGCTCGAGCCGGTGCGCCGGCGGCCCGGCATGTATATCGGCGGCACGGACGAGAAGGCGCTGCACCATCTGTTCGCGGAAGTGATCGACAACGCCATGGACGAGGCGCTCGCCGGTCACGCCGACTGGATCGAAGTGGAGATGGAAGCCGACGGATTCGTTTCCGTCACCGACAACGGCCGCGGCATTCCGGTCGATCCGCATCCCAAGTTCAAGAACAAGTCGGCGCTGGAAGTGATCATGTGCACGCTGCACGCCGGCGGCAAATTCGACTCCGAAGTGTACGAAACCTCCGGCGGCCTGCACGGCGTCGGCGTCTCGGTCGCCAACGCGCTTTCGGAGCGCATGGAAGTCGAAGTCGCGCGCGAGCAGACGCTCTATCGCATGGCGTTCGAACGCGGCAAGCCGAAGAGCAAGCTGGTGAAAGCGGGCCGCGCGCCGAACCGGCGCGGCACCAAGGTGCGCTTCCGGCCCGATCCGCAGATCTTCGGACCCAGGGCGAAATTCGAGCCCGAGCGCGTGTTCAAGATGGCGCGCTCGAAGGCTTATCTCTTCGGCGGCGTCGAGATCCGCTGGCACTGCGACAAGGCGCTGCTCAAGAGCGTCGAGGGCGTGCCGGAGAAAGCGACCTTCCACTTCGCCGAAGGCCTCAAGGACTATCTCGCCGCCGGCCTCAACGGCGCGACCTTGGTGCATCCCGACATCTTCACCGGCGCGTCCGGCAAGACCGGCAGCCACGGCGCCGCCGAATGGGCGGTGGCGTGGACCGTCGATACCGACGGCTCGCTCTCTTCTTATTGCAACACCATTCCGACGCCGGACGGCGGCACGCACGAGTCCGGCCTGCGCAGCGCGCTGCTGCGCGGCTTGAAGGACCACGCCGAGCGCACCGGCCAGGAAAAGCGCGCGTCGCCGGTGACCAGCGACGACGTGATGAACGGCGCGGCCTGCATGCTCTCGGTGTTCATCCGCGAGCCGGAATTCCAGGGCCAGACCAAGGACCGGCTTGCGACCGCCGAAGCGCAGCGCATCGTCGAGAACGCGATCAAGGATCCGTTCGACCATTGGCTCGCCGGCAATCCGGCGCAGGCAAGCAAGCTGCTCGACTTCGTGATCGAGCGCGCGGACGAGCGCATCCGCCGCCGCCAGGAAAAGGAAATCTCGCGCAAGACCGCGGTGCGCAAGCTGCGCCTGCCCGGCAAGCTCGCCGACTGCACCAATTCCGCCGCCGAAGGCTCGGAGATTTTCATCGTCGAGGGCGACAGCGCGGGCGGCTCCGCCAAGCAGGCGCGCGACCGCCGCAGCCAGGCCATCCTTCCGCTGCGCGGCAAAATTTTGAACGTCGCCTCCGCCGGCAAGGACAAGCTGGCGCAGAACGCGCAGCTCGCCGACCTCGTGCAGGCGCTTGGCTGCGGCACCGGCACGCACTACCGCGACAAGGATCTGCGCTACGAGAAAGTGATCATCATGACGGACGCCGACGTGGACGGCGCCCACATCGCGTCACTACTGATCACCTTCTTCTACCGGCAGATGCGGCAGCTGATCGACGACGGCCGGCTCTACCTTGCCGTGCCGCCGCTCTACCGCCTCGCGCATGGCGGCAAGATCGCCTACGCGCGCGACGACAAGCACAAGGAAGTGCTGCTCAAGAAAGAATTCAATGCCAACGCCAAGGTCGAGGTCAGCCGCTTCAAGGGCCTCGGCGAGATGATGGCCGCGCAACTGAAGGAAACCACCATGGACCCGCGCAAGCGCACGCTGCTGCGCGTGGTGCTGACGGAGAAAGAACGCAAGCCGACTGAGAAGTCGGTCGAACGGCTGATGGGAACGAAAGCCGAGGCGCGTTTCGACTTTATTCAGGAGAATGCCGCGTTCGCCCGCGAAGATTTACTTGACGTTTGAGCGGCGCGCCGTCGCATTTGCGTAACGTCGGCGTGGCGATAGTGGTGCCGACCACGACGCCGTTTTTCACGCGCGCGCGCTCGCCCTTTGGCTTGTTCATCATCGTGCGCCAGCTTTTTTCGCGCACCAGCCAGACCTGCTCCTGCCGCTGCTCTTCCTTCGTGTTCGGGCGATAGACGACCTCGACCGACAGCTGGTCGTCGGTGAGCTTTCGCGCTTTCACGATTGTATAGCGGTTGACCTGGTAGCCCTGCCCCGGGTCGTCGTCCTCGATGACGTTGCCCGTCTCATGGCGCGAAATCGTCGCCCGCACATTGTCGAGCGACGGTTCCTTGTCGCATTGCGCGGCCCAAACCCCGAACAGACCGAATTGCTCGAAAAGTTCCGCGACAGAAGTTTCCTGCGCAGCGGCAGGTGCGCCCAGAGCGAGCGCAAACACGATTGCCGCGCAGATACGCATGGTGTCGCCGTCCTACAAAATTCCAAAGACACATTAGCAGCGCGCCGACAGACGGCAATCGGCGCGCTCACTTAATCACCACCGGATTGGGCCGCGTTATTCCGGGAAGGTCAATTTCGCGGCCTTGACGACTTCCTCGTAGTTCTTGATGTCGGCGTCGATCAGTTTGCGGAACGCCTCGCCGGTCGGGCCGCCGGGCGTGACAGCCATCGCGGCGAGCCGTTGCTTGACGGTGGCGTCGCCGAGCGCAGTGGCGAGCGCGGCCTCGAGTTTCTTCACGATCGGCGCCGGCGTTCCGGCCTGCACGAAAAACCCGCTCCACAATTTCACATTAACTTCAGGCAACCCTGCTTCCGCCATGCTCGGCACGTCAGGCAATTCGGGCGAACGCTCAGCGCCGGTCACCGCCAGCGCACGAGTCCGGCCGCCCTTCACCAGCGGCACCGCGGGTGGACCGTCGGAGATGGTGAGCAGCGTTTGCCCGGCGACGACGCTCAGGTTCGACTCGTTGCTGCTCTTGTACGGAATGGCGGTGCCGGGCATGCCAGTTTTCAATTTCAGCAGCTCGGTCGCGATGGTGAACGCCGGCGACGACGTCGCGTAGTTCGCCTTGTCGGGGTGCGCCTTGGCGTAAGCGACAAGCTCTTTGACCGACTTGATCGGCGCCGTCTCCGGCACGACGAGGATGAGCGGAAACGACGCGATCATCGCAAGCGGCACAAAACTCCGGGTCGGGTGATAATTGATCTTGTGGTAGATCGCGGCGGCGATCGACATCTGCCCGGTGGCGCCAACCAGCAACGTGTAGCCGTCGGCCGCCGCATGCGCGGCATAGTCGGCGGCGATGCGGCCGCCCGCGCCCGGCTTGTTCTCGACGATGACTTGCCCGCCGAGCGCCTGCTCGAGTTTCGGCACCACGAGGCGCGCAAACAGATCGTTGCCGCCGCCGGCCGCGAAGCCGACGATGAGGCGAACGACACGGCTGGGATATTTCGCGGCGTCTTCCTGCGCCTGCGCGGCGCTAACGGCGGCGAACGCCAGTAGTGCCGTGAGCGCGGCGATCGTCGCGCGGCGGATTGCTCTCATCGCTTCCTCCCTTGGTGCCGCTCTCTTTAGAGGAGCGAGCGGGCGCAAGCGTATACCGCCCGGCGCCATCGGCAAATGCCGATTGCACCGGGCGGACGAATGTCGCGATCAATTCAGGCGAGCGAGTTACGGTAGCGGGCTGCGACCAACTACCTGATCAGCGTGAAGTGGCCAACCGACTTGCCTTGCGTGGTGATGAACGCCGCCGACGTTCCGAAGATGCGACCGGCCTGAATGGTGATCGGGGTCGGATCGCCCGCAACTGTGATCGTGCCGGTAATGTTGCACGCGGAAATCGTCAGATGGCCGCTCGCAGTTGTCGTGCTTGGGGCGCCACCTTGTGAATGGTAGCTCTTGCAGGCCGCGTTGCTGAAAACGCCGCTCGCGTTCATGATCACGGTGCAACTAATGGAATTGCTCTTGGTGTTCGTATTGGTCGGAGACGACACCGTGATGCCGGTCAGGGACCAGTTGCCCGTAGGCACGCACGCCGCATTGGCGCTACTGACCGCCGCAACGAGACCGAACGCAGTCGACAGTGCATAAGCCAGAAATTTCCGATTGCCAGTCATGGCGCTGTCCTCATGTGAAATGGGGCGCGGATCTTTTTGTGACGAATCGACGAAATATACCCCTTGCCCCCGCCCGATCAATACAGGGGTGCCTTCTTACCAGCAAGGGTGGACTTCGCCGAACCCGCGACCGGATCCCGGAAACCTTAATCGATCGGCAGGCCGGCGTAGTTCTCGGCCAATGTCGTCATCGCCGCCTGTGAACCCGCGAGATAGTCGAGTTCCGCGAGCTGGCGGCGGCGGTCGAAGGCATTTTCGTGCGGGAAGTGGTGGAGGATCTGCGTCATCCACCAGGAGAAACGCTGCGCCTTCCACACCCGCGGCAATACCTTTCGGGAATAGTTGTCGAGCTGCTCGTTCGAGCCGGATTTATAAAATTCACCGATCGCGCGCGCCAGGATGCGCACGTCGGCAAAAGCGAGATTCATGCCCTTGGCGCCGGTAGGGGGTACGATGTGCGCGCTGTCGCCGGCGAGATAAAGCCTGCCGTATTGCATCGGCTCGACCACGAAGCTGCGCATGGGCGTGACGCCCTTCTGCACGATCTTGCCTTCTTGCAGCTTGCGCGCGCCGCCGAGCCGCGCGTGCAATTCCTGCCAGATGCGATCGTCCGGCCACTTCTCGATGTCCTCGTCGGGCGCGCACTGGAAATAAAGCCGCGCCAGCGTCGGCGAACGCATGGTGTAAAGCGCGAAGCCGCGGTCGTCATAGGAATAGATCAGCTCGTCGTCGGGCGGCGGCGACTCCGACAAAATGCCGAGCCAGCCGAAGGGATAGTCGCGGTCGTAGGTGGTGAGCACGCCGTCCGGAATACTCGGCCGGCAGATGCCGTGGAAGCCGTCGCAACCGCCGATGAAGTCGCAATCGATTTCCTGCCGTTTGCCGTCGTGGCGGAAACGGATCTTCGGCTTCTTGCCGTCGATGTCGTGGACGCTTGTCTCCTCGACCTCGAACAAAATCGGCTGGCGCGCGGCGAGCCGTGCCTCGATCATGTCTTTGACGATTTCCTGCTGGCCGTAAATGATCACGCCCTTGCCGACCAGCTCGGCGAAATCGATCGGGTGCAGCGAGCCGCCGAAGTTCAACTTGATGCCGCGGTGGTAGAGCCCTTCCCGCTGCATGCGTGCGCCGACGCCGACGTCGATCAGCATGTCGTGCGCCCATTGCTCAATCAGCCCGGCGCGAATGCGGTTCTCGCAATAGGCGCGGCTGCGGCTCTCGATGATGACCGACTCGATGCCGGCAAGATGCAGGAGTTGCGCGAGCATCAACCCGGCCGGGCCCGCTCCGATGATGCCGATCTGTGTGCGCATTGAAAGTGTTTCCGCGATTTAACGCTGCCCTATAGGAGCAAGGCTCTGTGCATGCAAATGGACATTTGCCGGAAAGACTGGGACTTCTCGCTGCCGTCAGAGCGGGACGCCGTAGCGCGGCACGGCGGCCAGATAATTTCGATACGCCTCGCCGAACTTCGCGGTGAGATAGCGCTCCTCGCGCCTGACCACGCCGAAGTGAATGAGCAGCATTTGCGGTACCACCATCACCACAACCCAATCAGCTGCGAATGCGATGCCGATGCCGCCGGCCATCAGGCCAAGACCTGTGTACATCGGATTGCGGACATAGGCGAAAACGCCCGTGGTCACGAGCGCGAGCGCCGGCTGATAAGGATTCACGTTGGTGCCGCTACGCACAAAGATATTCCGGCCGGCAATGGCGAGCGCGGCACCGGCTGCGATCAGCGCCACGCCGATGGCAACGCGCAAGGCGAACGGCACCACCTCTAACAAGAACGCGGGAGACTGCCAATCGAGCGCGAACCCGATCAGCACGGCCGCCAAAGCGATGAGCGGCGGCGGAGCTATGACGCCTGCGGTGTCGCCGGTCTGGCTCATGCCAATTTCTCCTGTCGGCCGGGGCAGATCACCCGCTCAGCCATGCGACGAGCGCGGCGTTCACCGCGTCCGGCTTTTCCAGCGTCGAGAGATGCCCGCAATCCGGGATAACGCGCAAGGTCGCGCCCTTGATGCCGGCAGCGATCTCGCGTGCGAGCTCCGGCGGCGTCGCCACATCGGCGTCGCCGACCAGAACCAGCGTCGGGCATTTGATCGACAAAAGCAGTGGGCGCGAGTCCGGGCGATTCATGATGGCGGTTATCTGGCGCACGAACGCGTCGGCGCCGGTCTCGGCCGCCATCAGGCGCACGATGTTTTTAAGCGGCTCGTCGTTCTGGCGGTCGGCGTGGATGAAGCGCGGCATCGAAATTTCCGGGATCTCGGCGAAACGGCCCTCTTTCGCCATGGCGATCTGGGTTTTGCGCGCCGTGGTCTGTTCCGGCGTATCGGGCCGCGCCGATGTGTCGAGCAGCGCCAGCTTTGTGATCCGCTCGGGCGCAAGCCGCATCATGGCGAAGGCGATGTAACCGCCCATCGAAAGCCCAGCGAGCGCAAAGGATGGCGGCGCATCGGCCAGGATGCGCGCCGCGATCGCCTCCATGCTGTCGTCGTAGCGGTGGTTGGCAATCGTCACCGGCCCGAATTGCCACAAGGCGGGAAGCTGCGGCGCGTAAAGCAGCGCGCTGCAAGTCAGTCCGGGAACCAGAACAAGCGGGACCGGTTCATTCATCGTGACCCTCCAAACGTCGAAAACATTAAGAATTAATATGACTTATTGCACTGCGGAAGCATTGACTTTCGGTCCTACCCCCCTATGTTCCGGCTGAACGGTTTGAACGCAAGATTCGGCCGTCGCCCCCGCGCATCGCAACCCGTTTTTCACCCCGGCGCGGCACCGGGCGGCTGCCTAGAGGCTTTATGTCATTTTCCCATCTCGGCTTGTCCGACAAGGTTCTCGCCGCCGTTGACGCGGCTGGTTACAAGACCCCGACCCCCATTCAAGAGCAAGCCATCGGCCACGTATTGCAGCGGCGCGATGTGCTCGGCATCGCGCAGACTGGCACCGGCAAAACCGCGGCCTTTGTGTTGCCCATGCTTACCATGCTCGAAAAAGGTCGCGCCCGCGCGCGCATGCCGCGCACGCTCATTCTCGAGCCGACGCGCGAACTCGCGGCGCAAGTCGTCGAGCACTTCGAGAAGTACGGCAAGAACCACAAGCTCAACGTCGCGCTGATCATCGGCGGCGTGTCATTCGACGACCAGGATGCCAAGCTGATCCGCGGCGTCGACGTGCTGATCGCCACGCCCGGACGCCTGCTCGATCATTCCGAGCGCGGCCGGCTGCTGCTCTCCGGCGTCGAGCTCCTTGTGATCGACGAAGCCGACCGCATGCTCGACATGGGCTTCATCCCCGACATCGAGCGCATCGGCAAGCTGGTGCCGTTCACGCGCCAGACGTTGTTCTTCACCGCGACCATGCCGCCGGAAATCCAGCACATCGCCGACACCTTCTTGCACAATCCTGTGCGCGTGGAAGTGTCGAAGCCGGCGACCGCCGCCGTCACCATTACCCAGCAACTCGTCGCCACCGGCCGCGATCCGCACGACAAGCGCGAGACACTGCGCCAGCAAATTCGTGACGCCGCCGACTTCAAAAACGCGATCGTGTTCTGCAACCGCAAGCGCGAGGTCGCACAACTGCACCGCTCGCTGCTACGTCACAAATTCAATGCGGTGGCGCTGCATGGCGATCTGGATCAGTCCGCGCGCACCGCGGCGCTCGACGCCTTTCGCAAGGGCGAAGCCAAGCTGCTGATCGCTTCCGACGTCGCCGCCCGCGGCCTCGATATTCCGGAAGTGAGCCACGTGTTCAATTTCGACGTGCCGCATCATCCGGACGACTACGTCCACCGCATCGGCCGCACCGGCCGCGCCGGACGCAGCGGCACCGCCATCACCATCGTCGCACCGATGGATACCCGTGCGGTCTCCGCGATCGAACGGCTGATCGGCCAGTCAATCCCCTGGGCCGGCGCGCCGGCCCCGGCCGAAAGCCGCGACGAACGCCCCCGCCAGGGCGCACATGGCGGACGCCCGCAGCGGAGCGGACGCCCCCACAGAGACGGCGGCCGCAATCACGGTCACCATGGCGATCGGCCGGCGTCCCGCCAGCAGGAGTATGCCCCGCCCCAGCAGGCTCAAGCCCCCCAGCAGGCCCAGCCCAAACAGGTCCAAGCACATTCCCAAGCCAAGCAGCAGCCGCATCCCCGCCCCCCACGCGAGCAAGCGGACGACGCCGATGTGAGCCATTTACCGGCATTCCTGCTACGGCCGGTTTCAGCCAAAGCCTGAATTCGAGTTGAAATGAATTAATAAGCTGCCGTTATCCGTTATATCGGGACGGCGGGTTGTAAGCGGTTGCAAATTTACCCCCGATTCATCCCTCTCTAATACCGTTGTTCCGATGCGGAATTTCGGCCGCCGCCCAGTCACAACGGGCATTGGCTGGCCTTAACGGGGCTTGTGATGACGGGGCACCTCGACGATCACGAACGCACGATGGCGTTCGCCCAGATCGCGCTCGACCAGATCAAGGCGCTGCATCAGGCCGCGAGTCCGCGCAATTTCGAAATCTGGTACGCCTACGCCACCGGCTATAACCAGCCGCTCAATCAACGCATCAACGAATTGCTGGGCCAGAACGGCGGCCTGACCGAGGGCGACCTCGAGCAGGTCTACGAAACGTACCTCTCGCCGACGCGCTTTACCGAGCGCATCGACAAGGTCGGCAATCAGGTCATGGGCGAGATCGAGCAGGTCATGGCGATGATCGACGCCGCCGCCGGCTCCGCCAGCACCTACACCGAAAGCCTCGCCGACATGACCGAGAAGCTCGGTGATTCGAAAGACCGAGAAGGCATCCGTGCGATCGTCGAGAGCCTGGTGCAGACAACGCGCGAAATGGAAGCGTCGAACCAGAAGCTGGAAGAACGCTTGTCCGCGTCCAAGCAGGAAATCAACGATCTCCAGGAAAACCTGGAAGCGGTGCGCACCGAGAGCCTGACCGATCCGCTCACCCAGCTCGCCAACCGCAAATTCTTCGATACCGCCATCGAGCAGGCCATCGCCGACTCGCGCACGCGCAACGAGCCGCTGTCGCTGATGATGACCGACATCGACCACTTCAAGACGTTCAACGACAATTACGGCCATCTCACCGGCGACCAGGTGCTGCGCCTCGTCGCTCTGTCGGTGAAGCAGAACGTCAAGGGCCAGGATACCGCGGCACGCTACGGCGGCGAGGAATTCGCCATCGTGCTGCCGAACACCGTGCTGCGCTCGGCGATCACGGTGGCCGATCACATCCGCCGCGCGGTGATGACCAAGGAATTGATGAAGCGCTCGACCGGCGAGCATCTTGGCAGGGTGACGATCTCGATCGGCGTCGCGACGCTCAAAAAGGGCGACACCGCGCAAATGCTGATCGAGCGTACCGACGGCTGTCTCTATGCCGCCAAGCGCCACGGCCGCAACCGCGTGATGTGCGAGACCGACCCGGAAGTCGCGGGCACCGCCAACGGCACGACAGCGCAGGTCGCTTAGAATTCAAAAGCTGTTGTCGCTGAACAAGCCGCCGCTCAGTTCGGGCTGGCGGCCTCGTCTTTTGCCGGCGTGAGCTGCACGGATTCGCCGCAGCCGCAGGCGGACGTTTGGTTCGGATTGTTGAAGATGAACTGGGCCGAGAGCTTTTCGGTCTTGTAGTCCATCTCGGTGCCAAGCAGGAACAGCACCGCCTTCGGGTCGATCAGGATCTTCACGCCCTTGTCCTCGACCACTTCGTCGTTCGGCTTCACGCCCTCGGCATATTCCATCGTGTATTCCATGCCGGCGCAGCCGCCGTTCTTGACGCCGACCCGCACGCCCATGACCGGCGTGACGGCGCGCGCCATCACATCCTTGATGCGGGCGGCCGCCGCATCGGTGAGCCGCATAACCTGGGGTCGGGGCCGTGCTGTGGCCATTGGCAGTCCTCGTTATCCAATCCTACCGTAGCAAGTCTTTATGTGGCGTTTCGCCGGAACAACCGCAACTCACCACATATTGAGCACGAGTCGGGCTTCGTCCGACATCCGGCTCGGATCCCAGGGCGGATCCCACACCACCGAGACCTTGGTTTCCTTCACGCCCGGCACGCTGGAGACGGCATTCTCCACCATGATCGGCAGTTCCTGCGCCGACGGGCAATTAGGCGTCGTCAGCGACATGTCGATCTTCACCGCGCGGTCGTCGCCGATGTCGATCTTGTAGATGAGGCCGAGCTCGTAGATGTCGGCCGGGATCTCCGGGTCGTAGACGGTCTTCAGCGCCGACACGATGTCGTCGGTGAGCTTGTTGAGCTCGCCCTCGGGCAAGGCGGACGCCGACGCCGTATCGATCACGGCATTGCTGGCCGGCTTCTCCACGGTGGGTGTGTCTTCACTCATGCGAAAAATTCCTGTGCCTTAACGAGCGAGGCCGCCAGCGTATCAATCTCGTCCCTGGTGTTATAGAGGGCGAGCGAGGCGCGGCAACTTGCGGTTAATCCGAAGCGGGCGAGCAGCGGCATCACGCAATGGGTGCCGGCGCGCACAGCCACGCCCGAGCGGTCGATGATGGTGGCAACGTCGTGCGGATGGGCGCCTTTCATCTCGAACGAGACGATCGGGCCTTTTCCCTTGGCGTTGCCGAGGATGCGCAGCGAATTGATCTGGCCGAGCCGCTCGTGCGCGTATGTCGCAAGCTGGTGCTCGTGCGCGCGGATGCGTTCCTTGCCGATCGAGTTCATGTAGTCGATTGCCGCGCCGAGCCCGATCGCCTGCACGATCGGCGGCGTGCCTGCCTCGAAGCGGTGCGGCGGCTCGCCATAGGTGATGCGGTCCTCGAACACTTCGCGGATCATCTCGCCGCCGCCGTTGAACGGCGGCATTTTGGCCAGATGCTCGTGCTTGCCGTAGAGCACGCCGATGCCGGTCGGCCCATAAACCTTGTGGCCCGTGAAGGCGTAGAAGTCGCAATCGATGTCGCGCACGTCGACGTCGAGATGCACCGCGCCCTGCGCGCCATCGACCAGTACCGGAATGCCGCGCGCGTGCGCGAGCCTGGTAACCTCTTTCACCGGCACCACGGTGCCGAGCATGTTCGACATATGCGTGACCGCGACCATCTTGGTGCGCGGCGTGAGCAGCTTCTCGAACTCGTCGAGCAGAAAATTGCCTTCGTCGTCGACCGGCGCCCATTTGATCACCGCGCCCTGGCGCTCGCGCAGGAAATGCCACGGCACGATGTTGGAATGATGCTCCATGATCGAGAGCACGATCTCATCGCCCGCCTTGATGCGCTCGCGTCCGAACGTATAGGCGACGAGGTTGATCGCCTCGGTGGCGTTGCGGGTGAAAATGATTTCTTCCGCGCGCTCGGCGTTGAGGAAACCGCGCGCCTTTTCGCGCGCGCCTTCATAGGCTTCGGTCGCGGCATTGGCGAGATAATGCAGGCCGCGATGAACGTTGGCGTATTCCTGCGTATAAGCGTGCTGAAGACGGTCGAGCACGACCTTGGGCTTCTGCGCAGACGCGGCGTTGTCGAGATAGACCAGCGGCTTGCCGTAAACCTGCATCGCCAGCGCGGGAAAATCCGCGCGGATGCGGGAAACATCGTAGCTGCCGTTTTTCACCGCCGGGTGCATGGCGTCACTCCCGCGCAGCGAGCCAGTCGACCGCCGCCGCCATCAGCGCGTCGCGAATGCCGTCGTGCGTGATCGTCTCGATCACCGCGCCGGCAAAGGCCTGGATGAGCAGCGCCTCGGCTTCCTTGGCGGGAATGCCGCGCGCCATTAGATAGAATTTAAGGTCTTCATCGAGCGCGCCGGCAGTGGCGCCGTGACCGCACTGCACGTCGTCGGCGAAGATTTCCAGTTCCGGCTTGTTGTCGGCTTCCGCGTCGTCGGAGAGCAGCAGCGCGTTGCTCGACATCTTGGCGTCGGTCTTCTGCGCGTGCGGCTTGACGATGATCTTGCCCTGGAAGATGCCACGGCTTTCGCCATCAAGCACCGACCTGAACTGCTCGCGGCTCTCGCAGGCGCCGGCCGCGTGGTCGATAACCAGCGTGGTGTCGACATGCTCGCGGCCCCGGAGCAACGTGACGCCGCGAATGCCGGCGACCGTGCCTTCGCCCGCGAACCGCACGAAATTCTGGTTGCGCACCACCGTGCCGCCGAGTGTGAAGGCAAAAGTGTTGAGCTTGACCTTGGCGCCGACCGACGCCATGAGGCTCGCGACGTGCAGGTTCTGCCCGCGCGTCACCTTGAAGTAATCGACCTCGGCTTTGTCGCCGATGACGAGTTCGAGCGCAGCGTTGATTTGCGCGCCATTCGGCTCGTGGTTTTCGATGATGGTGGCCTTGGCGTCTTTCTCAATCACGATCAGCGAGCGCAGGAACATCGAGGCCGGTTTGTCGCTGCCGGACACGAAATCGATCAGGATCGGCCGCGTGAGTGCCGCGCCGGCGGCAATGCGAATGACCGCGCCGTCGCCCATCAGCGCGGTGTTGAGCGCGACCGCGACGTCGTCGGTCTCGATCGTCTTGCCAACATGTCCGGTGACCAGCGCATCGCCCTTGGCGAGCGCGTCGGCCATCGAGCCGATGGCGAGGCCCGGTTCGGCCTTGAGATCAGAAAGCTCCGGCGCGAACGCGCCATCGACGAACACGATGCGGCGGCAGTCGAGACCGGCAAATAGTCTGCTCGCATTCTTCGCGCGCGCCTTGGCCTTGGCGTCCGGCGGGCTGGCGAGCGGCTGCACGTCGCGCATCAGCGCGCGCAGATCGGTATATTTCCATTCTTCCACGCGCCGGTGCGGCAGGCCCTTGGCGTCGAAACGCTTGAACGCGTCCTCGCGCAACGCGGCGACCGCACCCTTGCCGGGCAGCTTGCCACGCGACGCGGCGAATGTGTCCGCCAGCGCCTGCTCGGCCGTCGTCTTGATGGCGCGAACGTCGGCGTTCATGACACCAGAGCCGCCTCGTCACGGTATTGCGCGTAGCCCTTGGCTTCGAGCTCGAGCGCCAGTTCCTTGCCGCCCGACCTCACCACGCGGCCGGCCGACATCACGTGCACGATATCCGGCACGATGTAGTTGAGCAGTCGCTGGTAATGGGTGATGACAACGAAAGCGCGCTTGGGCGAGCGCAGCCGGTTGACGCCCTCGGCCACGATCTGGAGCGCGTCGATGTCGAGGCCGGAGTCGGTCTCGTCGAGCACCGCGAGCCGCGGCTCCAGCATCGCCATTTGCATGATCTCGTTACGCTTCTTCTCGCCGCCGGAGAAGCCGACGTTGACGGCGCGGCGCAGCATTTCCTGATCGATGCCGAGTTGACCCGCGGTGTCGCGCACGCGCTTCATGAATTCGGGCGTGGAGAATTCCGCCTCGCCGCGCGCCTTGCGCTGGGCGTTAACCGCCGTGCGCAGGAACGTCATCGTTGCGACGCCGGGGATTTCCATCGGATACTGGAACGCGAGGAATAGGCCCTTGGCGGCGCGCTCGTCCGGCTGCATATCGAGGATGTTCTTGCCGTCGAACAGCACTTCGCCGTCCGTCACCACGTAATCGGCCTTGCCCGCAAGCACGTAGGCAAGCGTCGACTTGCCCGAACCGTTCGGGCCCATGATGGCCGCGACCTGCCCTTGCTCGACCGTCAGATCGAGACCGTTGAGAATCTTCTTGCCGCCGATTTCGACGTGCAGGTTTTTGACTTCAAGCAAAGACATTCCAATTTCCTTCGAGATTTAACCGACGCTGCCTTCCAGCGAGATCGAAATGAGTTTTTGCGCTTCCACGGCAAATTCCATCGGAAGCTGCTGCAACACGTCCTTGACGAATCCATTGACCACGAGTGCGGTCGCCTCTTCCGCCGACATGCCGCGCTGGCGGCAGTAGAACAGCATGTCCTCGGAGATCTTGGAGGTGGTGGCCTCGTGCTCGAACGTGGCCGAGGAATTCTTCGCCTCGATGTAAGGCACCGTGTGCGCGCCGCACTGGTCACCGATCAGAAGCGAGTCGCAATTGGTGAAGTTGCGCGCGCCCTTGGCCTTGCGGTGCGCGGAGACGAGCCCGCGATAGGTGTTGTTGGATTTACCGGCCGCAATGCCCTTGGAGATGATGCGGCTGGTGGTGTTCTTGCCGAGATGCAGCATCTTGGTGCCGCTGTCGACCTGCTGGCGGCCGTTGGAGATCGCGATCGAATAGAACTCGCCGCGCGAATTGTCGCCGCGCAGGATGCAGCTCGGATATTTCCAGGTGATAGCCGAGCCGGTCTCGACCTGCGTCCACGAAATCTTCGAGCGCTGGCCGCGGCAGTCGCCGCGCTTGGTGACGAAGTTGAAGATGCCGCCCTTGCCTTCGGCGTCGCCCGGATACCAGTTCTGCACGGTCGAATACTTGATCTCGGCGTCGTCGAGCGTGACCAGCTCGACCACCGCGGCGTGCAACTGGTTCTCGTCGCGCATCGGCGCGGTGCAGCCTTCGAGGTAGCTCACGTAGGCGCCCTTGTCGGCGATGATCAGCGTGCGCTCGAACTGGCCGGTCTTCTTCTCGTTGATGCGGAAATAGGTTGAAAGCTCCATCGGGCAGCGCACGCCCCGGGGGATGAAGCAGAACGAGCCATCGGTGAACACCGCCGAATTCAGCGTCGCGTAA
>JBAUHH010000547.1:0-2880 GCA_049680165.1 Pseudolabrys sp.
ACGCGCCGCATCGGCTTCGAGAACGCGCGGCTGAAGGCCGGCCAGGCGTGGCAGGTCACCATTGGGCAAGACCTGGAAGGACTGACGCTGGGCATCGTCGGCTTCGGCAAGCTCGGCCAGCGGGTCGCGGCCATCGGCAAGGCCTTCGGCATGAAGGTGATCGCCTGGAGCCAGAACCTCACGCCGGAAAAAACAAAGGAAGCCGGCGCCGAGTACGCCAGCAAGGAAGATCTGTTCCGCAATTCCGATTTCGTCAGCATCCACTACGTGCTTGGCGAGCGTTCGCGCGGCCTTATCACCGCCGAAGATATCGGACGCATGAAGCCGAGCGCCTATCTCATCAATACCGCGCGCGCGCCGATCGTCGATCAAGCCGCGCTGCTCAAGGCGCTTCAGGATAAAAAGATCGCCGGCGCGGGACTCGACGTGTTCGACGTCGAGCCGTTGCCGCTCGACCATCCCTACCGCAAGCTCGACAACGTCGTGCTGACGCCGCACCTCGGCTACGTCAGCGAGCAGAATTACCGGAAATATTTTCCCGACGTGGTCGAGGACATTCGCGCCTGGCTCGACGGCAAGCCGGTCCGCGTCGTTGCGGCGAAGTGACGCGCGCATTTTTGCGCGCCTGCGTAAAAGGCTAGAGTCCCAGCAGCTTCTCGGCGTTGTTGTGCGCGATGTCAGCGCGCAATTCCTCGTCGAGCCGCACGGTGTCGATGAAGCGCGCGGCGCTTTCCGACGATTCGAAAGGATAATCGGCGGCGAACATCACGCGCTCGGGGCCGAGCGCGGTGATGGCGCAATAAAGCGGCTCCATCGAGAACATGCCGGAGACCGTCACCCAGATGTTTTCCCTGATGTAGTGCGACGGCGGCTTCGCCAACTCGACGCCGTACAATTTTGCGCGGCTGTCGAAGCGCCAGAGGAGGTAAGGCAGCGTCTCGCCCATATGGCCGAGCACGAGCTTCGCCTTCGGGTGGCGGTCGAACAGCCCGCCGAACACCAGCCGCAAGGCGTGCGAACCGGTCTCGAAGCCCCACTCCCAGGTAGCACGGCGCAGCGCGCGATAGCCGTCGAGCACCGGCGCCGGCACGATGGGATCGGCCGGATGCAGATACACCAGCGTGTCGAGCGCCTCGGCGCGCTCCCAGAACGGATCGAAGGCGCGGTCGTCGAGATAAACGCCGTTGCTGTGGCCATTGATCATGGCGCCGTGAAATTTCAGATCGCGCACGCAGCGCTCAAGCTCGGCGGCGGCGGCCTGCGGATCCTGCAAGGCGATGTGGGCAAAGCCGGAATAGCGGTCCGGCCGCTTCTGGATTTCGGCGGCGAGGAAATCGTTCGCCTCGCGCGCCTTGCTGACGGCAGCCGCGGTGTCGCGCTCGGCCTGCACGCCCGGCCCGGAGATCGACAGCACCGCGCGCGCGATGCCGGCCTTGTCCATGACTTCCAGGCGCTGGTCGCCGAAATCCGTGAGCTGCGCGAGCAATTGCTCGGCTTTCGCCGCCGGGACCTCGGTCACGGTCGGCAGCCAATCCTCGATGAGATTGGGGCTGAGGAAATGCTCCTCCAGAGCGATTTTGGTCACCATGCGCTTCCTCAACCCGCTGCGGCGCCTGGAAGCACCGGTAAATTTTTTCTGTTTTTGCTGTACCGCATATTGGGCGAACGTGTACCATCATGCAAGGCGGCTGGTCGCTGCCTTTGTCCAGTGAGTATGCGTGTCGATGAACCGGCTCGTCACCAACGGCAAGAGTCAGGTGCAGGTGATCGCCCGCGCGGCCACCATCCTGCGCGCGCTGGAAGAAGAGAATGCGGGGCTTAGCCTCGGCCAGATCGCCCAGCGGGTGAACCTCGCGCGCTCGACCGTCCAGCGCATCGTCGCCGCGCTCGAAACCGAAAAGCTGGTGATCGCCGCCACGCCAAACGGCCGCGTGCGGCTTGGGCCCACCATCCTGCGGCTCGCGGCTTCGGTGCGCAGCGACTTCATCGCGCTGGCGCGGCCTTTCATCATGCGGCTGTCCGAGGAACTGCACGAGACGGTCGATCTTTCGATGGTGAAAAAGGACCATCTCGTGTTCATCGACCAGGTGATCGGCTCGCAGCGGCTGCGCACCGTCTCCGCCGTCGGCGAAACCTTTCCGCTTTATTGCACGGCCAACGGCAAGGCCTACCTCGCCCGGCTCGACGATCCGGCGATCGAGCGCCTGATCGGCCGCAGCTTCGAGCAGCGCACGCCCAAGACCTTGACCCGACTCGATGCGCTGCTGGCGAACCTTAAGTCCGCACGCACGGCCGGCGTCGCCTTCGACCGCGAGGAGCACACGCTCGGCATCTGCGCCGCGGGCGTCGCCTTGCAGGACCCGCTCGGCAATTCGGTCGCCATCTCGGTGCCGGTGCCGGCGCAGCGATTTCAGGATCAACACGCGCTCATCGCCGAGCGCCTCGTCGCCACCAAGCGGGCGATGGAAGAACACATGAACGCACACGCCGCCTGAGTTCGCGGCACGAAGGAAAGGAAGGAAGCCGTGGCAAAAAGAATACGCGGCGTGATGTTCGAAGAAAATCTCAAGAACAGCATGGGGCTGGAGTTCTACAACCTGTCCCACCGCTTCGGCTATCAGTCGCCGAACTGGCCGTATTTCGAAGACGTCAAGATCGAGCGCATCCATTACATGGCGAAGTCGGGTGTGCTGTCGCAGCGCATCACGACGTCGATGCACAACACCACGCATATCGACGCGCCCGCGCATGTGATCCAGGGCACGCCGTTCATCGACGAGGTGCCGCTGCCGCACTTCTTCGGCTCCGGCATCGTAGTGTCGATCCCGAAGGACAAATGGGAGCCGATCACCGGCGACGACCTCGAAAAAGCCTGCGGCA
>JBAUHH010000548.1:0-3664 GCA_049680165.1 Pseudolabrys sp.
GCATGCGCCGCACGATCGCGCAAAGACTGACTGCGTCGGTGCAGACCATCCCGCACTTCTACCTGACGGTCGATTGCGACATCGGCAAACTGATGGCCGCGCGCGAGGAAATCAACGCCGCCGCGCCCAAGGACAAGGACGGCAAGCCCGCCTACAAGCTCTCGGTCAACGACTTCGTCATCAAGGCGCTGGCGCTCGCGCTGCAACGCATTCCCGACGCCAATGTGAGCTGGACCGAAGGCGGCATGCTCAAGCACAAGCATTCCGACGTCGGCGTCGCGGTGGCGATGCCGAACGGCCTAATCACGCCGATCATCCGCAACGCCGAGACGAAGTCGCTCTCGGCGATCTCCAACGAAATGCGCGACCTCGGCAGCCGCGCCCGCGCGCGCAAATTGAAGCCGCACGAATATCAGGGCGGCACCACCGCGGTGTCCAATCTCGGCATGTACGGCATCAAGGATTTCACCGCCGTGATCAACCCGCCGCATGCAACCATCCTCGCGGTCGGGGCCGGCGAGGAGCGCGCGGTGGTGCGCAACGGTCAGATCGTCGCCGCCCAGATCATGAGCGTGACGATGTCGTGCGATCACCGCGCGGTCGACGGCGCGCTCGGCGCCGAGCTTATCGGCGCGTTCAGGCGGCTGATCGAAAACCCGGTGATGATGGTGGTTTAGCGATGCCGCTCGTGCGTATCGACCGGCGGCGCGGAAAGCCTGCGGCCTACAAGCAAGTAACTGCCGACGGCGTTTACCGCGCATTGTTGATCGAGAACCTCGTGACGACGGTGGTATAAGGCCCGGATGGAAAAGCGCGACACCTCTAAAGGTGCACACAGCAGCGGCCGCGGCGATGTCCGTAAAGGCAGTTTCCGCAATGCGGGTTCAAAGCCGTACTCAAAGGTGGGCGCGGGCAAAGCTGAAAGCGCCAAATCTGAAGGCCGCAAACCTACGGTCTATCCCGATCTGGAAAAACGGCGGCGAATCGAAGATGCGGAGAAAGCCGCGCTTCAGCGAGTGAGCGTGCTGCCCGGCGACGAGGTTACGCTCGGCTGCAATTCATCGGGCTGGCGGGCGTTCCAGGACAAGCTGCGCGCGCGCTTCGTTCAATTGGACAAAGCCAAGATCGCGTCGGATCGCATTTCCACGATCTGGAATAGAGAAGGCTTCAAGACCGGCGCGGGCAAACAGTGGACGGCGCGGCTGGTCGATGCCGCTAGAAAAATCGTGACCCGCTCGACGCCGCCGAACAGGTAGCCGTCTGGCTCAGGAACTCACGCTGGTTTTAATCCACGTTTCTTGAACACAGCCTGCGCTTCCGGCGTATGCAGGAACTTGATCAGCGTCTTGACCGCATCGGCGTTTTTGCTTCCGGCTGCCACGCCCGCGGAATACATCGTGACATTGTTCAAATCGCCCGGCGGCGGGCCGACGATATCGACGCCCGCCACCGACATCACTTCCGGCTCCTGCTGCACGGCAAGCTCGGCTTCGCCGCTCACAACGAGATTTGCCGAATTGCCGCCGGCCGGCGGATGCTTGGTCTTGTCCTTCATCTGGTCGGCGATGCCCATCTTGTCCAGCGTCTTGGCGAAAAAGACGCCGCTGGCGCCGCCCGCCGCCGGGTTGGAATAGGCGATCGATTTGGCGTTGAGCAGCGTCGCCTTGTATTTTTCCGGCGTCGAAATATCCGGTTTGGCGGCGCCCTTCTTGACCACCATCGCCATGCCCGATGAGGCAAACAGCGCATCGGGCGACGCGGAAGCCTTGCCGTCCTTGGCCAGCGCGTCGAAGCCTTGCTTGGTGAGCACATAGAGGTCGGCGCTCTCGCCGCCCTGCACGCGCTTGACCAGCATGGCCGCCGTGCCCCAGGTGATGGCAAGCTTGTTGCCCGTTGCCTTCTCGAATTTCGGCGTCAGCTCTTCCAGCGCGGCCTGCACGCCGATGGTGCTGAAGACCTTGATCTCGGCGGCGGAGGCGAGCGCGGTTTGTGCGAGGCAAAACAGGGCAGTGGCCGCTATGCGGCCAAGATGCTTGCTCATGACGTTCCCCCAAGGCTTAAGTGTGCGAAGGCTTAAGTGTGCAAGAGCTCAAGTGTGCAAGTCCTGACGGCAATCATTACATTCCCAAACCGGGCCCCCTACAAGGCGGGGTCCTCCGAAAGACGGCGGCAAGGTCGACGCAACAATGGCTGACACTTCCTTCGATATTCTCATCATCGGCTCCGGGCCCGGCGGTTACATCGCAGCCATTCGCGCAGCGCAGCTCGGCTTCAAGACGGCGATCGTTGAGCGCGATTATCTCGGCGGCATTTGCCTGAACTGGGGCTGCATCCCGACCAAGGCGCTGCTGCGCTCGGCGGAGATTTATCACTACCTGCAACACGCCAAGGACTATGGCCTCACGGCCGGCTCGGTGTCGTACGACCCAAGCGCGGTGGTGAAGCGCTCGCGCGCCGTGTCGAAGCGTCTCAACGACGGCGTCGGCTTCCTGATGAAGAAGAACAAGGTGACTGTGATCTGGGGCGATGCGTCGATCGACGCGCCCGGTAAGGTCACGGTGAAGGCGTCGAAGGCAGAAGCGCCGAAGGGCGCGCTCGGTGCCGGCAGCTATCAGGCAAAGCATATCATCGTCGCGACCGGCGCGCGCCCGCGCGTGCTGCCCGGCATCGAGCCGGACAAGAAACTGGTCTGGACTTATTTCGAGGCGATGGTGCCGCCGTCGATCCCGAAGTCGCTGCTCGTCATCGGCTCGGGTGCGATCGGCGTCGAGTTCGCGTCGTTCTTCCGCACCTTCGGCACCGAAGTGACGGTGGTCGAGGTGCTGCCGCAGATCCTGCCGGTCGAGGACGCCGAGATCGCGGCGTTTGCGCGCAAGAGCTTCGAGAAGCAGGGCATCAAGATTTTGACCAATGCCAAGGTCACCAGGCTCGACAAGAAATCCGACAGCGTGACCGCGACCATCGAGGAGGGCGGCAAAACGCAGACCATCACCGTCGAGCGCGTGATCTCCGCGGTCGGCGTTACCGGCAACATCGAGAACCTCGGGCTGGAAAAGCTCGGCGTGAAGACCGAGCGCGGCGTGATCGTCGTCGACAAATACAACAAGACAAACGTGCCCGGCATCTACGCCATCGGCGACGTGTCCGGCCCGCCGATGCTGGCGCACAAGGGCGAGCACGAAGGCGTCCTCTGCGTCGAGGCGATCAAGGGCCTCAACCCGCATCCGATGAACAAGCAGATGATCCCGGGCTGCACCTATTGCTCGCCGCAGGTCGCGTCCGTCGGCCTCACCGAGCAAGCCGCAAAGGAAAAGAAGCTCGACGTGCGCGTCGGCCGTTTTCCCTTCGCCGGCAACGGCAAGGCGATCGCGCTCGGCGAGGATCAGGGCTTGGTGAAAGTGATCTTCGACAAGAAGACCGGGCAACTGCTCGGCGCGCACATGGTCGGCGCGGAAGTCACCGAGTTGATTCAGGGCTACGTGGTGGCGATGAATCTGGAGACGACGGAAGAGGAGCTGATGCACACCATCTTCCCGCACCCGACGCTGTCGGAGATGATGAAGGAAGCGGTGCTCGACGCGTATGGACGGGTTTTGAATATGTAGCTGTCCGTCGTCCCGGCCAATCGACCCCGGACTTGATCCGGGGGAGCGCGGGTCCCCGC
>JBAUHH010000549.1:0-3168 GCA_049680165.1 Pseudolabrys sp.
CCCGGCGAGCGGCTGGGCCTGATCGGCCCGAACGGCTCCGGCAAGAGCACGCTGGTCAATTGCATCTGCGGCACCCTGCAAAACGAGCACGGGACCGTGCACTTCGACGGCCACGCCATGAACGGCCTCGCGGCGCATGAGCGCACCCATCGCGGGCTTTCGCGCAGCTTCCAGTTGCCGCGGCCGTTCCCCAGCCTGACACTCGCCGACAATCTGCGCATTCCGATGCTTTACACCGTCCATCACCGAACCGGCCCCCTGCACGCCGACAATATCGGTGCGCGCTGCGCCGAATTGCTGCGACTGGTGGGGCTGGAGAAAAAGGCGACCCACCTGCCGCGCGACCTCACGCAGGTCGAGATGCGCAAGATGGAGCTTGCGCGCGCAATGGCGGCGGAGCCGAAGCTGCTGATCGCCGACGAGGCGATGGCCGGCCTGTCCCATTCGGAAATCGAGGACATCCTGACGCTGCTGGTGCGGCTGAACGAAAGCGGCATCACGATCATCCTGATCGAGCACATCATGACCGCGGTGATGAGCTTCTCGCAGCGGCTAGCGGTGCTGGTGTCCGGCAAGAAGATCGCCGACGGCAAGCCGGAAGAGGTGGTGCGCGATCGCGAAGTGGTGAGGGCGTATCTTGGGGAATAGCATCGCCATCGAGAACGTGCACGCCGCCTACGGCGCGGTGCGCGTCATCGAGGACGTCTCGATGTCGGTCAATGCCGGCGAGACCGTCGCCCTGCTCGGCACCAACGGCAACGGCAAAAGCACGCTGATGAAGTGCGTGATGGGCATCGTGCGCCCGATCTCGGGCCGCATCATCGTGGAGATCGACGGCGAGAAGCACGATGTGGTCGGCCGCACCACCGAACAGATCGTCGATCTCGGCATCGCGCTGGTGCCGGAAGGCCGCCGCCTGTTTCCCAAGCTCACCGTGGAAGAGAACCTGCTGCTCGGAGCCTTCCGCCCCAAGGCGCGCGCGCAGATCAAGACCAATATGGATTTTTGCTTCGAGGCGTTTTCACGCCTCGCGGAGCGGCGCAAGCAGCTTGCCGGCTCCATGAGCGGCGGCGAACAGCAGATGCTGGCGCTGGCGCGCGCTCTGATGAGCAATCCGCGCATCCTGCTGGTGGACGAGCCGTCGGTGGGCCTGGCGCCGCTGCTGGTCAGCCGCACCATCGACGCCATCAAGCAACTCAAGGATCATTACCAGCTCACGGTGCTGATGGCGGAGCAGAACTTCAAGCAGGCGGTGCGGATCGCCGACCGCGGCTACGTCATCGTGCACGGCAAGATCGCGTTCGAGGGCCGCTCCGCCGAGGAGCTCAACAACAACGACCTCGTGCGCAAGCTCTACATGGGCATGTGAGGCGGCGGAAATTCCAGGCTGGTTTGTCATGGCCGGGCTTGTCCCGGCCATCTCGCTTAGGTGAGCGCTGTCTTGCCTTCCTAAGCGGGATCACCGGGTCAAGCCCGGTGATGACGTATTGGGCGATGATGACAGTTGAATACCGCAACGTGCCCAATAGAAACGGCGCGGGATTATCTCCCGCGCCGTCGTTATTTCGCAATCCTTGCGAAGGCTACTTCAGGGCCTTTTCGTAAGGATAAATCACGGTGCCGGTCTTGAGGTCAGCCGGCGTAAGAACAGTCTGGTAGCTCATGCCCTTCCAGACATCGAGGCCCGCACCGGGCTTGATGTCGTGATACTGCACTTGCAGCATGCGCGACTTCGCCCATTCGCCTCCGTTGCCCTTCTCGAACGTGATATCACCCATGATCGTTTTCATGGTGTGGCTGTGCATGTAGGCCGCGAGCTTGTCGTCGGCGATGCTCTTGGTTGCCGTGATCGCGTCCGCAAGCATCTCGAGATAGGCATAGCCCCAGGTGCCGAGATAATAGCCGAGCGGATCGACGCCCTCCGACTTCGCGCGCGACTGATAGACCGCGAGGAACTTGTTGGTCGCATCCGTCGCCTGCGAGGGGACCCAGGTTTCGTAGTTGATGATGCCGTTGAGCGCCGGCCCGAGCTTCTGCTTGAACACGGTCGCTTGCAGACCAACCATCGCGCCGCCGAGCATCTTCGGCTTGTAGCCGAGCTCCTTGATCGAGTTGAGCATGCCGACGGAGTCGTTCGGGTAAGAGCAGACAATCACGACGTACGCGTTGGCCGATTGCAGCGCGCGTACGATCGGGCTGAAATCGGTCGTGGTCGGCGGATAGCTTTTGTCGTAAAGGATCTTGAAGCCATATTTCTTGGCGTTGATGCGTGCGCCCTCGCAGGCGTTCTTGGAAAATTCAAGATCGGACCAAGCGAGAGACAGTGTCGTCGGCTTGGGGTTCTGCTGCGCCGCGACCTGGAAGACGCCTTCGGTAAAGGCCGGTTTTGTGTCCGGGCCCGACGGCAACATCGAAAAATACTTCGGATAGTGGAACTTGCTGTTCACGGCCAAGCCGAACAAGCCGATGAACACCTTGCCCTTGGCGATGATGACAGGCATCGCGGGCGCGATCATGGCCGTCGCATAGGGGCCAACGACGAGATCGACTTTGTCGACGTCGAGCAGCTTGGTGTAGATGCTCGGCACGTTCGATGGCTGGCTCTGGTCATCGTAGTAAACGAGTTTCACCTGACGGCCGAGCAGGCCGCCGGCCTTGTTGACGTCTTCTTCCCAAATCTTGGCGCCGAGCAGCGCTTGCTTGCCGTTGGCCGCGAGGCCGCCGGTCAACGCCATGCTGAAGCCGATCTTGATCGGCTCCTTGTTTTGCGCCGCGGCCGGACCGGCGAACGCCGCGACAGCGGCGAGCGCTACGGCCGAAACGGCAAGCGATTTCAACTTGAGGTTCATCGTTCTTCCTCCCCGATAAGCTGTTGTTTTGCGGCATCTTACGCGTATTTTAAGAGCGCGCGCTAGAGGGTTGCGGTGGGCTGAGGTGGGCTTAAGCCCCCTCCACCATGATCGTTTCGACCTCACCCGCGCCGCTGCGCCGGAAAGCCGCAGCGCGGTCGTATTCCGGCGAGGTGAAGCAGGCCACGCCCTGCTCCAGGGTGGGAAACTCAATCACAACGAAGCGGTGGAATTTGTCCGGGCCTTCCATGATCTGAAAACGGCCGCCCCGCGCCAGCACCTTGCCGCCGAACTTGGCGATGATGGCCGGGACCAGATC
>JBAUHH010000550.1:0-2638 GCA_049680165.1 Pseudolabrys sp.
GAAGTGGGGCTTCCCGGCCGCGTCGATGGCTGGATCGCCAAGGCGAAAGAGTTGACGGCGGAATAGCCGCCGTCCTGGCGGCGGGCAATCGCGGCTCGCGTAACTATATTGAATGCGTCGCGGGGCGCGATCGCGCCTGCCGCGGCGGATGAAGGAAGAATTCGATGGCTGAAGTTACTGCCCAGATGGTGAAAGAGCTGCGCGAGACCAGCGGCGCCGGCATGATGGATTGCAAGGCGGCGCTCGTCGAAACCAAGGGCGATCTGCAGGCGGCGCAAGATTGGCTGCGCAAGAAAGGCCTCTCCAAGGCCGCGAAGAAAGCCGGCCGCGTCGCGGCCGAAGGACTCATCGCCACGGCGGTGAAAGGCACGACCGGCGTCGTGGTCGAGGTCAACGCCGAGACCGATTTCGTCGCGCGCAACGACCTGTTCCAGGGCCTGGTCAAGATGATCGCGGATGTCGCGCTCACGACCGGCACCGACCTCGAGAAGATCAGGGCCGCCAAGGTCGGCAGCAGGACCATTGCCGACGCCATCGCCGAAACGATCGCCAAGATCGGCGAGAACATGACGTTGCGGCGCGCGGCCTCACTCTCGGTCAGCAAAGGCGCGATCGGCACCTATGTGCACAATTCGGTGAGCGACGGCCTCGGCAAGATGGGCGTGCTGGTCGCACTTGAATCCACCGGCAAGGCCGACGAGTTGACGCGGCTCGGCCGCATGGTCGCCATGCATATCGCTGCCAGCAATCCGCAGGCGATCGACGCTTCGGGGCTCCCGGCGGCGACGATCGCGCGCGAGAAGGACGTGCTCGCCGAAAAATTCAAGCAGCAGGGAAAGCCCGCGAACGTCATCGACAAGATCGTCGAATCCGGCTTGAAGACCTTCTACAAGGAAGTCTGCCTGCTCGAGCAGGCTTACGTTCACGACCCGGCCAAGACCGTCGCGCAGGCGCTCAAGGAATCCGAGGGCACCATCGGCGGCCCGATCAAGATCACCGGCTTTGTTCGTTATGCGCTTGGCGAAGGCATTGAGAAGCAGGAATCCGATTTCGCCGCCGAGGTTGCGGCCGCCGCCGGTCAGGGCTGACCGTTTCCCGGTCGTCTCGGCTCCGGGCGAATCCGGGAAGGGATCGCGCAGATGAGTGACCCGCTCTACCGACGCGTCATCATCAAGCTTTCGGGCGAGGCGCTCACCGGCCCGCAAGGATTCGGCATCGATCAGCCGATAATCGACCGCATCGCCGGCGACCTCATCGCCGCCACCAAGCTCGGCGTGGAAGTCGGCGTCGTGGTCGGCGGCGGCAACATCTTCCGCGGTGTCGACGTGTCCGAGCACGGCGTGCCGCGCCCGGTCGGCGACACCATGGGCATGCTGGCGACGGTGATGAATTGCCTGGTGCTGGAAGCGGCACTCGAGCGGCAGGGCAAGGAAGCGCGCACGCTCTCCGCGCTGGCGATGCCGACTGTGTGCGAAACCTACAATCGCAAGCGCGCGGTGAAGAACCTCGGCAAGGGCCGCGTCGTGCTGCTCGCGGCCGGCACCGGCAATCCGTATTTCACCACCGACACCACCGCGGTGCTGCGCGCGGCGGAGCTCGAGGCGCACGCCGTGCTCAAGGCGACAGATGTGGACGGCGTCTATACGGCCGATCCGAAGAAAGACCCGAAAGCCACGCGGTACGACAAGATCAGTCATCAGGAAGCGCTCGAAAAGCACCTGAAGGTTATGGATTCGACCGCCTTCGCGCTTGCTCGCGAAAACCGTACGCCTATCATCGTGTTCTCGATCCGCGAGAAGGGCGGAATCGAGGCCGTTTTGCGTGGAAAGGGCCGATCGACCATCGTGGGATAGATTGCGGCGATATGTTTCGCCCGATCGTCAACCGTGGATCCGGCTCGCCGCAACGACGGCAGTGTTCGGGGAACCGCCATGGCCAATGAAACGCACGATCTCAACGAAGTGAAACGGCGGATGCATGGCTCGATTGCCGTGCTCAAGACCGAGCTGTCCGGCTTGCGCACCGGGCGCGCCTCGCCGCATTTGCTCGATGCCGTGCAGGTCGACGCCTACGGCTCGCACATGCCGCTCAATCAGGTTGCGACGGTGAGCATTCCCGAGCCGCGCCTCATCACCGTCAATGTGTGGGACCGCTCGCTGGTGCATGCGGTCGAAAAAGCCATCGTCAATTCCAATCTGGGCCTCTCGCCCGCGACCGAAGGACAGATGCTGCGTCTGCGCATCCCGGAGCTCAACGAGGATCGCCGCAAGGAATTGGTCAAGGTCGCGCACAAATACGCCGAGACCGCGCGCGTCGCGGTCCGCCACGTGCGCCGCGACGGCATGGATGTCCTGAAAAAGCTGGAAAAGGACCACAAGATCAGCAAAGACGACCATGATCGCTTTTCCGCCGACGTGCAAAAGGCGACCGATCAGTCGATCCACGAGATCGAGCAAATGCTGGGCGCGAAGGAAAAGGAGATCCTCACCGTTTGAGGTCGCGAGGAATGTCCGAGGCCCAAAACCAGTTCGGCGCAACGCCGCCTCCCGAGGTGCCCCGCCACGTCGCCATCATCATGGACGGCAACGGCCGCTGGGCGGCGGCGCGTGGGCTGCCGCGCGGCGAAGGTCACCGGCGC
>JBAUHH010000551.1:0-2409 GCA_049680165.1 Pseudolabrys sp.
TGATGCCGAGCGAGCCGAAATTGGCGAAGCCGCACATCGCATAGAGCATGATGAGGCGCGAGCGATCATCGAGCGCGCCCGCGGGAAGCTTGGCGAGCTCGACATAGGCGATCAATTCGTTGAGCACGGTCTTGATGCCCATCAGCGCGCCGGCGGTGACGGCCTGATCCCACGGAATTCCCATCAGCCAGCACACCGGCGCCATGACGATGCCCAGCATGCGCTGCAAGGTCACCGGCGCGCCGGCGACATCCGGGAGGAGGCTGAGGATACCGTTGGCAAGATGCACCAGCGCCACCAGCACAATAAGCCTGGCGATGATGTTGAGTAGCAATTCGAGGCCCGCGCTTGTGCCTTTCACGATCGCATCCATGGTGCTGCTCGCGACCGGGCCGACGTCGATCTCGCCCACGTCGGTGTGCTCGCCCGGCGCGTCCGGCACCATCAACTGGCTGATGAGCAGCGCGGCCGGCGCGCCGAGGATCGAGGCGACGAGAATATGCCCGGCGACGTCGGGAATGACGTCGCGCAGCAGCGTCGCATAGAGCACGAACACCGTGCCGGCGATGCCGGCCATACCGCCGGTCATCACCATGAACAATTCGGCGCGCGTGAGCCGCGCGAGGTAGGGCTTGATGAACAGCGGCGACTCCACCATGCCGAGGAAAATATTGGCGGCGGTCGAGAGCCCGACCGCGCCGCCGATGCCCATGGTGCGCTCGAGCACCCAGGAAAAGCCGCGCACGATCGGCGGCAATATGCGCCAGTAGAACAACAGCGTGGTGAGCACGCTCATGATCAGCACTACCGGCAGCGCCTGGAAGGCGAGCACGAATTCAGCGCCCGGCGTTTTCAGCTCGAACGGCAGCGTGCCGCCGCCGAGATAGCCGAACACGAACGATGTGCCGGCCGTGGTCGCGGCAGCGACGCCCTCGACCGCGCGATTGACGGTAGCGAAGGCGAGCTTGATCTGCGGGATCTTCAGCAGCAACACCGCGGTCGCGAGCGTGATCAGCAGACCGGCCGCGACGTTCTTCCACGCGACGTGACGGCGGTTTTCGCTGATCGCCCAAGCGAACGCGAGCAGGGCGACGATGCCCAGCGCGGATTGCAATTGCGGCATTCCTCTTTCCCCAACCACAGGTTGGCGCGTTTTTGCGCCAACGCCCCTCGATTCGAATGCCACCCCTATATGCCACGCCCCGGTGACCGCCTAACATGCACGGTGTGGATGGGCGTTTCACCGACGGAGTGTGACGTCGTCCACATAAAGCGGGGGTGGAATTGGTCCAGTCTATGGGCTCGATCCATCCGGCAATAAGGGCCCGAGCAGGCGCCAATACGGAGAGCGACAAATCCAGCGGTGACGGGCGACGAAATTGTCCCGCGCCGCGCAACAGTGGGGCGACATCATGAGCAGCGGTACGCGGCTTCTCGCTGGCGCATTGGCGCTGGCGGCGACGACTTTTGCTGGCGGCGCGAACGGCGCGGAAATTGCGGATGCGGCAAAGCCGAATGCAGTTTCCTGCACGCTGATCAAGACGGCAGCGCAGCTCAACGCAATCAGAAACAATCTCGCCGGCAGCTATTGCCTTGCGAACGATATCGACCTGAGCTCGATCGCCAATTTCGTGCCGGTTGGCTCTGCTGCCACGCCGTTTACCGGCAATTTCTTCGGCAACGACCACGTTATCAGCAATCTGAAAATCAATAGTGCTTTACTTCAGGTGGGCTTGTTCGCTTTTTTGAATGGCGCTGTCGTCCGGAATGTAAGCTTGGTCAACGTCGAAATTACGTCCACGGGCAATTTTGCCACGACTGGCGGCTTGATTGGCATTGCCTCTTCATCTGCCGCGCTCACGATCGACCATGTGCACGTGAGCGGCACAATCAAATGCACCGGGACCAGTTGCACCGTCGGCGGGATCGTCGGCAGCACTGGGGGTTCTTACACACTGGCGCGTTCGTCGAGTTCGGCGAATGTGACGGGTGGCGGCGGTGCCGGTGGTCTGATCGGCTTCTACAATGGATTTGTGACGGACAGTTTCGCTACGGGCAACGTGAGTTGCACGGGCTCCTGTGCGGCCGGCGGGCTGGTAGCCTACGGCAACGGCAAGGTGACGCGCAGCTTCGCGACCGGATCTGTCACCGCCGGCGCCTCGGGCTTTGCCGGTGGCTTGATAGGCGAAAGTTTCAACCCTACCACCCTTTCGTATGCCACCGGGGCTGTCACCGGCGGCGCGTCGTCTACGGTCGGCGGGCTAATCGGGTTTGCATTTAACCTCGCGAATGTCACCGATCAATGTTTTGCCGCCGGCCCGGTGAGCGGCGGCACGGGCGCGACCCTTGGCGGACTGATTGCTGGGGTCACGAACGCCACCGCCACGAATTCTTATTGGGACACCACCA
>JBAUHH010000552.1:0-8581 GCA_049680165.1 Pseudolabrys sp.
GCCCTAATCATGGAAGGCGGAATCTCCGCACCGTTCATCCGGCTACCGATTGCAACGTCGCTCCTGATGGTCGGCGTCTTATTCGTCGGTCTTGTCGCCTATCCACGCCTGCCCGTCGCGCCCCTTCCGCAGGTCGACTTCCCAACCATCCAGGTGTCGGCGAGCCTGCCAGGTGCAAGTCCGGACACCATGGCCTCGGCCGTGGCACAGCCGTTGGAGACCCAGTTCGCGCAGATACCCGGCGTTTCGCAGATGACGTCGACGAGCGTCGTCGGTTCAAGCGCGATCACTATTCAGTTCAATCTCGACCGCAACATCGATGCCGCCGCCAACGATGTCCAGGCGGCGATCAATGCTGCCGGCGGCCAATTGCCGAAGAATCTTCCAAGCCCCCCAACCTATCGCAAAGTCAACCCGGCCGACTCGCCGATCCTCTTGCTTGGCGCGACTTCGGACACGCTTCCATTGACCGAAGTCGACGACAACGTAGAGACCAAGCTCGCCCAGCAGATCAGCCAGATTGCCGGCGTAGCGCAAGTGCTTATCGGCGGTCAGCAGAAACCTGCCATTCGCATACAGCTCGACCCAGCCAAGCTGGTCGCCAAAGGTCTCTCCCTCGAGGATGTGCGCACACCACTTTCGGTTTCAACCGTCGACAACCCGAAAGGCACGATCCGCGGTCCAACGCGCTCATACACGATCTACACCAACGATCAACTGACCCAGTCGAAGGATTGGAATGACGTCATTGTCGCCTATCGCAATGGCGCCCCGTTACGCGTGCGCGACATCGGACAGGCAGTCACCGGCCCCCAGGATACAACACAGGCGGCATGGGCAGACGGCAAGCGCGGCATCGTCCTTGTCATCTTCAAACAGCCCGGCGCCAACGTCATCGAAACCGTCGACAAGATCAACGAAACACTGCCGCGCCTGCGCGCCGCCATGCCGCCATCAATCAACATCTTCACACTGAGCGATCGAACGCAGACCATCCGCGCCGCCGTCAAAGATGTTCAGTTTACCCTGCTCGTCACCATCGTACTGGTCGTGATGGTAATTTTTGTCTTCCTGCGCAGCGTGTGGGCCACCATCATTCCAAGCGTGACGGTCCCGCTCGCTTTGCTCGGAGCGTGCGCCCTGATGTGGTTGTTCGGCTACAGCCTCGACAACCTGTCGCTGATGGCATTGACCATTGCAGTCGGCTTCGTCGTCGACGACGCCATAGTGATGCTGGAAAACATAACCCGCTATGTCGAAGCGGGCGAGACGCCGTTCAATGCTGCATTGCGCGGTTCCCGCGAAATTGCTTTCACCATCATGTCGATCAGCATTTCGCTTGTTGCGGTTCTGATCCCGCTTCTCCTGATGGGCGGCATCATCGGCCGCCTGTTTCGCGAGTTTGCCGTCACATTGGCCATGACGATTTTTGTCTCAGCGCTCGTATCGCTGACGCTGACCCCAATGATGGCTTCTCGCTTTCTCAAGCCGCCAAAAGAAGCTCATCACGGGCGCCTCTATGCATGGAGCGAGCGCGCTTTTGACGCCTTGCTGCGTGGATACGAGCGCGGCTTGGATGTCGTGCTTAAGCATCGGTTCATAACGCTTTGCGTGTTCTTTGCGACGCTTGGCCTGGCCGTGTTCCTTTTTGTCATCATTCCCAAAGGCTTCTTTCCTCAGCAGGACATCGGCCTGCTCACCGGCATTGCGGAGGCCGCTCAGGATACGTCGCCCGCGAAAATGATGCTGCACCAACAGGCATTAGGCGAAGTCGTGAGAAAAGATCCTGCGGTCGATCATGTGGCCATGTTCATGGGCGGAAATGGCAATCCGCCCAACACCGGCCGCATGTTCATCACCTTAAAGCCCCGCGATGAGCGTACAGCAAGCGCGGATCAAGTGATCGCACGGTTGCGCAACCAAGTTGACCAGATAGAGGGCGCGCGTCTTTTCCTACAGGCTGCTCAGGACGTTCGGGTCGGCGGACGTGCGTCCCGTACCCAGTACCAATACACGCTGCAAGGTGCAGATATTGAGCAACTCAACGAGTGGGCTCCGAAACTGCTCACTAAGCTCAAGAGCCTGCCGGAATTGCGTGACGTAGCCACCGATCAGCAAACCGAAGGGACCACGCTCACCCTGAAGATCGATCGCGATCAGGCATCGCACTACGGTCTTACCGCGCAGGTGATCGACGACACGCTCTACGATGCATTCGGCCAACGCCAGATCGCGCAATATTTCACGCAATTGTCGAGCTACTATGTAATTCTCGAGGTACTGCCCGCGCTGCAGGGCGATCCGGCAACCCTCGACAAGATTTTCCTGCGCTCCCCCACGACCGGAGGAGAAGTGCCGCTTTCAACTTTCGCCAAGTGGACCACGCAGCCAATCGAACCATTATCGATCAGTCACCAGGGGCAGTTTCCGGCAATCACCATCAGTTTCAATCTTGCCCAGGGAGTTGCGCTTGGTCAGGCAACGGATGCGATTGAGCGGGCCAAAGCAGAATTAAATGTACCCGCCACCATCAACACGACATTTCAGGGTAACGCGCAGGCATTTCAGGACTCTCTTTCTACCGTCCCGATCCTGATTCTCGCCGCACTCATCGTCGTCTATCTCATCCTGGGCATCCTGTATGAAAGCTACATTCATCCCATCACGATTCTCTCGACCTTGCCTTCGGCAGGCGTCGGCGCGCTCTTGATGCTGATGCTGTTTCATTTCGACTTTAGCCTGGTCGCGCTGATCGGCATCATTCTACTCATCGGCATCGTCAAGAAGAACGGCATCATGATGGTCGATTTTGCCATCGTCGCGGAGCGCGACGACGGACTGTCGCCGGCAGACGCCATCCGCCGCGCTGCTCTGCTGCGCTTTCGCCCAATCATGATGACCACCATGGCAGCGATGCTGGGCGGCGTACCGTTGATGCTGGGCCAAGGTACCGGCTCGGAGATCCGCCAGCCGCTCGGTTACGCTATGGTCGGTGGCCTGCTGGTGAGTCAGGCACTCACTTTGTTCACGACTCCGGTGATCTATCTCTATCTCGACCGGCTGTCAGCGTGGATTGCCAACCGTCGTTTCTCCGTACCTCTGGAGGAAAAGGGCGGCGATCAAAGACAAACGGCTCTGTGAGAGACCGCCTCTGCAATCCACCGATTCTGCCCGAAAGTAGGCGCATTAGCCAGGCACCGAAAAATCCAAGTTTGCCGGAGAATGAGCGGTGGTGGACGCAGTCGCAATAAACCTGTCTCTACTTTGGATTCCCTGCTGACAGGGAAAAGAGCGATTTTTTCATTCCTAAGGACCTTTCAGGCGAAAACGCTCCTTTAGTTCAAGGATTTTGCGGGCTTAGTGCTGAATTCCCTACTCATCGGATCAAGGAATTTCTAAAAAAGAACAGAGAATTTCTCACCCCAACGAGAGAAATTTGGCCACGTGCGCAGCGCATTACCGAACCGGTATCAGCCGCGCCGCGCGGCTGCAAGCCGCAAGCCAGGCCGGCTGGTAGCGGCCGAATAATCTTTGTCATTTGTCGCCGCCAACACACCGGCCAGAAACCACAAAAGCGCGCCGGTCTTGATCGTGAAAGGCGAGTTGCTGATACAGAGCAGAAGCGCGAAGTAGGCGCCGGTCAGATCCCGAAACAGATAAAATCTGCGGCTCGATCCCTGGATCGATAGAAACATTATCCAGAAAATCGCCAAACCGATAATTCCGACGCCCGCAAGTGCATAGGCGTAGCCAGAATCGGCCGTGACGAAGTCAGGCGCCTCCAGACCGAACCAATTGAGCACGTCGAAACGATTAAGGATTCGTCCGGACAATATAAGGCGTCCGATAATGCCGCTATCCAAGCCGTAATGTGCCGACAGCGGGTCGAATAACAGCACCAGGCTCAATAGCCCCACCGCCGGTAACAACGCTACTCCCGCAGACCTGATGCTGGTCGGAACAAGCGCAAGCAGCAGGCCAATGACGCAAAAATAAGCGCCAAACCGGCTGTCCGACATGATGATGATCAGTGCTGCCGAAGCGAACAGGCCCCAAAAAATCTGTCGCCGCGACATCGAGCGCACGAGCGCCCACATGAAGACGACGATGCCGAAATTCCCCGCAGACACCGGTTCCAGAAATATTGATGAAACACGATGGTTCCCGAGGAAAGGCAGAAGGCTGCGGCCTCCGGCCGCTCCTTCGGGTCGCATGCCGCTGACGAACAGGTTGGACGATTGCTGGATTTGGGCTGCCTCCATCGATCCGCGCTCAATGTAGAAGCTCGCGATGTTGAAAAATCGCGTGAAGGTGTCGGGCAGCAGGTATTCGAACAGGCCGACCGCAATCACAATAAGCACGGCTACTCTTACGATCGCGTCTGCCGCCCTGACGTCATTCACCCCGCTACCGAGCAAAAAAAATGCAATCGGAATCAACAGGTCACGTACGGGCTTTATGTCAAACCCCTCTCCCAGCACGATCCGCGCGGTGGACAGCGCAATCAGGTACAGCACCGCACCGGCGATGGCGAGAAATCGCGGATAGTCGATCGTCGGATATACATAAAGCAAAACGCTCGAAAGAATCGCTACCTCGCAACCGATAATGTAGCTGTTTCCGATAGCGCCGATGTTTGTATTCACGAAGCATAGAGCGAAATTAAACGACATCGCGCCAAACACCGCGATGAATGGCGCCTGCTGCCAAAGCGGTCTGCGCGAAACGAGCACACGGTGGCCGGGCTGCACGCCAGCAAGGGTCATCGGCGGCCACCCAATTTGAGATGCTGACTGCGCGCGAGGTGATTCAACAGCACCGCCATCTGGGGCCGATCGGCGCCATTATCGGGTTGAACGCTGGTGAAATAACTCGGAGGCCAGGCTCCCGCGGCCCAATAGGTCCAACCGCTCCAGACATCGTTATTGTCATCGATGAATTTGAGCATGTTATCGAGCGCGACGAGGCACGTGCTGCCAGAGCCGGCCCCGAACTCACCTAGAAACCCGCGCTTGTTATGCTGTCGCAGCCAATCGGTGAAAGCCTTCAGCGCGTTTGTCCCGACCGTTTCATTGCGGCACTCCTTGTGTGTGCCGGAGTAATTCGAATCGAGATATTGGTGGACCTCATAGATAAAGTTGTCGGCCGGATCGACGACACCTAACATTATGTCGGCATTCGGGGTTCCGTAGCCGCGGCTGAGCCAGCTGTGCGCGCCAGTCCACCCGTTGCCAGGTACGAATACGAGATTGTCCGCTCCCTCGCGTCTGATTTGGGCGATCGCAGCGTTCGCGGCGGCGAGCCAAGTCTCCGTCGCGAGCCCTTTCGGTTCGTTCATCAGCCCGAAGCCGACCTTCGAATTACCTTTGTATTTCGTGGCGATCCGGCCCCATAGACCGGCCAGCGCGTCGACCGGAACGTTTGCGCTGCCGATGATCTCCTGGCGGTAGGAAGCATAATTGTGGACGTCGAGAATGACATAGAGTCCTTTGCCATTGGCGTAGCGGACAACATCGTCAAGCCGACGGGACTCCGCCGGATCGAGATTGGCGCTGAGTTGCGGCTGCAATCGTTCCCAAAGAAACGGAACGCGGATGGCATTCATCCGCTTTGCCGCAAAATAATCGATCGTCGCCTTGGACGGATAAAAATAGTCGCGGCCCGGAACCCCAGGAATTTTTCGGCCGGCAAATTCAGCACCGGCGATGTTGACACCCGTCAGCCACAAATCGTCATGCGCACCGCCCTGCGTTTTGGCGTCCGCAGCCACGGCAGAAACCGCCGTAGCGATGCCTACGATTGCGGTGGCGTGACGCAAAAATATGGCAGCCGCTGCGCGGAGCCTACGGCACCGCGCGCCAATACCACTTTCAACAATGCTGCAGTCATTATCGGGCAGCGCTGCTCTCCGTCCGAAAGCGCCGAAGCGAGATTGGCAACCATTTTTACGACGACCGATCTGATTCAGAATTATTGATGGATCTGCGACGACATGATGGCCGAAGCACGACATTAAATTGCGATGAGAGTTCCGTGGGAAAGTCCGAAACATCCGACGCACTCATGCGTTTCCACTCACGGTCGGGACTGTTCCAGGCATCGCTGTCAACCTCATGCGAATTGTTCATGTCGTGCGCCAGTTTCATCCGGCCGTCGGCGGTCTGGAGAACGTCGTCAAAGCGCTGGCTGTGGCTCAGGTCCGCAAAGGCCATCGCGTCCGCGTTGTCACTTTGGATCGCGTCTTTAACGCACCGCAAGCCGGCCCTTTGCCAAAATTTGAGCAAATCGACGGCGTCGAGATTGTTCGGATTCGCTTCGTCGGATCGAAACGGTATCCGATCGCATTTTCCGCGATCCGCCACATTCGCGGCGCCGACATCGTGCATGTGCACGGTATCGATTTCTTTTTCGATTATTTGGCCTGGACCGCGCCGTTCCACCGCCGCAAGCTGGTGGTTTCGACCCACGGCGGGTTCTTCCACACGCGCTTCGCCGCCCGGCTCAAGCGCCTGTACTTCCACACCGTCACGCGGCTCTCACTAAGCTGGTACGCCGGTGTCGCAACCGTAGGCGTTGCGGATGACCGGTTGTTCAGGACCGTCCGCCCCCGAGGCGTTTGTCTGATTGAGAATGGTGTCGACGTCGACAAATATGCCGAGTCGTCCTCTTCAGATTCCCGCAAGGCTCTGATTTCAATCGGTCGCTTTTCGAGCAAAAAACGGCTCGATCGCGTGATTAGTTTTTTTTCCGCGCTGCTCCGGCGCGATCCGGAATGGTCGCTTTTTATCGCCGGCCGTCCTTGGGACATTTCAGTCCGGAGCCTTCACGATATTGCGAAAAGCATGGGACTTGGCGACAAGGTCCGAATCATCGAGAGCCCGGCGGACTCGGAAGTCCGCGAGATCATGGCGAACTGCTCGACCTTTATCAGCGCTTCCGCTTACGAAGGATTCGGGCTTGTGTTGGTCGAAGCGCTTTCGGCCGGGCTCTGGCCGGTCGTCAGCGCAATTCCCGCCTTCGCCCATCTGGTCGAAAAAGCCGGTATCGGCACAATCGTAGATTTTGACAATGCCGAGACGGCGGCGCACAAATTTTTGGCGGACTGGGCATTCGTTTCCGCTGACCATCACCGCCGCAGGAATGCGGCGATGAATGCAGCCACCCGGTTCACGTGGCCGTCCGTCAGCGAACAATATGAGGCATTTTACAATTCGGTGCTGGGCCGAGACAGCCGCGCGATTCTTGACGTACCGATTCTCGTGAAGACATCATCGCAGGCCGTCGATCTGCTCGACCGCCGTTTTGACAGCAAAGTGCCCGCTATCGTCGTGTTTGCGAACGCCCACACATTGAATACGTCAGTTGCCGATCGGGGCGTCAATTCGATTCTCGGCGGTGCGATTGTTTTTAACGATGGGGTGGGCGTCGATCTTGCCAGCCGGCTGCTGTTCGGAAAGGCTTTTCCGGAGAACCTGAACGGCACCGACTTCGTTCCGCACTATCTGCTGCATAGTAAAAATCGCTACCGAATATTTCTGCTCGGCGGCAAGCCTGGCGTTGCCGATAAGGCCGCGCATCGCCTTTCGAAGATCGCGCCGCACCACGAATTCGTCGGCTCACACCACGGCTATTTTTCGAATGACTTCATTCCAGAAATGATTGCAAAGATCCGGCACGCGCGGGCCGACATACTGCTGGTCGCAATGGGTAATCCCGACCAAGAAAGCTGGCTCCATAACCGCCTGAAGGACACAGGTTGCCGGCTTGGCTTCGGTGTCGGCGGATTATTCGATTTCGTCGCCGGTGCCGTGCCACGCGCCCCACTCTGGGCTCAGGCCGCGCGCATCGAATGGGCCTACCGGCTGATGCGACAGCCGGTCCGGCTTTGGCGTCGCTACCTCATTCAAATGCCTATCTTCATTTTGCGAGTTTGGCGGCAATGGCTCACGGGAGCTCGCACGCCTGGCACACTCTCGCGATGACGCGCCACGCGCAGCCATATCCAGGCGCAACTGGCATGCTTATGCGCAAGCGGCTGAGTGGGGCTTGGGCCACGGCGCATCAGTGGAAGGGGCGAATTTTTTATGCTTTTGCCGATCAAGGCCTGTTCAGCGCGTCGAATTTTCTGCTGACGATCCTTTATGCGACCTGGCTGCCGCTCGAGGATTTCGGCCGTTATGTCGTCGTGTGGACGATCTCGCTATTTGTCGAAGCGATTCAGATTTCGTTGGTCGTCGACTCCTTGCCGGCTATTTTCAGTCGTTACGGCCGGCGAAACCGGCAGCGCATTGACAACGCCGCGTTCTGGGTGGTTGTCGTCTTCAGCCTCGCAAGCAGCCTGTTGCTCGCCGGCTCAGCAGCCGCTTTGTCAGCGCCAATTCCGGCCTATGCAGACCCGCTTCTCGTCCTCGCACTCGTCAATCCGCTGCAGCGGCTTTATCTGTTCTTTCGGCGCCTTTGCTACATTCGCGACCGGCAAGCTGTCGCAGCAGTTGCGGCGCTCGCTTACAGTTTGGCATCCCTCGCCGGCGCGTACGCTCTCGTTCATTTTAACGTCGTATCTGTTGGCGCTGTCATCTCG
>JBAUHH010000553.1:0-13032 GCA_049680165.1 Pseudolabrys sp.
CGGCCGGCCTGGAAGCGGTGCGAGTGGCCTCCTCATGACATCGCTTCCGGCCGGCCACCTGACCGGCGCGTGCGACGGCTAAGAGTTCACGGCCGTACGATCGTCCAGCCTTTTTCGCCAAGCTCGACCAGCGTGACGACGCCCGCCGTCACCAGCTTGGCGTTGTCCACCAAAGGCGGCTGCTTGCCTTCCTTGCGCGTCATGGAATCGAGCGTGTTCTGGCACGCCATGAAGGACACATTCGGCATGCCCTGCTTGAAGGATTTGAGCCGCGTGAGCACCGGCGACTTGTCCGCGCGCAACATGTTCAGTCCGGCATTGAAGGCGACGATCTGGATCTCAACTTCCTCGCCTTTGTCGGAATAATATTTAGACACATTGGCGGCGACGTTGAGGACGGCGTTCATTTTGTCCGGATCGTTGTCGCTGATCTGCAAGGCGAGATGATGCGGATCCGCCGCGCGCGCCGGCGCGAAGGCAAGCTGCAGCAGCAGAACGGCGGCGAACAGGGCGCAAACGAATTTGGACATGCGGCTCTCCGAAACAACAGAATGGCTCAAGTTTATCAGGTCGCCGGTGCGCTGAATATTCCGCTCCCGCACACGCGATGAGCCGATAAATGCAAAGGGCACCCGGTGGGCGCCCTTTGACATCCAAGCGAAGCGTCGATCCTACTTGATTTTCGATTCACGGTATTCGACGTGCTTCTTCGCGATCGGATCGTACTTCTTTTTGGTCAGCTTGTCGGTCATGGTGCGCGAGTTCTTCTTGGTCACGTAGTAGTGGCCGGTATCCGCGCTCGACACGAGCTTGATCTTCAGACTGATGGCTTTGGCCATTGGCTTTCCTCAAAACGAAACGGGCCGGCCTCGGGGCGCGGCGCTCGCGCGGAACCTAGCGTTGGACGCGCAAATGTCAAGAAACCCCGGTTTTGCGAGCGTTTACAGCAGTTCCCGGTGGAACACATTGTCGAGCATGAAGTACATCGGCACCGGCAGGCCGTGGTCCATGCCGGCGGCAACGCGCGCGGCGAGCTCCTCCAGCACGATGCCGGTGATGGTCGGCATGTCTAGCCTGGTCGCTTCCGCCACCGGCACCCACGCCAATTCCACGAGCTCTGAATCCGGTCCCACCACGCCATCAATACGATGGACGATTGCCGACGCATCGGCAGTGAAGAAACGTGAATCGAACCGCCGCGGGCGGCGCGGCGGCGTGATCGCGCGCGCGATGAAATGGATATTGGCGAGATCGGGGAACACGCGCGCCTTGGCGAACTCACTCCAGATATCTCCGGGTACCGCCGGCGCATCGTCTTTTTTAACGCCGAGCAGCAAACCGGTCTCCTCGCAGGTCTCGCGGATGGCGGCCAGCGCGAAGGCGCGCGCCAATTCCTGGCTCGGTTCGTTGACCCGCACCATCAGCTTCGCCTGCGCGTCCGGATGCAGCTCGCTCGCCGCTGCCATGGCGCGGTCCTGCGCCTCGATGCGGCCGCCCGGAAATACGAACTTGTCCGGCATGAATTTATGATCGCGGTGGCGGCGGCCGAGCAGCACCTTCGGCTTCGGCCCGGAACGGTCGATCAGCATTAAGGTCGCGGAGTCGCGCGGCTCGCTATCGGGGAAGGTTTGATCGCGCTCCGAGGAGGTCATGCGCTGCGACCACAGTTTTCCGAGATCCGTCATCGCGCCTTCCGCTGGTGCCGCTGATGCCGGCGGGAGGGGGAGCGTTCGTGCCGGCGCGGCGCAATATGCTGATGCCGGCGGGTGCCGTCAAAGCGGCCTTCCGACAAAATCTCGAACCGCAGCGCGCCGGCGACAGGCGCGGCCTCGATCAGCTTGACGGTGACGCTGTCGCCGAGCCGGTAAATCTCGCCGGTGCGGCGGCCGACCATGGCGCGGGCTTTCTCGTCGAACTGGTAGTAATCGTCGCCAATGGTGCGCGCGGGCACGAAGCCGTCGGCGCCGGTCTCTTTCAGTTTCACGAACAGGCCGGCGCGGGTGACGCCGGAAATCCGCCCCTCGAATGTCGCGCCGATCCGGTCAGCAAGGAAATGCGCGATCAGCCGGTCGTTGGTTTCGCGTTCGGCCACCATGGCGCGACGCTCGGTCGCCGAAATCTGCGCGGAAATTTCCGCGAGCTGCTTGTGATCGGCCGCATCCGGCAAGCCGTCATGGCCGAGCTTGAGCGCGCGGATGAGCCCGCGATGCACGATCAGGTCGGCGTAGCGGCGGATCGGGGAGGTGAAGTGCGCGTAGCGGCGCAGGTTCAAGCCGAAGTGGCCGTAATTGTCAGCCGAATATTCCGCCTGCGCCTGCGTGCGCAGCACGACCTCGTTGACCAGCGGCTCGGCGTCCTTGCCCTTCACACGCGCCAGGATGCGATTGAACGCCTCCGGCCGCAGCACGCCGCCTTTCGGAAACGGGATCTCGAGTGTCGACAAAAACTCGCGCAGCGCGTGAAGCTTCTCCATCGACGGCTCGTCATGCACGCGATAGATCAGCGGGACGCGCGCGCGCTCCAGCGTTTCCGCCGCCGCGACGTTGGCGAGGATCATGAATTCCTCGATCAGCTTGTTTGCGTCCAGTCGCTCGGGCGTGACCACGCGGTCGACGGTGCCGTCGCCCTTGAGCAGGATCTTGCGCTCGGGCAAATCGAGATCGAGCGGCTGGCGTTCGACACGTGCGCGCTTGAGCGCGGCAAAGGCGGCGTAAAGCGGCTCCAGCACCGGGCGAACCAGCGGCGCGGTGTCTTCGTCGGTGCGCCCGTCGATAGCAAGCTGCGCGCGCTCATAGGAGAGCTTGGCGGCCGACCGCATCATGATGCGGTGGAAGGTGTGCGAACGCTTGCGCCCATCGGCGCCGATCACCATGCGCACGGCGAGCGCGGCGCGGTCTTCGCGCGGCCGTAGCGAGCACAGGTCGTTGGAAATGCGCTCCGGCAGCATCGGCACAACGCGGTCCGGGAAGTAGACCGAATTGCCGCGCACCAAAGCTTCGCGGTCGAGCGCGGAGCCGGACGTCACGTAATGCGCGACGTCGGCAATCGCGACCGTGAGGATGAAGCCGCCGTGGTTGTTGGCCGCCGTGTCGGGAACGGCATGCACGGCATCGTCGTGGTCCTTGGCGTCGGGCGGATCGATGGTGACGAGGGGAATGTCGCGCCAGTCCTCGCGCCCGGAAAGCGTCGCCGGCCTGGCGGCTTCCGCTTCCGAAAGTGTGTCGCGATTGAAGACGTAAGGGATCGAATGCGCGTGGATGGCGATGATGCTGACCGCGCGTTCGGTCTTGAGTGAGCCGAGCTTTTCCTTGACGCGCCCGTTCGGTGGGCCGAGCCGGCTGACGCGCCCCACCTCGACGGCGACCAGGTCGCCGTCCTGCGCGTCGGCGGTTGCGCCGGCCGGGATCGCCAGCACGCGGCCGAGCATTTTCTTGTCGACCGGCTCCAGCCGTCCGGCGCCGCCGGGCAACTTGTGGAAGATCCCGAGCACGCGTTGCTTGGCGTGGTCGAGAATTTTGACGACGCGTCCGCGGTGGCGGATGCCTTCGTCCTCTTCGGTTTCCTCGATTCGCAGCAGCACGCGGTCGCCGACGCCGGCGGCTTCGCCGGGGCGCATCTTGCGTGGAATGGAAATGCGGATTTTAGGCGGTGGTCCGTGCGCTTCCTCGTCCCATTCGTCCGGCGTTGCGATCAGGTCGCCGTCGCTGTCGCGCGCGACGATGTCGGCCAGCACGGTCGAGGGCAGCGTGCCGGCGTGATGCAGCTTCTTGCGCCGGCTCTCGACCTGACCCTCATCGGCCAAGTCGCGCAACATGCGCTTGAGTTCGGCGCGCATGGCGTTCTTGAGGCCGAAGGCGCGGGCGATTTCGCGGGTGCCGACGTTGCCGGGGCGTTTGCCGATGAATTCGAGGAGTTCTGCCTTTGACGGCAGGGTAGGTGTCTTGTTGGAGTGTTTGCTCAAATGATCTTCCTGCGCCGTAAAGGGGCGCTGTCGTGATTAGCAATAAATGTAATGGCCGCCGGGCGGCTTCGCCAGTTAGTCGGCGGCCTTGGTTTTGCGCGGGGTCTTGTTCTTGGCCGCCGCTACGGCAGCCGGTTTCTTGGGCGGCGCGGATTTCGGCTTCGCCTTGGCGCCGGCTTTCGCGCCAGGTGATTTGCGGCCTGCCGCGCGCCGCCGCGTGGAACCGGTGCCGACGCGTGTTGCGCGCGCTTCGAGCAACACCACGGCTTCGTCCATCGTCACAGTGTCCGGCGTCTTGTCGGATGGCAACGTGGCGTTGATGCCGTTGTGGCTGACGTAAGGGCCGTAGCGGCCGTTCTTCACCACCACCGGTCCGCCCTTGTCGGGATGGTCGCCGAGGCTCTTGCCCGGATCGGCGCCGAAACGGCGGCCGCGGCTGGGGTTCGCGATCTTGTCGGCGATCAACGTGACCGCGCGGTTGAGTCCGACGGAAAGAACGTCGTCGCCGGTTTCGAGATTGGCGTAGGTCTTGCCGTGCTTGACGTAAGGGCCGAAGCGTCCGACGCCGGCGATGATCGGCTCGCCGTCTTCCGGATGCATGCCAACTTCGCGCGGCAGCGCCAGCAGCGCGAGCGCGCGTTCGAGGTCGACGTCTTCAGGCGCGAGACCTTTCGGCAGGCTGGCGCGCTTGGGTTTCTCGGCGTCTTTTTCTTTCGATTGCTCGCCGAGCTGGAGATAGGTGCCAAAGCGCCCGCCGCGCAGCGACACTTCGAGACCGGTGACCGGATCTTCGCCCAGCACCTTGGTGCCGTTGAGCGAGCCTTCCGCGCCCGGCGACATCTGCCGGGTGAAGCGGCATTCCGGATAATTCGAGCAGCCGATGAAAGCGCCGAAGCGTCCGACCTTGAGCGAAAGCTTGCCGGTACCGCAGGTCGGGCATTGGCGCGGATCGCCGCCGTCGCCGCGCGCCGGGAAGATGTGCGGGCCGAGCAGCTCGTTGAGCGCGTCGAGCACCTGCGTGATGCGCAGTTCCTTGATGTCGTTGACCGAGCCGATGAAGTCGACCCAGAAATCCTGCAACACCTTGCGCCAGTCGATTTCGTTGTTGGAGACGCGGTCGAGCTGTTCTTCGAGGTTGGCGGTGAAGTCGTATTCGACGTAGCGCGTAAAGAAGCTTTCGAGGAAACCGACAACGACGCGACCCTTGTCTTCGGGCATCAGCCGCTTTTTATCGATGCGGACATAGCCGCGGTCTTGCAGCACTTGCAGGATCGACGCGTAGGTCGATGGCCGGCCGATACCGAGCTCTTCCATGCGCTTGACCAGCGCCGCTTCCGAGAAGCGCGGCGGCGGCTCGGTGAAATGCTGCGACGAATTGATCCCCTGCTTGGCGAGCGCCTCGCCCTGCGACATGGCGGGCAGGCGGCGTGACTCGTCGTCCTCGCCGGCCTCGTCCTGGCCTTCCTGGTAGAGCGTGAGGAAGCCGTCGAACTTCACCACCTGGCCGCTGGCGCGCATCTCGATATTGCGGCTGCCCGCCTTGGCGATGATGTCGACCGTTGTGCGCTCGAGCTCGGCGGACTCCATCTGGCTCGCGATCGCGCGGTTCCAGATCAATTCGTAAAGGCGCGCCTGATCGCGATCGACGAATTTGGCGACGTCGGCCGGCGTGCGGCTGGCGCTGGTCGGGCGCACGGCCTCGTGCGCTTCCTGCGCGTTCTTCGACTTGTTGTGATATTCGCGCGGCGACGCCGGGACATATTCCTTGCCGTACTCGCGTCCGAGCATGGCGCGGATGTCGCTGATCGCTTCCGGCGCCATGTCGATGCCATCGGTGCGCATATAGGTGATGAGGCCGGTGGTCTCGCCGTCGATCTCGACGCCTTCATAGAGTCGCTGCGCGAGGCGCATGGTGATCGCCGGCGCAAAGCCGAGTTTGCGGCTCGCTTCCTGCTGCATGGTCGAGGTGGTGAATGGCGGCGGCGGATTGCGCCGCGCAGGCTTTGCCTCGACCGAACTGACGGTGAAGGTCGCGTTCTCGAGATCGCGCGTGAAAGCTTCGGCTTCGGCGCCCGAGCCGATGTCGAGGCGCTGGATCTTCTGGCCGTCGGCGCCGACGAGGCGCGCTTCGAACGTTTCCTGCCGTGGCGTCGCCAGCGTGGCGACGATCGACCAATATTCCTTGGCGACGAATTTCTCGATCTCGAGCTCGCGGTCGCATACGAGCCGTAGCGCCACCGATTGCACGCGGCCGGCGGAACGCGCGCCCGGGAGCTTGCGCCAAAGCACCGGCGAAAGCGTGAAGCCTACGAGATAATCGAGCGCGCGGCGGGCGAGGTAGGCGTCGACCAGCGCGCCGTCGATCGCGCGCGGATGCTTCATCGCGTCGGTGACGGCCTGCTTGGTGATGGCGTTGAACACGACGCGCTCGACCGCGTGCTTGCCAAGCGCCTTCTTCTCCTTGAGCACCTCGAGCACGTGCCAGGAAATCGCCTCGCCTTCGCGGTCCGGGTCGGTGGCGAGGATGAGCTTGTCGGCGCCCTTGAGCGCGTGGGCGATGTCGTTCAGCCGCTTTTGCGACTGCGCATCGACCTCCCAGATCATACGAAAGTCGTGCTCGGGGTCGACCGATCCATCCTTGGCCGGCAGGTCGCGGACGTGCCCAAAGGACGCAAGAACCTCATAGCCAGGACCCAGGTACTTATTGATGGTCTTGGCCTTGGACGGCGACTCAACAACGACGATATTCATGGAAGTCCAATCGGTTAGCCGTTAATTCCGCATCGGTTTTTCGGCGGAATCGGCCGTCTCTTCGCCCGGAACATGGGGAAGGTGACCCCGCCTGTCAAATAACCCCGTCAAAACAAGGCTATCCGGACAGTGTTAAAAGGCCCCGAATATTGGCGCGAAAGAGGCCCTTTTGCCGGGGAACAAGGATTACAATCTAAGCGGGCAGCAATTCAATTTTGCTATCGGTGCCGGCGCGGGTGCGCGTGGCCGATCAAGGCATCTTCACGCCCAGCCGTTCCAGCAAGAGGGCGGTCGGATTGCCGTCCGGCACCATGCCGAGCTTGACCTGCTCGGCGCGGATGTTGTCGCGCAGGTCAAAATCCACGTGTCCCTCGAAGTCGGTCACCTTGTGGCCGAGCGCGGCGAGTTTCTTCTGCAACGCGATGCGCGCGTCGCGCGACAACGGACGATCGTTGGCGGGCCAGGCAGCCTTGATCGGCGCGCCGCCCTGCATCAGGTCGGCGAGATGGCCGACCGCGACCGCATAGGCGTCGGAATTGTTGTACTCCTTCAGCACGTCGTAGTTTTTCGTGACGATGAACCCCGGTCCCTCGGCGCCCGCCGGAAAGAAAAGAATGCCGTCGCCGGGCGGAAACGGCTTGCCGTCGGCGCGGCGCACGCCGAGCTTTTCCCATTCGGCGAACGTGCCGCGGCTGCGGCGATAATCGAATCCTTTCGGCACCAGCACCTCGAAACCCCACGGCAGGCCGTGCTGCCATTTTCCCTTGCGCAGATAATTACCGGTCGAGCCGAGCACGTCTGGCACATTGCTCCAGATATCGGGGTGGCCGTCGCCGGAAAAATCGATGGCGTAGTCGACGACGTTCGACGGCATGAATTGCGTCTGGCCCATCGCACCGGCCCATGAGCTCACCATTTTTCCGCGCGGATATTTTTCGTCCTGCATGATGCGCATGGCGACGATCAGCTCATTGCGGAAATAGGGATGGCGGTAGCGCACGTAAGCGAGCGTCGCGAGCGAGCGGAACACGTCCCAGCGATCCTTCTCGGCGCCGAAATCGGTTTCCACGCCCCACAGCGCTAGCAGCACCCAGCGTTCGACGCCGAACTTCTTTTCAACTGCGTCGAACGTCTTCGACCATTCCTTGGCCTTGCGCTGTCCCTCCGCAACGCGCCGCTGTGACGCGACCGCATTCACATAGGTACCGAACGGTTTGCCGTATTCCGGCTGGCGCTTGGTCGCCGCGATCACGCGCGGATCGGGCGTAACGCCTTTCACGGCGAGATTGAAATTTGCGCGCGTGATGCCTTTCGCCTGTGCATCCGGCCACAGTTCGTCGAGGAATGCCGCGAACGATTGCGCGGAGTCCTGCGCGTGTGCGCCGACGCAGAGCGCGGCGAGAACGATCGCCAATGCGGCGAGTTTACGGATGATCATGATGCGCTGTCCGTTAACCGGCGATTCGCAATGCCAGTTTATAGCAGCGATATCAATCCGCCGCCGTGGCGCTCCAGCCGTCCGGCGATTTCGAGCTCCAGCAGCACCGTGCGCACGATCGCGGGAGAGGTGCGCGACAGGCGCACTAGATCGTCGATCGCAACCGGCGTCGGACCGAGCAGGTTGATGATGCGTGTGCGGTCGTCTTTGTGCGGTTCGTTGTCGAGTGGCCCGGAGGTGTCCCGTTCCGGCTCCAGCGCCGGCAGGTCGGCGCCGCGTCCGAGAATCGGTTCCAGTACCGTGATGACGTCGGCCGCTTCGGTCACGAGCATCGCCCCCTGCTTGAGCAGGCCGTTGGCGCCTTCGGCGCGCGGATCGAGCGGCGAGCCCGGCACCGCAAACACTTCACGTCCTTGCTCGCCCGCAAGCCGGGCGGTGATCAGCGAGCCGGAGCGTTTCGCCGCCTCGACGATGACGACACCCAGCGCCAGTCCTGAGATCAGTCGATTGCGGCGCGGAAAATCGCGCGCCCGCGGCTCCCAGGTGAGCGGCATTTCCGAAATCGCCGCGCCGTTCTCGATGATGCTCCCCAGCAGGTCTTCATGCTCCGCCGGATAAATGCGGTCGTGGCCGCCGGCGAGCACCGCCACCGTGCCGGTCGCGAGGCTTGCGCGGTGCGCAGCGGCGTCGATGCCGCGCGCCAAGCCGGAGACGATGCCGAAATCGGCCGCACCGAGATCGCGCGCAAGGCGTTCCGCGACTTTCACGCCGGCGGCCGACGCATTGCGCGACCCTACGATGGCGACCAGCGGCCGCGCCAAGACTTCCTGTTTGCCGCGCACGGCCAGGAGCGGCGGCGCATCGTCGATCATTTGCAGCCGCGCGGGATAATTGGGCTCACCCAGCGCCACGAAAGAAATGCCGCGCGCCCGCGATGCGGCGAGCTCGCGCTCGGCATCCTCGCGCGGGCAAATGCGCGCAGGACCGGACGCCCCGCCGCGGCGCGCGAGATCGGGCACTGCCGCCAACGCGGCGCGCGCTCCGCCATAGTGATTGATGAGGATGCGAAAGGTGCGGGGGCCGACATTGTCGCTGCGGATCAGACGCAGCCAGTCCAGCCGTTGCTCGTCATTTAGCTTTACGCCGTCTGCCACGCCTTCCCCCGGAATTGCGGGGGAGTAGCATCGCCCAAGCGGCGTCGCTCTACAACCGGAGAGTGAATCGCAATTTCCGCGGTCAGCCCTTCGCGCCGATCTTGCCTTCGCGGCCTTTGAGCAGCCGGCCGATATTTGCGCGGTGCATCAACCACAACAAAAGACTCAGCAGCAGAAACAGAAGCGCCGTTCGCGGCATGTGCAGGGCCCACAGGGCGATCGGCGTCACCGCGCTGGCGATGAGGGCGGCCAGCGACGAGTAGCGGGTCAGCGCCGCGACCGCGAGCCAGATCGCGATGAAAATCAGGGCGCATTGCCAGGCGAGCCCGAGCAACAGGCCGATATAGATGGCGACGCCTTTGCCGCCCTTGAAGCCGAGCCAGACCGGAAAGAGATGCCCGAGAAAGGCGCCGAGCCCGGCGGCAAGCGCCGCGTCGCCGCCGGCGAGCCGTTGGGCGACCAGTACCGCGGCCGTGCCCTTGAGCGCGTCGCAAACAAGCGTCGCCGCCGCGAGATCCTTGCGGCCGGTGCGCAGCACATTGGTCGCGCCGATATTGCCGGAACCGATGCTGCGGATGTCCGTCGTGCCGGCAAAGCGCGTGATGATAAGCCCGAACGGAATCGAGCCGAGCAGATAGCCGAGCGCGAAGGCGAGGGCGATTGCGAGGCTCATACGTATTCGTAGACGGTGCGACCGGCGACGATCGTGCGCACGACGCGACCCTGCAGGCGCGCTTCATCGAACGGCGTATTTTTGCACTTCGATTTCAGTTCAGCCGGGTCGAGCACCCACGGCACGTCAGGGTCGATCACGATCACGTCGGCGAGTGCGCCGGTCTTGAGCGTGCCGGCGGGCAGATTGAGCAACTCGGCCGGCCGCGTCGACATTACCCGCAGCAGCGTCTTGATGTCGATTTCGCCGCTGTGCACCAGCCGCAGGCCCGCGACGAGCATGGTCTCGAGCCCGATGGCGCCGGCTGCCGCTTCCGCGAACGGCAAGCGTTTGGTTTCGACGTCCTGCGGATTGTGATCGGACATCACCACATCGATCAGTCCGCTCGTCAGCGCCTCGACCAGCCGCTTGCGGTCGTCCTCGGCGCGCAATGGCGGCGACATTTTCAGGAACGTGCGATAGGGGCCAATGTCGTTCTCGTTCAAGGTGACATGGTTGATCGACGCCGACGCAGTGACCTCGAGGCCTTCATCTTTCGCGCGGCGCATAACGTCGAGCGATTCACCGCACGTAATCGACGCCGCATGATAGCGGCCGCGCGTGAGGGCGACGAGACGCAGGTCGCGTTCGAGCACGACCGTCTCCGCGGCCTTCGGCATGCCGAGCAGGCCAAGCCGCGTGGCGAATTCGCCTTCGTTCATCACGCCGTCGCCGACCAGGTCGCGGTCTTCCGTGTGATGCACGATCAGCGCGTCAAAATCGCGTGCGTACATCAGCGCGCGGCGCATGACCTGCGCGTTGGTCACGCTTTTCTCGCCGTCGGTAAATGCAACCGCGCCGGCCGCTTTGAGCAGGCCGATCTCGGTCATCTCCTTGCCCTCGAGCCCCTTGGTCAGCGCGGCCATCGGGTGCACGTGCACGATCGCCGTGTCGCGCGCGCGGCGGAGCACGAAATCAACCGTTGCCGGGTCGTCGATGGCGGGCGAGGTGTCCGGCTGGCAGATGATGGTGGTGACGCCGCCGGCCGCGGCGGCCTGGCTTGCGGAGGCGAGCGTCTCGCGATGGCCTGCGCCGGGCTCGCCGATGAAAGCGCGCATGTCGACGAGGCCGGGCGCGACGATCTTGCCGCGGCAGTCGATGACGTCGGTACCTTCCGGAACGCCGGCGGCGCCGATGCCGCGCTTGGCTTCGCGAATGACGCCGTCGGCCATCAGCAGATCGCCGCGAATGTCGAGGTCGCGTGACGGATCGACGATCCGGGCGTCGGCGAGCAGGATCGGGCGGCGGTCGGACAACATCATGCGTTCGGCAAATTGCGCGACAGCGCCTCGAGCACCGCCATGCGCACGGCCACTCCCATTTCTACCTGCTCGCGGACCAGCGACTGCGCGCCGTCGGCCACAATGGAGTCGATCTCGACGCCGCGATTCATCGGGCCCGGATGCATCACCAGCGCGCCGGGCTTGGCGTAGGCGAGCTTCTTTTCGTCCAATCCGAAATAGTGGAAATACTCCGACACCGATGGCACGTAAGAGCCGTTCATGCGCTCGCGTTGCAGCCGCAGCATCATCACGATATCGGCGTCGGCCAAGCCCTGGCGCATATCGCGCGCAACCTCGACGCCAAGCCGCTCGACGCCGACCGGAAGCAGGGTAGAGGGCGCGACCACGCGCACGCGCGCGCCCATGGTGTTGAGCAGGAGAATATTGGAGCGCGCCACGCGCGAATGGGTGATGTCGCCGCAGATCGCAACCAGCAATCCTTCGAGGCGGCCCGTGTTGCGGCGGATGGTGAGCGCGTCGAGCAGCGCTTGCGTCGGGTGTTCGTGCGCGCCGTCGCCCGCGTTGATCACGGAACAGTCGAGCTTGCTCGCGAGCAATTCGACCGCGCCCGACGCGTGGTGACGCACCACCAGGATATCCGGGTGCATGGCATTGAGCGTGATCGCGGTGTCGATCAGCGTCTCGCCCTTGCGCATGGCCGACTGGCTCACCGCCATGTTCATCACGTCGGCGCCGAGACGCTTGCCGGCGAGCTCGAACGAGGACTGCGTGCGGGTGGAGGATTCGAAGAAGAGATTGATCTGGGTGCGGCCGCGCAGGGACGCGCGTTTTTTCTCGATCTGGCGATTGAGCTCGACGAATTCCTCGGCGAGATCGAGCAGGCCGGAAATTTCCTCGCGCGAAAGCCCTTCGATCCCCAACAAATGACGCCGGTTGAGGACGAACGACGATTTCGGCGCGATGTTCATTAAAAGCAGGTCTATAGGCGCAAGTTCCGCTCCCGGCAAGGCCGTAAAGCTCGCGGTCCACATGCGGTGCGGCAACGGTTAACGGAACTACGCCGGGTTCCCTGTGTTGATCAAACAATAGTCGGCATCATGCCGGCCAAACGCCACATCCAGAGGAACGCCCCGAGGCAGGGCAAAAGGAGACGACAATGAAAGCGATTACGAAATTTGCCGCCGCGGCGGCAATGGCAGGCGTACTGGCACTCGCCGCGACAACGCCGAGCCAGGCGCGCTGGTATCATCACGGCGGTGGCTGGGCTGCGGCGGGCGCGGGCTTCGCGGCCGGTGCAATCGTCGGCGCGGCTGCAGCCAACTCATACTATGGACCGGGTTATTACGGACCTGGCTATTATGGCCCGGCTTACTATGGCCCCGGCCCGTACGCTTACGATCCGGCGCCGGTTTACGCTGCGCCGGCGCCCGCGCCTTATGTGAGCGGGCGTTGCTGGCACAGCACCGACTCCGATCGCGGCTTCGGTTACTACGGCGCGTGCCGCTGATGGCTGATGATTGCGACGCTGTAACTCTGTAACTCTGTCGGCAAGCGTGAGCCGATCCATTTTGTGAAGAGGGGCGGACCAACAGTCCGCCCTTTTTATTTGTGGTGAATTCTCGTGCGCGCGACTCGAAGATGCGCGAGAAAATCGCAACATAAAAATCGCAACGCAAGGGTCCGATTTTATGACAACGAATTTGTGAAGTCAGGTTCCCTCCAGAATCAGCAACCGATTTGCCGGCGCTTTGTTGTCGTCCCGAGTGGCGCGC
>JBAUHH010000554.1:0-7493 GCA_049680165.1 Pseudolabrys sp.
CGCTCACCAAGCTGCGCCAGCATTGAGACGACGCGCGCGGTCACGTCCTCGGTGGGCGGATCGATCAGCGCGCCGTGGTCGGCAAACGGGATGTTGTTGAGATAGTCGTACACATTGTCGACGTCGAACGCGGCCCAGCCGCCGTTGCGGCTTTGCAGGTCGCGCACCCATTCCGCGCCGCGCGCGATTGCCTCGTCGAACTTGGCGCCGGCGCCGAGACGCCGCGCGCGGTCCATCGCCAGCACCACCACCGCGGTGTCATCGAGATCGGGATAATGCGGATTGGCGTACTGGAACGCCCAGCCGCCCGGCCGCGCGTCGGGCCGCCGCGTAGTCCAGTCGCCGTTGATTTCGAGCACCTGCCGCGGCACCAGCCAATCGAGGCCCTTCTCGGCCTGCACCACAGCCTCGCGTCCGCCGGCATCCAGCAGCGCATGGCACGCCAAGGCCGTGTCCCACACCGGCGACACGCAAGGTTGGCAATAGGCCTCGTCCTCCTTGATCACCAGCAGCTTGTCGATCGAGGCGCGCGCGATTTCGGCATAGCGCGCGTTCTCCGGGCCGCCGAGCGCATCGAACATCAGCGTGGCATTCGCCATCGCGGGAAAGATCGCGCCAAGTCCGTCCTCGCCGTTGAGCCGCTCGATCACGAAATCGCGGGCCCGCGCGATGGCGCGTGCGCGCAATTTTTTTGGAAACGCCACGCGCTGCAGCACGGCGTCGATGCCGCGGAATAAAATATACCAGCTCCAGCGCTGATGCGGCGCCTTCGCCGCCGGTCCGATCTCAGCCGGCGGCGTCAGAAAAAGCTCGTCGATGGTCACGCCACGCGGATTTTTCGCGCGCGGCTTGAGCGCCTGCAACACCAGCAAGGGCACCAGCACCGTGCGCGCCCAATACGACACCTTGGAGAGATGAAACGGAAACCAGCGCGGCAGCAGCGCGATCTCGACCGGCATTTCCGGCACGCTGCGCCAGTTCAAGACGCCATAGAGCGACAACAACACGCGCGTGAACACGTTCGCGTTCACCGCTCCGCCGCGCGCCAGAATGGCCGCGCGCGCACGCTGCATATGGGGCGCATGGGGCAAATCGCCGACCATCTTGAGCGCGAAATACGCCTTCACGCTCGCGCTCATGTCGAAGGCGCCACCGTAAAACAGCGCCCAGCCGCCGTGCTCGCCCTGGATGCGGCGCAGGTAGACCGCGATCTTGCGCTCGAGCACGGCATCGACCGGCTCGCCACGATAATGGCGCAGCAGCACGTATTCGGCCGGAATGGTGGCGTCGGCCTCGAGCTCGAACACCCAATGCCCGTCTGGCTGCTGGCAGGCGATCAGCGCGCGCGTCGCCGCGCGCACTGCCTGCTCGATGCCGCTATTGAGGTCCGCTGCCGGCGCCGGCCGCACGGGAGCGGCAAGGTCGGTGATCATGCGGCCGCCCTTAATCCCTCGCTGACGAGATCGGCGGCGCGATTGCCCGAGCGGATCGCGCCTTCCAGCGTCGCCGGCAAGCCGGTCGCGGTCCAGTCGCCCGCGAGCACCAGGTTGCTCCATTGCGTTTCCGCCGCCGGACGCCGCGCGTTCTCTTCCGGCGTCGCCGCGAAGGTGGCGCGCCGCTCGCGCACGATCTGCCACGGCGGCAGCGTGTCGGAGAGGCCCATCACCTTGGCGACATCGCACCATATCTTTTGCGCCAGCGCCTCGCGCGGCATGGCGAACATGCCGCCGGCGTCGCTGATCGTCACCGACACGCGGTCGGGAAACGCGAAGATCCATTCGCCGGTGCCGTTGACCACGCCCATCATTGGCGGAAAATCCGCCGGCGGCGTGACGCGGAAATGCGCGTTCATGATGCCGTGAAAGGCCGACGGCGTTTCGAGACCCGGCACGAGATTCTTCGCCGCGTAAGCCGGCGCCGCGAGGATAACCGCGTCATCGTCGCCGAGCGAGATGACGTCCTCGCCGCCGAAATCGAGCGCTGTCACACGGGGGCCGTCAAATCGTAGCGCGTGCAATTCGTGCTGCAGCAGGATTGCGACGCCCTGCGCGCGCAGATACGCGATGGCCGGATCGACGAACACCGTACCGATCCCCTCGCGCGCCAGCAGCGGCCGGCAGGCCTTGCCGCCCATCGCCAGCGTCTCGCGGATGAGCGCCCCGGCGAGCTTGGTCGAGCCGTTGAGCGGCGCGACGTTGAGCGCCGCCGTGAAGAACGGCGCCAATAGCCGCTCGTAAACAAGCGTGTCGCAATTCACGACATTGCCGATCCGTTTGTCGGATGACGTCCACACCAGCTTCGCCAGCGGCAGATAATCGACCACCCGCGTCTGCGGCACGCGCCGGTTCTTGTCGAAAATCCACCACGGAAACACGCTATCGCTGAATTTCACCGTCCAGCGCGCGTCGGTCGCCATATCGACAAAGGAAAATTCCGCGACTTCCGGACCGTCGAGGCCCGCTTCCGCGCCGATCGTCTTGACGTAAGCGAGCGCGGCGTGATTGCCCGACAGCACGAGGTGCGTGCCGTTGTCGATCACCATGTCGGTCGCCTGGTCGTAAAACGAGCGGCAGCGGCCGCCCGGCAACGCCGTCGCTTCATGGATCACGATCTTGCGCGGCGAATCCGCGAGCTGAACGGCGGCAGCAAGTCCCGCAAGCCCCGCGCCGATGATATGGACGGTGCCGCTGTCAGATGAACGCATGCTGCAAGGCAATCCGTAAGAGATGCGCGCGGCTGAGATGAACGGGTTGACGTGGCCAAGTCCAGCCACGCTGCATCATGTCTTCGAGCATGCGCCGGTAAGCCTCCTGCATGATGCGCGGCGCTCGCGCCGTGCGGCGGGAAAAGCGCGCGAGAATTTCGTCTGATTTGAGAAAATGAGCCTGCGCCAGTTCGGCAAGGAAATTACAAGCCTCCCCGATAGCGGGATCCGTCACGACCGTCTTCGGACAGATGGAATCGATGCCGGCGAGACGCAAGGCCTCCAACGGCAAATAGAGCCGTCCCACCGCGGCATCCTCGTCGATATCGCGTAGAATGTTGGTGAGCTGGAGCGCGCGTCCGAGATAATGCGCCAGCAGAATACCATTGTGGTCGCGCATGCCGAAAATGCGCACAGACAGCCGCCCCACCGCGCACGCGACGCGGTCGCAATAGACATGCAGCCTGGTCAGCTCTGGCGCGCAAATGTCCTCCTCCGCATCCATTTCGACGCCGTCGATGACGGCCAGGAAATCATCGCGGCGCAGCCCGAAGCGCGTCACCACGCGCTCCAGATTCTCCAGCCCGACCGGAGTGCGCCCCGTGTAGAGCGCTTCGATTTTCCGCCGCCACTCGGCAAGGTATTTCATCCGCCATTCGCGCGGCGCGTCGCAATCGGCGATGTCGTCGACGATCTTGCAGAACGAATAGACCTCGAACATCGCCTCGCGCTGCTCGCGCGGCAAAATTCGCATTGCGAAATAGAACGAGCTGTTGCCGGCCCGCGCCGCGGGCGTCGCAGGGGCATCGGTAGTGTGCAGCATGCCGGTGCTCATGGCCGTGACTCATTCGTTTGCGCGCGGCTGAAAACGGCGGCCGTCCTCACGACCCGGCGCGACAGGCCGCGCAGGGCGCCGGCGGCGCCGGTCGCCAGCATCCCGGCCTTGCCGAGGTGCACCGGCTCGCTGAGCGGATCGCGCGTCTGCAATGTCTTGAGCAGCCGGCGCGCCAGCGATTGCATGGCGGATATTTCCATCCCCAGCCGCGCATCGCTTACCAGCGCGGACAAAGGCCGGCTTTGCTCGAGCAAGGCCCTGGTCCGCACGACAAGCTCATGCAAGCAATGACGCAGCGGCTCGCTTGCGCGCTTTTCGCCGAGCGATTCGACGGTCAGGCCGCGCGCGGCCAGGGCGTCGAGCGGGATGTAAACGCGGTCGAGCCGGCGGTAATCGGCCGCGCAATCCTGCAAATGATTGATGATCTGCAAGGCCGCGCACAGTGCATCCGACGCCGGCCAGGTCGCGTGCGACTCGCCATGAACGTCGAGGACGAAGCGCCCGACCGGCATCGCCGACAGTGCGCAATAGGCGATGAGCTCATCCCAATCGGCGTAGCGGTGCTTGGTCACGTCCTGCCGGAACGCGCGCAACAAATCCTGTGCGTGACGCGGCGACAGCCCACGGCTCTGCAAAAGCTGGCGGAGCCTGACGCCTTCCGGCTCGCCGTCGCCGCCGCCCGTCAGACTCGTTTCGAGGCGGTCGAGCCGCGCGAATTTCTCGCCTTCATCCAGCCCGGGGTGATCGGCAATATCGTCGGCGACGCGGACGAATTCATAGAAGGCGAGAATCAGCGGGCGGTGGCGCCGCCGGATGATCCATGACGCCACCGGAAAATTCTCGTCGCGGTGGCCTTTGCCGGAACGAAGTTGCGCGCTCGCGTTCATGGCAGACTCGGCGCGTTGACGTGAACGCGTCCCTTCCAGACTCCGCCGCGGCGGCGGTTGTGCCGGTAGGCGGAATCTAGCGTGTAGCAGGCATAGAGCAACGCGGTGGCGGGCAGCGCCACGCCCCATAGCGGCGACAGCCTGTAGAAACGCAGCATCGGCTGGAACGACAGCGCCATTGCGAGCCAGGCCGCGAAGCCAAGTCCTTGCGCGAGGCCGTGTGCGAACAGTGCAAGCAACACGGGTGCCACGAACACCAGCGCCAGCCCAGCAAGCGTCGCTGCAAGCAACAGCGGCGAATAGCCAAGCTGCGCGTAGGCGGAACGCGAAATCATCTGCCTGACGTCGGCCAGGCGATCGTAAGGCCGCACGCTGCGAACGCGATCGGTGAGGCCGAGCCAGACCGGGCCGCATGACTTCAACATCGCGGCGAGCGTGCAATCGTCGATCAATGCATTGCGGACACGGTCGATGCCGCCGCAAATCCGCAGCGCGTCGGCACGGATCAGCATGCAGCCGCCGGCCGCAGCCGCAGTCGGGGAGCCGGGCCGGCCGACCCAGGAAAACGGAAACACCATCTGGAAGAAATAGACGAACGCGGGAACGTGGCTGCGCTCGGCCAGGCTCTCGCATCGCAGCTTCGCCATCAGCGACGTCAGCACAAATCCGCCGGCCTTTGCTTTTGCCACCAGCCACGCCACCGTGTCAGGCGCGTGCACGATGTCGGCATCGGTCAGCAAGATGTAATCGGGCGGCGCGGAGCGCCTTTCAGCCACGGCGATGCCTTGCTTCAAGGCCCACAGCTTGCCGGTCCAGCCGGACGGGAGGGCGCGGCTCCTGATGACCGTGAGTTGCCGCTCGGCCTGCGCCGCGACACGCGCCGCGACGGCGGCGGTCTTATCGTTGCTGTCGTCATCGACCACGATGACGGAGAGCGGGCCCTGATAGTCCTGCGATAGCAGGGAACGCACGCTGGCGCCGATGCAGCTCGCTTCGTTGCGGGCTGGAATGACGACAGCGACCGACGGCCAATTCGCCGGCGCCGGCGGCCATGCGACATCGCGAATGGAGGCCGTCCAGAACTGGCCGCGCGCCGCGATCAGATAGATCCAGAGCAACACGGCGATCACTGCGACAGTGTCAATCAACATGGAAGATGGGCTGACCGGATTTCTGGCGCTACACCAATGCTTGAAAGTTCAATTGGTTCTGCCCTTTTTGGAACTCTTATGGCCCCTCCGGCATTCAACTTGGAACCACCGAGGGGGCCGGAATTGGCCCGATTTATCAATGGGATTGCTTTCCCCAGCGCCGGCGCAGCGCGATCTCGCGCGAAGCCGGCCATCGCGTCCCGATACCACCGCCCTCTTCCATGAGCGGCTGGAGGCGGTCGCCGCCGACACCGAGGCCCTGCTCGACCGGCTGCTGCGGCCTGACCCAGCGGCGGGTGAGCACTTACGTCCGGCGCGGCTGCTCGACGCCATGCGCTATGCAAGCCTGGGAGGCGGCAAGCGCATCCGGCCCTTCCTGGTTGTCGAAACGGCGGGCCTGTTCGGCGTCGCGCGCAAGCACGCGCTCATGGCCGCCGCCGCGCTCGAATGCGTGCACTGCTATTCGCTGGTGCATGACGATCTGCCCGCGATGGACAACGACGATTTGCGGCGCGGCCGGCCGACCGCCCACAAGGCATTCGACGAAGCAACAGCGATCCTTGCCGGCGACGGATTACTGACTTTCGCGTTCGACATCCTGTCGCGTCCGCAAACGCACGCAAACGCCGCCATCAGGATCGAGCTCGTCTCGGCGCTCGCCCGCGCGGCCGGGCTCGGCGGCATGGCCGGCGGGCAGATGCTCGATCTCGCCGCCGAGGGACGCTTTGCCGATACCGGCGCGTCTCAGCTTGAATTCGACGACGTCAAATCGTTGCAGGCGATGAAGACCGGCGCGCTTTTGCAATTCGCCTGCGCGAGCGGTGCGATCCTAGGCGAAGCCGGCGCCGCCAAGCGGGGCGCTCTCACGCGCTACGGCGCCGCGATCGGAGAAGCGTTTCAGGTGGCCGACGATCTGCTCGACATCGAGGGCGATCCAGCCCTGGTCGGAAAGGCAACGGGCAAGGACGCCGCCGCTCACAAAGCGACCTTCGTGAGCCTGCTCGGCGTGGAAGGCGCGCGCGCAAGATTGGGCGCGCTGGTCGCCGACGCGGAAGCGGCCATCGCGCCGTTCGGCGAGAACGGCGCCGTGCTGAAAGCCGCGGCCCGTTTCATCGCCAACCGCCGCAATTAACCCCCGCCGCGCCGGCAAAAGACTTCAGCGGCCGGGGGATTCACCATTGATTACAACTGCGTCATCTAGGCGCTTTTGTTGAACTAAAGTCCCTAGGCGCCGTTAAACCTGTGCCTCGCGCCAATCGGTCTGTGAAGGAATTTCTAGGGATGCGCAAAACCGCAAGTTGTATGGCGCTTATTGCCATGGCGGTCGCCCTGTCGATGCCGGCGGTTGCCGGCGCGCAGGAGAAAAAAGCGCCCGCGGCAAGAGCGGCGCCCGCAGCGCGAGCGGCGCCTGCAAGAGTGGCGCCTGCAAGAGCACCTGCCGTACACGCACCGGCACAGGTCCAACGCGCCGCGCGTCCCGTGCCCCACGTTGCCGCGCATACCGCCCCTCATGTCCGTGCGGCGCCCCGCATCGCGCGTCATCCAGCATCGGCGCCGAATTTTTCGAAACGCGGCCCGGTGCACGTCGATAGGCCCTCCGGGCGCGTGCACAAGAATGCGGAAGTCCGGCGCGCGCACCAGGAGCGCCAGCACGCACGGCAAAGCCGTGAACCGCGCCGCAACGCACGACAAGAACGCGCACGTCAGGAGCGCGAGCGCCGCCTCGATGCACAGAAGAAGACAGAGCCGAACGCCGCGCAATCCAATGCCACCGGCCGCACACAAGCGCAGCGCCGTGCGATGCTGCACGCCCGCCGCAACGCGCGGGTAACGCCGCAAGCGGCTCGGCAGGGACGGTTCGCCGCGCAATATCGCGCGGGCTCACGCGCCGGGCGGCGTGCGGAACGCCGGTCGGC
>JBAUHH010000555.1:0-4389 GCA_049680165.1 Pseudolabrys sp.
CGCTCACATCTCCGGGCGGTTCGACGACCGACCTGATCGCGAGCCATTCGATCGGTTCCGGCGAGATCGCGGCCTACCTCGACATGCGTGACACGACGATCCCGCAGGCGCAGGCGCAGCTCGACCAAATGGCCGCCGCCATGTCGAGTGCGCTGTCGGACACGCAAACCGACGGGACGCCCGCCGGCGCCAGCCCGCCGGATGGTTTCGATATCGACACCGGCTCCCTGCTCAACGGCAATTCGGTGAAGATTACCTACACCGACAATACCACGAGTACCCAGCACACCATTACGCTGGTGCGCGTCGACGATCCGAGCGCGTTGCCGCTTTCCAACACCGACACGGCCGATCCGAACGACACAGTCTACGGCATCGACTTTTCCGGCGGCATGGCCTCAGTCGTTTCGCAGGTCAACGCGGCGATCGGTTCGACCAACATGGTCGCGTCGAATCCGAGCGGCAATACGCTCGAGATCGTCGACGACGGCGCGCCGAACCTGGTCGACGTGAATTCGGTGACCTCGACCAACACCGCCACCTCGCTCACCGGCGGCAGCGCGCAGCTGCCGTTCTTTCTCGACGGCACAACGCCCTACAGCGGCGCGTTCACCGGCGCCGGTTCGCAAAGCGTCGGCCTTGCCGGCCGCATTACGGTCAACAGCGCGCTCATTGCCGATCCGTCAGCGCTCGTCGATTACACGGGAAGCACACCCTCGGGGGACGCCACCCGCCCGAATTTCATCTACGACCAGCTGGTCAACAACACGCTCAGCTTTTCGCCGACGTCCGGCATCGGCACGACAGTCGCGCCGTTCAGCGGCACGCTAGGGACCTATCTGCAGCAGGTGATCAGCCAGCAAGCCCAGGCGGCGAACAACGCTACCAGCCTTCAGCAGGGCCAGGACGTCGTGTTGAACTCGTTGCAACAGCGGATGAACAGCAATTCCGGGGTCAACATCGACGAGGAAATGTCGAACCTGCTCAATTTGCAGAATTCCTACGCGGCCAACGCGCGCGTGATGTCCACGGTCAAGGAAATGCTCGATACCCTGATGCAGATGATGCAATGAGGACGCTATGAGCGTGAACGGAGTTGGCGCCATCTCTGCGAGCATGTTGCAGTCGATCCTCGACATGCGACAGCAGCTCGATACGCTCGAGCAACAGCTCGGCACCGGTCAGAAATCGACCACGTATTCGGGACTTGGCCTCGACGCCGGCCTCACCGTCAGCCTGAACGCGCAATTGGCCTCGATCAACAACTTCACCACTGCCATCAACACCGTGGGCACGCGCATCGACGTCGCGCAGACCGCGCTGGACCAGATGGCCTCGTTCGGCACAAACGTGCAAAGCGCCGTTTCGCAGAACAGCTTCACGCTCAACAGCAGCGGTCAAACCACCGCGCAAACGACGGCGCTTGCGGACCTCGACAGCTATCTTGGCCTGTTGAACTCGCAGGTCGGCAACCGCTACATTTTCTCAGGCCAGGCGAGCGACCAGCCGTCGGTCGACACCATGGACCACATCCTCAACGGCAATGGCGCGCAAGCCGGCCTTAAGCAGGTCATCGACGAGCGCAACCAGGCCGACCTCGGCGACGGCCTTGGGCGTTTGCAGCTTACCCAGCCGGCGACGAACGAAGTTGACCTCGCCGAAGACAATGCGACTTCCCCCTTCGGTTTCAAGCTCGCCGGCGTGAACTCCTCGCTGACCGGCGCGACGGTCACCGGCCCGAGCGGCTCGCCCAAGTCGGTCAATGTCACGCTCGGCACCAGCCCTAACCCCGGCGACACGATCCAATACGAATTCAATCTGCCCGACGGCACCAGCGAGAGCATCACGCTGAAGGCGACCACCGACGATCCGCCCGGCCCCAATCAGTTCACGATCGGCGCCACGCCCGACGACACGGCCGACAACCTGAAAACGGCACTCGACACCTCGGTGCGCACGCTGGCGAGCACCGCCCTGTCGGCGGCGTCGGCAGTCGAGGCCTCCAACAACTTCTTCGACAATCCGCCGCAGCGCGTCGGCACTTCGCCCTTCTCCAGCGCGACCACGTTGGTCAACGGCAGCGCGGCCGATACGGTGATGTGGTACACCGGCGGCACGACAGCGGGTTCGATCCGCTCAACCGCGACCGCGCAAATCGATCAGTCGATCACGGTCTCCTACGGCACGCAGGCCAACGAGCAAGGCATCCGCTGGGTGTTGCAGAACATCGCGACGCTCGCGGCAACAACGTATTCGCCGGCCGATCCCAATGCGTCGGCGGCGGTCGCGGCGCTCAACAACCGGGTCAACGCCAATCTGGGCGTCCCGCCGGGCACGCAGTCGATCCAGAATATCGAGGCCGATCTCGCCGGCGCGCAAAGCTCGATGAAATCGGCGACCGACCGGCAGCAGCAGACCACCAGTACGCTGACCGACCTCCTGCAAAAGATTTCAACTGTGCCGCAGGAGCAAGTCGGCGCGCAGATTCTGGCGATGCAGACGTCGCTGCAGGCCTCCCTGCAGGTAACGGCGATGCTGTCGAAGATCAGCCTGATCAATTACCTGCCGGCCTGATAACGCCGGCCTGAAACGAAAACGCTCCGGAAATCCGGAGCGTTGCCAGATCAATCCTTTTAAAGATCGTTCAGGCGGCGCCGCGCAGGCCGGCGGCGAGCTCGCGGTTGATGGCGATCAGCGAACCGAGCTGCGCCGGCTTCGGATTGCTCAGCATCGACATCGTGTGTTTGATGACGAAGAGCCCGAGATTGGCCACGTTCTGGCGGATCTCGGCCGGCAGCGGATTATTCTTCGACGTCGCTTCGGTCAGGAAGATGGTCCAAAGCTTGCGGTTGAACTGGAGCGCCTGGTCGAGATCGCAGCGCTTGGCATCCCAGGCGTCGTGAATGGCTTGCAGCTGTGAAGCCGCCGTCAGCAGCAGATCGGCTTCGAGCGTGCGTTGATTGACGCTCGCCCTAGCGACCTTTCCGTACGCTTTCGCGCCGCCTTGCATGTTCCAGAAGCTCCTGCTCTTCGGCGATCAACTGCCGTGCGAGTTTGAGCGCGTTATACATTTCGCCCGTTAATATTTTGTTGTTTATAGCTTCGATGTTTGGCCAGAAATTAGGCACCGCTTTCACCAGGTCCTGCACCAGCGCGAAATAGTTCTGGTGGTACGGCCGCGGATCGCGCGACGTGTACATGAGCTGGACCGAGAGATAGAGGCGTTTGGCCGGGCTGTCCGCGGTCTTCGCGGTCAGAATGTCTTTCTCGCGCAGGATTGGAACGTTGCCGTCGATAACGAGGCGCGTGCGACGATCGTCATTGGTGACGACGCATTCACCGATGATGATGCGCTCGCCGGGCTTCAGTTCGACCTTGAGGCCCATATCATTCCGTTATTGTGACGGACCGGTTTTCTACTGGAACAGGCGCAGCACGCTTTGCGCTGCTTGTGCCGCCAGCGACAGCGCCGTGGTCGACAGTTGCTGCCTGGTTTGCAGCGCCAGCATGTTGGCGCCCTCTTCGTTTGTATCGGCGAGCGTCAGGTTGTCGGCGCCGGTCTGCAACGTGTTGATCATGGTTTTCGTGAAGTCCTGGCGAATCTGCACGGTCGACAGGTTCGAGCCAAACGACTGCGCCTGCGACTGCAAGGTCGTCAGCGCGGCGGTCAGGTCGGAGGAAGCCGCCGTCAGATCGCCGGCAGCCGCCCAGTTGTTGGTAGAATTGCTGATGCTGAGGTCGCCGCTAGCCGTGTCAACGACGCCGCTTACGGTCACGGACGACGTGCCGTTTTCATTCAAAGTGACGGTCAGATCGTCGCCGGCGAGCAGGTTGATGCCGTTAAAGCCGGCGTCGCCTGCGAGCCCGTCGATCTGTGCAAGCAGATTGTTGAATTGGGTGGCAAGCGTCGCGCGCACGTTGGTGTCGGCGGTCTGCTGCGCCTGGCTGACCAGAGCCTGGGCGGACTGCACCAGCTTGGTGATCGAGGTAATGCCGTTATTTGCGGCTTGAATCGTGCTGGTCGCGTTCGACATCGAATCGAGCAGGCTGCTGAGGCTGTTCGAGCGATTCGTGAGCGACTGCGCGGTGAAATAGTTGATCGGGTTGTCGAGCGCTGAGTTGACCTTCTTACCCGTCGCCAGGCGGTTTTGCGTCTGGGTCATCAGGTCGGATGTGTTCTGCAACTGCAGCAGGTTCGAGCGAACACCCGCCGTCAAGACAATGTCACTCATCGCTATCTCCAAAGATCGGGGAAGCGCTTTTCTAGCGTTCGACGCGATAGTGATCTGTTAAGCTTGATAATCCGTTAAATTTAGGGCCGATTAACCATCCGTTAACCACATTTTATTCGAGCACAAAAAAAGACGGCGGCGCCGAGGCGCCCCCGTC
>JBAUHH010000556.1:0-5406 GCA_049680165.1 Pseudolabrys sp.
CGAGCATTATGTGCTCGACGGCGCCAAGGCATTCATTTCCGGCGGTGGTGTCTCCGACATCTACGTGGTGATGGCGCGCACCGGCGAGAGCGGGCCGCGCGGCATTTCCTGCATCGAGGTGGAAAAAGGCACGCCAGGACTTTCGTTCGGCAAGCAGGAGAAGAAGCTCGGCTGGAAATCGCAGCCGACCGCGATGGTCATCTTCGAGAATTGCCGCGTCCCGGTCGCCAACCTCGTCGGATCGGAAGGGCAAGGCTTCAGGATCGCGATGGCCGGCCTCGACGGCGGGCGGCTCAACATCGGCGCTTGCTCGATCGGCGGCGCGCAATTCTGCCTTGACCGCACCGTCGAATACATGAAGGGGCGCAAGCAATTCGGCTCGCGGCTTGCGGATTTCCAGGCGTTGCAATTCCGCGTCGCCGACTACGCGACCGACATCGAGGCGGCACGCCTTCTGCTGCATCGCGCGGCCGTAGCGGTGAGCGAGGGCGAGCCTGGTGCGACAAGGCTTGCCGCGCAGGCCAAGCGCCTTGCCACCGACACCGGCTTCGATGTGGTCAACGGCTGCCTGCAATTGCACGGCGGCTACGGATACCTTAGCGACCATCCGATCGAGCGCGTGCTGCGCGACGTGCGCGTGCACCAGATTCTGGAAGGCACCAACGAGATCATGCGGCTGATCATCAGCCGCCAGATGCTGGGCAATTGACGGCGCCGATGTCAGAAGCCGGCGGCGATATTTTGTTCGAGCGGCGTGGCGCGGCCGGGCTCGTTACGCTCAACCGGCCAAAGGCGCTCAACGCCGTCACGCACGCAATGGCGCTCGCCTTGCGTGCGCAGCTCGGCGCTTGGGCGACTGATCCCGCGATCGCGCGCGTCATCGTTACCGCGGAAGGCGGCCGCGCATTCTCCGCCGGCGGCGATATCCGCGCGCTTTACGATCTCGGCCATGCCGGCAAGCACGACGAAGCCTTGCAGTTCTGGCGCGACGAATATCCGCTCAATGTCGCGATCAAGAACTACCGCAAGCCATACATATCCCTGATCGACGGTATCGCGATGGGCGGCGGCGTCGGGGTGTCGGTCAACGGCTCGCATCGCGTGGCCGGAGACAAATTCCAGTTCGCCATGCCGGAAGTCGGCATCGGCTTTTTTCCCGACGTCGGCGCGACCTGGTTTCTGCCGCGGCTACCGGGCGAGCTCGGTACTTTTTGCGCGCTCACCGGTGAGCGGCTGAGTGCGGACGATGGCCGCGCCGCCGGCCTTGCCACGCACCGGATTGCGTCGGCGCGTTTCCCCGAACTGCTCGACGGTTTATGCGGAACCGTCTCCGTTGACGCGGTGCTCAACGCCTTTGCCGAACCGGCAGGTGAGGGGCCGGGGTGGTCGCGCCGGACGGCCATCGACCGCCTGTTCAAGGGCGTGCGCGTCGAGGACATTCTGGACAGGCTCGACCGCGAAGCGGCGTCGCAGAGCGCGGATTCCGAATGGGGGGCAAAAATCGCCGCAACAATCCGGTCAAAATCGCCGCTCAGTCTCAAGCTCGCGCTGGCGCAAGTCCGCCGCGGCAAGCATTGGGATTTCGAGACGTGCATGCGAGCGGAATTCCGCATAGTGTCGCGCATCATCAATGGACACGATTTCTATGAAGGCGTGCGCGCGGTGATTGTGGACAAGGACAACAAGCCGCGCTGGAACCCGGCGACCTTGGCCGAGGTGTCCGACGCGGAGGTCGAGCGTCACTTTGCGCCACTTTCCGGCGGCGAACTGGCGTTGCCATGACCGATCCGGTGTACGACGATCAATCCACGGGCCTCGAGCCAGTGCAGGAACGCGAAGGCGAGGCGGTTACCGGACGTTGGACGCGCCGCCTCATTATTTTCCTGCGCCTGATGGCGGTGCTGTCGATGGCCAAGGGCATCTACCATTGGTCGCGTCTTCTCGGCATCGGCGTTTCCCACGCCGAGATGTTCGAAGCGCATTCGGTCGCGTGGCAGGCGGCGACGGTTTTCTTCGCGGTGATCGATCTCGTCGCCGCCGTCGGCCTGTGGCTCGCGACCGCATGGGGCGCTGTGATCTGGCTCACCGCCGTCACCTCGATGATCGCGCTCGACGTATTTTTCGCGCAGGTGTTCGGCGTCGGCCCGGTGCTCGACATCGTCGAAGGCGCGTTGCTGTTGATCTATCTGGTGCTGGCGTTGATGTCGGCGCAAGAACAACCGTCGTAAACAACCGTCGTGAGTTTCGGGAGGGCAGTATGGCGCGGATAGGATTCGTCGGCCTCGGCAATATGGGATTGCCGATGGCGCAGAACCTGCTCAAGGCCGGCCACGCGGTCGAAGGCGTCGACATCAATTCTTCGTCGATCGTAAAGCTCAAGGACGCCGGCGGCTCGACCGCGGAGACCGCGAAGATCGCGGCCGCGCGCGCCGACGTCGTCATCACCATGTTGCCGTCCGGCAAGGAGGTGAGGGAGGTCTATCTCGGACCGGGCGGCATTATCGAAAACGCCAACGAGGGAACGCTGCTGATCGATTGCTCGACCATCGACGTCGAAACCGCGCGCGCCGTCGCGGCTACAGCGGAGAAGAGGAGCCTGTTGATGCTGGACGCGCCGGTGTCCGGCGGCGTCGGCGGCGCGACCGCCGGCACGCTTACCTTCATGGTCGGCGGCAGCGCGCAGGCCTTTGCGCGCGCGCAATCGATCCTGGAAAAAATGGGCAAGACCATCGTGCACGCCGGCGGCGCCGGAAACGGTCAGGCCGCCAAGATCTGCAACAACATGATCCTCGGCATCTCGATGATCGCGGTGTCGGAAGCCTTCGTGCTCGCCGAACAGCTCGGCCTCGATCACCAGAAGCTGTTCGACATTTCGTCGAAGTCGTCGGGGCAATGCTGGTCGATGACAACGTATTGCCCGGTGCCGGGTCCGGTGCCGACGTCGCCCGCCAACCGCGACTATCAAGCCGGCTTCACCGCGGCGATGATGCTTAAGGATTTGAAACTTTCACAAGCCGCCGCCAAGGCGACCGGTGCGCGCACCGCGCTCGGCGCCGACGCGGAAAGGATTTATTCGCAATACTGCGAGAGCGGCGAGGGCGCCCACGACTTCTCCGGTATAATTCGGTTCGTGCGCGGTTAGCGTGCGGCCCCGGAATTCGGCGCCGGCAATAGCAAAAGAGCAAGCAAAACCGGCGCGCCGCACAAGGTGAATGAAGCGTAACGCCATTCACTCAAATTGTGCGCGCATGGAATCCATTTACCGTTGCAAATAAACCTAATCTTTATGGTGTTATTTAAGCCGATTTTAGAAGGGGTCCCATAGGGTGCACGTGTCGGAGCGGGGAAGACAGGGCCTCGTTACCGCGGAGTTGCGAACACAAAACGATAACAAGGGACGTTGAACATGAAAGCCGTCGTGAAGACGGTCGAACCGGCCGAGCGTGAGGCGCGTTTCGACCACATCCGGCCGCTCTATCTCGAAGCCTTGACGCTTGTCGAGCGGCTGCATCGTCGGTTGCTCGACGTCATCAAGGACGAGTTCGATCGCCGGGGCCGCGCGGACATCAATTCGGTGCAGGCGCTGCTGCTGTACAATATCGGTGACAAGGAGCTGACCGCGGGCGAACTGCGCACGCGCGGTTATTATCTCGGCTCCAACGTCTCCTACAACTTGAAGAAGCTCGTCGAGATGGGGTTCCTCGACCATCAGCGCTCGCGCGTTGATCGGCGCTCGGTGCGCATCAAGCTGACCGCCAAGGGTCAGGATGTGCGCGACGTCGTCGAGACGCTCTACCAGAAGCACGTCAAGACGGTCGAGCAGGTCGGCGGCATCAACGCCGACGAGTTCTCGAACCTCAACAAGTCGCTCCATCGCCTGGAGCGCTTCTGGACCGATCAGATTCTTTACCGCCTCTAATCGAGGTACTGATGGGTGTACTTGCCCCGGCCCAATCGGCCGGGGCTTTCTATTTCGCCGGGCCATAAAATCGCCAACCCTGCGTGCTTTGTTTGGTAGTCTCCGCTGCGCTAATCACTTGGCCGCGAGGCCATTGCGGTGGCCGGGCTTTTCGGTGCATGTGTGCGTCCGAAATCGCTTGCTCGGGTGGGGCGCATTCGGGACGGCCATGCCAAGACTGCCAATGGGGACGGATTACCGGCTGGATCGCCGAGGGTTTCTCGGCCGCTTTGCCGCTGGCCTGATGGCTGGCGGTGCAATGATCCGCCAAGCCGCCGCAGCCGACGACACGATGCTGCAGGCGCTGATCGATCAAAACCAGCGCAGTGACCTCGGGCAAAATTTCGACAGCGCCTCGCGCACGATTCACATGCCGAAGGCGTCGGTGCCGATGCTGTCGCCTTCGACGGTCGAAAGCACGGCTGCCGCGATCGACCAATATGAAGGCATCGTCGCGCGCGGCGGCTGGCCAAATGTGCCACCGGCCGATCGGTTGCGCATCGGGAACCGCCATCCGAGCGTGGTGCCGTTGCGTAGGCGCCTGATTGTTTCGGGCGATCTCGAGCCGGCCGCGGGCGAGACCGATATTTTCGATTCCTACGTCGAGGCGGCGGTGCGCCGCTTCCAGATCCGGCACGGTGTGACCGTCGACGGGATCGTGCGGGAACAGACTTTCAGCAATCTCAACGTTCCGGCCGATGCGCGGCTTGCGCAGCTCAAGGTGAACCTCACGCGCCTGCGCAGCCTCTCGAGCCGTCTCGGCAACCGTTACGTGGTCTGCAATATTCCGGCGGCGCAGATCGAGGCGGTCGAGAACGGCGTTGCGGTAACGCGCCACACCGCCGTGGTCGGCAAGCCCGACCGCCCGTCGCCCGACATCAACAGCAAGATCGTCGAGATCAATTTCAATCCGTACTGGACCGTGCCGGTCTCGATTGTGCGGCGCGATCTCATTCCGCTGATGCAGAAGGATCCGGAATACCTCAGCAACGAGCACATCCGTATTTTCGACATGCGGGGCAGCGAGCTCACGCCGTCGCAGGTCAACTGGTATTCGGAGGAGGCGGTCAATTACCGCTTCAAGCAGGACCCCGGCGACTTCAACTCGCTCGGCTCGATCCGCATCAATTTTCCGAACAAGGACGGCGTCTATATGCATGACACGCCGTTGAAGAATCTGTTCGGTGAGGATTTCCGCTTTCATTCCTCCGGCTGCGTGCGCGTGCAGAATGTGCGCGAGCTGGTCGATTGGCTGCTGCGCGATACGCCGGGCTGGTCGCGCGAGCAGATCGACGCCGTCGTCAGGTCTGGCGATCGCATCGACGCGCGGCTGGCGAAGCCGGTGCCGCTGCACTGGGTCTACATCACCGCCTGGGCGACGTCAGACGGCGTCGTGCAGTTCCGCGAAGATATCTACAATCGCGACGGTGTGGGTGTCAGCTTAGGGC
>JBAUHH010000557.1:0-2737 GCA_049680165.1 Pseudolabrys sp.
GATGTTGATGGCGCTGTTGACCGGCTGGATCGCGAGCGTGGTGTTCCGCCGCGACTAGGCGGGCGTCGTCGGCCGAAGTCAGGCGCGATGACTTCATCGCGCCCTCTTCAGTTCCGAACGTTCGATGCCGGACGGGTGACCAGAAGGATGCCAAGCGCTACCGGAATGATTCCGAGCATGTCGGTGAGATCAAGGTGCTCGCCGAGCAGCAGCCAGCCGAACAATATCCCGAGTGGCGGAATCAGGAAGTGATAACTGCTGGCGGCGGTGGCGCCCGACACTGTCAGGATTCGGAACCAGAGCAGGTAGGCGAAGACCGAGACCATAAGGACGCTGTAGGCAAAGGCAGTGGCAAGACTCCAGGTTGGCACGATATCGTGGAAGCTCTCGAAGCTGACCGCGAACGGCATCAATGCGATGCCGGAGGAGAGGCTCTGTATGCCGTTGCCAATCCAGTGCCCGTGTTTCGGCGCGAACAGCTTGAACAGAATGGTGCCGCCGACAAAGGCGAGTAGCGCCAGCACTGCGAGTGCGACGCCGCCGAGCTGGTCGGTACCGAGCACGAGGCGGCTCTTGACGATGAAGGCGACGCCGCCAAGACCGAGCAGGAGGCCGAGCGCTTTGCTCCAAGTCATGCGCTCGCCGAGCAGTAACACGGCAAAGATCGCGGCGATGATCGGATTCGAACTAATAATCAGCGCTGCCAAGCCCGACGACACGGTCTCGAGCGCGATAAAGCCGATGCCGAGAAACATTGCCTGGCTGACGATACCGAGTGCGGCAAAAACGAGCACGTCGCGTTTGCTCAACGTCCAGCGGGTCCCGGTGGCGGCGGCAAGCCCCATCATCAATATGCCGGCGGCGAGAAATCGCGCGGCAAGAAAGAGCAGCGGCGGGCAATCGGCGATAGCGACCTTGCCGACCGCAAATGCCGAGCTCCACAGCAGGACGAAGGCGCCGACAAGCAGCGGTAACGGGATAGAGGCCGGGGGGTTAGTTCGGGCAGAAGGCGCGAGGACAGCTTCGGACATGGCGAATTTCCTTTCGCATCGCACATAGGGTTGCGCTTCTGCATTTGAAAATTAAATGATCTGATGTTACTCATTTGAATATTGAATGGTGCTGTCATGCTCGACATCGAACTGCTACGCAGCTTCGTCTCCGTCGTTGACGCCGGCGGCTTCACACGCGCCGGCGAGCGCGTTCACCGCACCCAGTCGACCGTGAGCCAGCAGATCAAGCGTTTGGAGGAGGCGATCGGCCATCCGCTGCTGCTCCGCAATGGCAAGCAGGCGGCTCTAACCGAGGAAGGCGAGCGGCTCTTGTCCTACGCACGGCGCATCCTGATGCTGGAGGCGGAGGCGCGGGATGTCGTCTCCCGTCCCAGACACGACGGCGTGCTGCGGCTCGGCATTCCGGAAGACTTCGCCGCCTATCGGCTGACCGAATTGGTCTCGAACCTTGCGCGCGCCCGGCCAGGACTGCGCCTGAATGTCCGTAGCGGACTGAGCGTCCTCCTTCGTGATCTGCTCGAGCGCGGCGAACTCGATATCGCACTGCTCAAGCGCGAAGCGGGCGCGCCGGGCGGCATCGCGGCATGGCCCGAGAATTTGCATTGGGTCACGAGCCGCACGCACAAGATCGACCTCGATACCGATCCCGTGCCGCTGGTCGTAGGCGACCAAGGGTGCCTCTATCGCAACCGGATGATCCATGCGCTGGAGACAGCTGGCCGGCCGTGGCGCATCGCGTTCTGGAGCCCGAACCTGTCCGGCATTCATGCGGCATTGTCCGCCGGACTTGGCCTGAGCCTGCTGCCGGACGGCGCCATCCTGCCGGAGCAGAAGATTGTCGAGCCTGCGCGCGGCTTCCCGACCATCACGAACACCGAGATCGCGCTTGTCGCCGCCGCCAATGCAAGTCCGGCAACCTTGCGGCTGGCGGAGATTCTGGTCGAATTCTGCGGCCCGCGCGGAAAGCGCGAGAAAACCTCGCGTCAATCCGGCAAGCAGCGTTTGGCGGCGAACGCGTAGAGACGATCTTCACCCAGCATGTGCGCGGTGAACTTCACCGTCCCGAATATGGCGAGGAACGCCATGTCGCGCACATTGAGTCCGCCCGTGAACGCGCCAAAAGCCGGCATCACCATGCGTGTCTTGTCGGCGGCAAAGCAGCGGCGGCTCACGGCACGTCCGCGATGGGCGACGCGCGCGACCGGATGCAAGTGACCGGCGATCTCGCCGTCCTGCCCCGACGGTTGATGACGGAATGTCAGCGCGCCGATCGAAACGGCGCTCTCGAAACTGCCGCCGATGTTTTCGGCCGGATCGGGATCGTGATTGCCTGTGATCCAGATCCACTCGCGACCGCGCTGAAGCGCGGAAAGTTCCGCGCGGTCAATGTCGGAGAGCCGCGCCGGGCCACCGCCGTCATGGAAACTGTCGCCGAGCGCGACGACGCAGCGCGGCGCGTAACGCGCGATCAGGCGCGCGAGCCGCGCCAGCGTCGCCGCGGTGTCGTAAGGCGGCAGCAGCACGCCGTGCGCGGCAAAGCTCGAGCCTTTTTCAAGGTGCAGGTCGGCAACGGCGAGCAGGCCGTGCTCTGCCCAATACAGCGCGCCCTCGGGATCGGCGAGCAATGAGACGCCGGCAACAACAATGTCGAGCCGCTTTTCTTTACCTTCCCCTGAAAGGGGGAGGTCGGCGAGCGCAGCGAGCCGGGTGGGGGTCGATTTCAA
>JBAUHH010000558.1:0-5963 GCA_049680165.1 Pseudolabrys sp.
TCCGGCCGGCTCGCTGTAGATGTACTGGCCGAAGCGGTTGAAGAAGCAATATTCGCGCGTGGTGACAGCGACTTTCGCCAGCGCATCTTCCAGGCCGAGCGCGCACAGTTCGCGCGAGGCATGCGGCAGGATATTGATGCCGACGCCGACGGCTTTCAATTCAGGCGTGGCCTCGATGACGCGGCAAGCTATGCCGGCGCGATGCAGCATCAGCCCGAGCGTGAGGCCGCCGATGCCTGCGCCGACGATCAGGACTTCCATTTACGGCCTTCCATACGCGGCCTTGGCGCCCCAGGCGGCGATCGCCGCAAGCAAAAGCGACACCAGCACGTCATAGCCGGCAAGCGAGATGCCGAGGAAACGCCAGGCCGCCTCGTCGCAGCGCACGATATGGATGCTCTGCAATTGCTTCATCAGGTTCGACGCGGAGCCGAGATTGTCGATGGGCCCGCTACAATCGGTCGGCCCCGGCCAGAACTTCCACTCGATGCCCGCGTGGTAGGCGGAAAGCCCGGTGTTCCACAGCATGATAGCCGCGATCACCACGAAGCCGGCGACGATCACCTTGCGCGAGGCGCCGAAGCGCGACCCCACCCACAGCAGGACGGCCAGCGGCACCGACACATAGAAGGCGTTGCGCTGGTCGAGGCAGAGCGGACAAGGCGGGTAGCCGAGGCCGTACTGGAAGAACAGGAACCCAAGGATGGTGAGCGCGCCCAGGGCCGCGACCACTATGGCGGCGGCGGACGGCCCGTCCTCGGCCCTCACCGGGGCATAGGCAACCATGGAAACTCCAAATCGGCCCCCCGGCCCATCGGGAAATTATCGGGAAATGGTGCCCCTGGCCGGAATCGAACCAGCACGACCTTGCGGCCACCAGATTTTGAGTCTGGCGCGTCTACCAATTCCGCCACAGGGGCATTTAAGCGCGGGGATCATAGCCACCGACCCCACCGGGTCAACGGCGGCCCGCATGGCCTTCCAGCCCGGAAAATGGGCGGAATTAACCGGATACAAATGGTTACCGAGTAATAAACGGCTCTGATACCGAACCGACGGATCGGCCGATGTTACGCGTCTACACTTGTCTTACCACCGAACATGACTGGCGGCTGGTCCTCGTCGCCGCCGCCGTCTGCTACATCGCCAGCCTTTCGGCGGTCAGCCTGTTTCACCGCGCCCGCGCCACCAGCGGCCGCGCGCGCATCGCCTGGATCGTCACCGCCGGCACGACGACCGGCTTCGGCATCTGGGCGACGCACTTCATCGCGATGCTGGCCTACACGCCCGGCGTCGCTATCGGCTACGACGTCGGCCTGACCGCGGTGTCGCTCGCCGCCGCGGCGACCGTCACCAGCATCGGGCTTGCGATCCCTGTTTACATCCGCACTAGCTGGAGCGCGGCGCTCGGCGGCGCCGTCGTGGGCGCCGGCATCGCCTGCATGCATTACCTCGGGATGTGGGCAGTCGAAGTGCCCGGCCATATCGACTGGTCGTGGGACATCATCACGGCGTCGATCCTGTTCGGCCTTATTTTCGGCGCGGCCGCGCTCCCGATCGCCATCCGGTATGCAAGCCGGCCCGGAACGGTGCTTGCCGCGCTTTTCCTCACGCTCGCCATCGTCTCGCACCATTTCACCGCGATGGGCGCCGTCGACGTCATTCCCGATCCGTCGCGCTCGATCGCGGCGTCGTCACTGTCGCCGACGTCACTCGCAATGGCGGTCGCCAGCGCGGCAATCGCCTTGCTGGGCATGAGCCTGGTGAGCGCGTTTGCCGACCGGTTGCTCAACGAAAAAGGGGTGATGCTCGAGATCGCAATGAACAACATGTCGCAAGGCCTCGTCATGTTTGACATGGCCGAGCGGATGGTGCTGTGCAACGACCGTTATCTGGACCTCTACGGATTGTCGCGCAATTTCGTGCGGCCAGGCCTCACGCTGCGCGACCTCATCAAACATCGCAGCGACACCGGCAGCCTCGACCTCGACGTCGAGAAATACCGCACGGAAATTCTCAAATCTGTCAGTGGCGACGTGACCTATGCCCGCGTCGTCACCACGCCCGATGAGCGCGCGATCTCCGTCATCAACAAACCGATCGTCGGCGGCCATTATTGGGTCGGCACGCACGAGGACATCACCGAGCGTCAGCGCGCCCAGCAGCAAAACGCCAAGATGCTGGAACAGGAGCAGCGCCGCGCTTTCGTGGACGCGGCGATCGTCTCGTTCCGGCAAGGCGTCGAGCAGATCCTGCGCACCGTCGGCGAAAGTGCGTCGGCCCTGCGCTCGACCGCGAGCAGCCTCGCGACGTCCTCCGGCGAAACCTCCAAACAGGCGGCGGATGCGGTCGCGATTTCGAACGAAGCCTCGGTCAACGTCGGCGCGGCCGCTTCCGCGGCCGAAGAGCTGCTGGCCTCGATCGAGGAGATCAGCCGTCAGCTCGGCCAGACCACCGAGATGGTGCGCACCGCTGTGACGGAAGCGCGCGAGACCAACGAGGAAATCACCAGCCTGTCGAAATCAGCGCAGGAAATCGGCGACGTGGTGAAGCTGATCCGCAACATCGCCGGCCAGACCAACCTGCTGGCGCTCAACGCTACCATCGAAGCAGCGCGCGCGGGCGAAGCGGGCAAGGGCTTTGCGGTTGTGGCGACGGAGGTGAAATCGCTGGCGGTTCAGACCGCGAAGGCGACCGAGCAGATCGCCGCGCAAATCGCGGCGGTGCAGGCTTCGACGAGCAGCGCGGTCGAAGCGATCCGCCGCAACACCGAGCGCATGCAGGAAATCAGCGGCTGGACCTCGACGGTCGCTCAGGCGGTGCAGCAGCAGAACGCGGCGACCGGCGAAATCACGCAGAACGTCGCCGGCGCGGCGACAGGAACGAAAGAGGTCGTGATCGTGCTCGACCAGGTCGCGGGCGCGGTCGTGCACACACGAAATTCCGCCGACACGGTGCTGACGGCTTCCGAGACGGTCGAAGCGGCGGCCAGCGCCTTGAGCGAGAAGGTCGATACTTTCCTGCGCGCCGTCGCCGTTTAACGGCTCCCTTTAGACACCAGTTCGTGTTTTGCGCGCGCAATGCGCCGCGCTATGATCCGTTCGCGCCCCGCTCGCATCGGCAAGGAGACCCGCGATGAACGAAGACGTTCTCAACACTTCACTACGCAAATTCCTCAAGACGGTGGGCGTCACCTCGCAACGCGAGATCGAAAACGCCATCCGCGCGGCCACATCGGACGGACGGCTGAAGGGCAACGAAGCCTTGCAGGCGCAAATGGTGCTGACCATCGGCAAGGTCGGATTGACCTACAAGATCGACGGCACCATCGAGCTCGAATAGCGCTTAAAGGCCGCCGAGCGCCTTCTGGTAGTACGACAGGTCGATGTATTTCTCGGGCGGGCTTGCCGCGCCGCCCTCGAATTCGGCGCGCAGCTTGAGCACGTTCCTGAAGCCTTCGATGTCGAACTTGCCGTCTTTGGCGAGGCCGTTCTTCGGATCGATCACTAGCGCGTAGCAGGCCGCGGCGGTGGCGGGGTCGAGCTTGAGGCCAGCCATCAGCAAATTGGTCGCCGTGTCCTTGTTCTTCGGATCGAGCGACCAGCGCAGGCCTTCGATATAGGCTTGCAGGTATTTCACCAGGATATCCGGGTGCTCGCGCGCCCAGGAGCGCAACGTAATTCCAACGGTCCCCTGATAGGGGCCAATCACCTGCATCACCGGGCCTAGATCCTTCAGGCCGGCTTTGGCGGCAAGGATCGAGAACGGCGGGTTGAGGATGGCCGCCGCGGCGGTTTTCTCCTGCTTCATCTCCGCCAGCCGCTTGTAGGTGGCGCCAACGGACTTCACGGAATACTCGCCCTTGTAGAGCCCGTTCTTCTTGAGGATGTCGTAGAGCTGGAACGCGTAAGCGGTGTTGAGCGCGTCCACGATTACGGTCTTGTTGCGCAAATCCTTGATCGACTTGATTTCGGGCTGCACCACCAGATGATTGAAACTGTTGTCGCCGCCGATCACGCTCACGACGTCGACCTTGGCGACGTCGGCCATCGCCACGCCGTTGTCGATCGCGGTATGAATGATTTGCCACTGGCCGTCGGCCAGGCCCTTGCGCATCACCTCCGAGCCGGGCGTGATCTTCATGTCGACGGAGAGGCCGTGCTTCGCGAAGAAGCCCTGCGACTGCGCGGCGAAGATCGGCAGGTTCTGCATGCCGAGGAACACCATGACGGTGAGCTTGGTATTTTCGGCGCGGGCCGTGCCGGTGGCAGCCATTGCAAATGCAAGCACCGCCGCGACGGCCAGGGCCATCAAGCGCTTTCCCATCATCTTGCTCTCCCCTGTTGCCGTCGGGTCATAACACCGGCTCGGTGCCGACATTCCGGCGGCCGAACGCTGCTTCCATCTCGCGGCGCACTTTCACCGCGGAGTCATTCGGATCGTAGGCGACGTCGCTCCACTTGAGCGCGCCGCCTTGCGCGATGTCGCGCTTGAGCTTGACGTTGTGCGCGAGGCCGAGCGGCAAAAGCTCGTCGCGCAGCGACACTTCAGCCGCCGTCTGCTTGCCCCAGACGCAGAAGCCACCCTCGCCGTCCAGCATCTCGCCGGCCTTGAGAGCGCGCTTGGCGGTCGCCACCACGTCGGAACGGAAGCCGGTGGGCGCGCCGGTCGGCTCGTTGCGCAACGCGGCGCTGGCAACCGAGATGCCAAGCTCGAGCCCGATCATGTGGATCGGCCGGTACAGCGCGGCGTACTTGCCGCTTTTGTCCGGCAGCATGGCGTATTCCTTGAAGCAGCGGCGCGCGTAATCGGTGTCCCCCTCGATGACGACATAGGTGCCCAGCGCGAGATGATGCGGCACGTCCTTGCCGTCGCGATAAACGGATGACGTCACTTCCGTGACGCCGGCTTTTTCCAGCGTGCCGCCCTCGCTCTTGGGCTTGCAGATGTCGGCGAGCTCGAAGCGCGTCGCGGGCGGAAAATGCAGGCCGTCGCTCTGCGGCACGAGGCCGGTGGCGTTGCACACCGCGCTCATCTCGATGCCGGACTTGGTGCCGTCCACGAACGAGTTGAACATCTTCGGGTTGATCGACTTGCGGTCCGAGATGTTCAGGTACTTGTCGAGAATGTCCCATACATTGTCGGGATTGGACTGGTGATAGTGCGGTTCGTAGCGCGTGCCCTTGCCGGCGCAGACCACTGTGAAGCCGGCCGCGCGCGCCCAATCGACGTGCTCGCAGATCAGCGCCGGCTGGTCGCCCCAGGCGAGGCTGTAGACGACGTTTGCCGCCTTGGCTTTGCGCGCGAGCAGCGGACCGGCGACCGAGTCGGCCTCCACATTGACCATGACGATATGCTTGCCATTGGCGATCGACATCAGCGCGTGGTGGATGCCGGCGCCGGGCACGCCGGTCGCTTCCACGATCACTTCGATGCGCGGGTCGGCGATCAACGACCCGGAATCGTTAGTGACAAATGTCGCGCGCGTCTTGTGTGCATCCGCAAGCGAGGTGGCGGCAAAGGCCTCCGCCGGCCAGTTTGCGGTCTTGAGCTGGCTCCGCGCCCGCGTCACGTCGAGATCGGCGACGCCCACGACATGCATCCCCGCCGTAAGCCGCGCCTGCGACAGGAACATGGTGCCGAATTTTCCGGCACCAATCACACCGACGGTAACCGGACGGCCCGCGCTCTGGCGCTCGAGCAATTTGGCGTGGAGATTCATGTCGCTTACGCTCCGTCGTCTCTTGCAACGCGACGGAAACATAAGCGGGCCGCTGAAACAAGCGGCGCGCGCGAGAACTAAAAGCGATCGCGTTTTATTGGCAAAGTGCGCGTGATACGAATGTTTCGTCGTGACACCCGGGCCCGCTGCGGCCCGACAGCATCACCTTGGCCGGACAGACCTCGGCGGTCGTCATGTCCATGCTCTTGCCGGAATCGAAGCCCTTCGCCTTGCACAGTCT
>JBAUHH010000559.1:0-2542 GCA_049680165.1 Pseudolabrys sp.
CCTCACCCACTGATCTAATTTTGAGAGGACGCGATGACCAAGCGCCATGAAGCCAAGTACAAGCTCGACCGCCGCATGGGCGAAAACGTCTGGGGCCGCCCGAAGAGCCCCGTCAACCGCCGCGAATACGGCCCCGGCCAGCACGGCCAGCGCCGCAAGAGCAAGCTCTCCGACTACGGCGTGCAGCTCAAGGCCAAGCAGAAACTGCGCGGGTACTACGGCAATATCTCCGAGAAGCAGTTTCGCGGCATTTACGCCGAAGCGCGTCGCCTGAAGGGCGACACCGGTGCGCACATGGTTGGATTGCTGGAGCGTCGTCTCGACGCGATCATCTTCCGCGCCAAATTCGTGCCGACCGTTTTTGCCGCGCGCCAGTTCATCAATCACGGCCACATCAAGGTGAACGGACGGCGCGTGACCATTCCGAGTTTCCGCGCCAAGGTCGGCGACGTGATCGAGGTGAAGGAAAAATCCAAGCAGCTCGCGCTCGTGCTCGAAGCGGTTGCACTCGCCGAACGCGACGTGCCCGATTACATCGAGGTCGATGCGAGCAAGCTCACCGCCAAGCTTGCGCGCATTCCGGCGATCACCGACGTGCCCTACGCGGTGATGATGGAGCCGCACCTGGTGGTCGAATACTACTCGCGCTGACGTGACGCCGGCCGCTGTCCGCGCCTGCCACAAACACAAAACCCCGTCTCACCGAGGCGGGGTTTTTGCTTGGGGCTATCCACCCAATCCTCACTATCAACAGGCCGCTGGAAAATTCTCCAATGAAAACAATACCTAATGTAGGGGCTCCCTTGTCATAGAGAGCTATATTTAGTAGCTTAGAGTCGCTGAGGAGTGAATCAGGGAGAATCGCTCATGGACGCTATGAATCGCGTGAAGTCTTGGATCGGCTCGCTGACGGAAATCGGCCTGATGCTGCTGGCTTTCGCCATCGTCGCCTCGCTTCTCGTCGGGGCCCAACTGCCGTTCTTCGGCGGGGTGGTCGGCAATATCGTCGCGCTGATCAAAGAGTTGGGGTCAAACGGTCTCGTAGGGCTCATCGCCCTCGGTGTCATCCTCTGGTTGTTCTCTAAACGCTCGATGGCCTGACCGGCCGGCGAGCTTTTTGCTGACGCCGGCGCTCGATATCGCGCGTCGGCCATGTTGGGTGGGGACAACCCTCCCCACCCAATTATTGCTGCGGCGCGAGTCCGAACTTAGTACCGGTTTTCGGAAACGATTTTGCTTGCGCACGGTACGGGTTACCGCGCCATCATAGGTGCCATGATGGACATGCTCGACAAGACCAAGCGCTATCTGTGGACGTTCGTCGAGCTCGGCTTCGCCGCTGTGCTCGCGATCATGCTGATTTATCTGATCCTTGGGCAGAGCTCCGGCGTGTTCGTGTTGTCGGTCGCCGACAACGTAACGAAATTCGCCAATGCGGTGCCGACGCCGAGCCTGATCGGGCTCGGGCTGATCCTGGCGCTCATCTACTTGATCGTGAACCGCCTGAAATAGGCTGCAAACGGCGAAGGCGCGCTCAGGTGTCGGCGCCTGCCCGCACGGCGACGCCTTTTTCCTTGAGCGCCTGCTGCAATTCACCGGCCTGGAACATCTCGCGCACGATGTCGCAGCCGCCGACGAACTCGCCCTTCACGTAGAGCTGGGGGATGGTCGGCCAGTTGGAATAGGCCTTGATGCCGTTACGCAGCTCCTCGGACTCGAGCACGTTGAGGCCCTTATAGGCGACACCGAGATGGTCGAGGATCTGCACCACCTGCCCCGAAAAACCGCACATCGGGAATTGCGGCGTGCCCTTCATGAACAGCACGACGTCGTTGCTCTTGAGTTCGTTGTCGATGAATTGCTCGATTGCCATGGTCTTTCAGTCCTGTCCGGCCGCCCGTGGGCGATTCACCCCTGCTTGGCGCATATATGTAGCGCAACTGGCGCCGTCACCCCAAGAAATCTTGCGTTAACGCCGGGGTTATCGCCCGGCGGGCGCGTAAAAGGTGCCTTCCACCTCGAAAATATCGTCCTGGTTCAGCCGCTTGACCTCCACGATCGTGCGCGGCGGATAGCCGCCATCGGGCCAGAATTCCTCCTGCACCTTGTTAACGATCGGGCGGTGTCTGGCCATGTCGGTAACATAGACGACGATGCGCACGCAGTCGGCAAGGCGCGCGCCTTCCGACGCCGCAACGGTTTTCATGTTCGTGAAAGCCTGCCGTACGCGTGCTTCCTCGCCTGCGACGAGCGTGTTGGTCGCGGGATCAATGCCGCGCATTCCGGCGACGAACACGAAGTCGCCCGCACGGGCGCCGACGCTCCACGTCCCGGTCGGCGCGATCGCGCCGAAGGGCGACAGCAGCTTGACCGCTTTCATGGGATTAGTTTTCCGGCGTGCCGGTTTGCAGCGCGAGCGCGTGCAGCACGCCGCCCATCTGGCCTTTAAGCGCCTCGTAGACGAGCTGGTGCTGCTGTACGCGCGACTTGCCGCGGAACGATGGGGAGATCACGGTCGCCGCGTAATGATCGCCGTCGCCGG
>JBAUHH010000560.1:0-7813 GCA_049680165.1 Pseudolabrys sp.
GCAAATAGAAATTCTGGATCGGGATGTGGTTGTTGCCGAACTTGAAATTGCCGCGCACCGATTTGAAGTTTGCCTTCTCCAGCGCCTTCTGCACCGCGGCCTTGTCGGAGAGGTTGCCTTTGGTGGCGACCACCGCCGAGTTGATCAGATAGGCGGCGTCATAAGTCTGCGCGCCGTAGAACGACGGCTTCTTGCCGGTGTACTTCTTCTCGAAGTCGGCGACGAATTTCTTGTTCGCCTCGTTCGGCAGATCGTTCACCCACTGCTGCGCGCCCGGCACGCCGAGCGCGAGATCCTTTTGTAGCGGCAGCGACAGCTCGTCGATGGTGAAGGCGGTGTAGAGCGGAATCTTGCCTTTCAATCCCGCTTGCGCGTACTGGCTCAAGAACTGCACGCCTGCTTTGCCCGGATAGAACACGAAAATCGCATCCGGATTGGCGGCCTTCGCTTTCGCCAGCTCGGCGGAGAAGTCGAGCTGCGAGGGCCACGTGGTCAACTCCTGGCCGACAACCTTGCCCTTGAAGGTCGAAGCCACGCCCGCGAGCATGTCCTTGCCGGCGGCATAGTTCGGGCCGATCAGGAACACGGACTTCACGCCCTTCTGGTTCATGTAGGTGCCCATCGCCTGCGGCGTCTGGTCGTTTTGCCACGAGGTCGAGAAAATGTAGGGCGAGCACAATTCGCCGGCGATCTGGTGCGGGCCGGCGTTGGACGTGATCAGGAACGTCTTGGAGTCGACGGCGGACTTGATCGACGCCAGCAGCACGTTCGACCAGATGTAGCCGACGATGAAATCGACATGGTCGGATTCGATCAGCTTCTCGGTCTTCTGCTTGCCGACGTCCGGCTTGAGCGTATCGTCTTCGTAGATCACTTCGACCGGCAGGCCGCCCATCTTGCGGCCGAGATGATCGAGCGCGAGCTCGAACGAGTCGCGCATGTTGTTGCCGATCACCGCGGTCGGCCCGCTGAAGGTGCTGACGAAGCCGATCTTGACGGATTTGTTCTGGGCCATCGCCGGGCCCGTCGCGAGCAACAGCGCGGCGCTCGCAGCCAATACTGCCTTACGCATCTCAATCCTCCCCGTGGCCATTTTGGCCCTTGATGATGAACGGTAGTCTAGCGGTCTTGCCGCCAAAAGGTCCATCCGCGCCGCCGCCGCAGGTGGGCTATGTGGTTAAAAAGGCCGGATTTTCCGGCTTATTGGCCATGCGGGCAGGCCGCAAGGGGAACCGCAGGCCCGTCCTTCGCACGCCCCACCCGCTTCCGCTAGAATTCGGCCGGTAAGCACGTGATGGGGGAAGTCATCATGAAATCGGTCATCATCCGTAGCGGCCTGATCGCCGCGCTCGCCATGTTTGTTGCGCTCAATTTTGCGCCTGGGCTTGAGGCGCAACAGTCCACTGGCGTCGTGCAGCCGGATCTCGTCGCGCAAGGCGCCTGGAGCGCAACGACGACTTACCACAAGGACGATCTGGTCGTTGCGCGCGGTTCGACCTGGCGCGCTTTGACGACGAGCAAGAACAGGGTGCCGGGCTCGACGTCACCCAATACGTCCGGGTTTTGGCAACTGTTCGCGCGCGGCTTCAATCCGGCCGGCGCCTGGGTGAGCACGACCACGTATGAGCCCGACGATCTCGTCACATCGGCGGGGCAGACCTACCGCGCCAAACTCACGAGCCGCAACAGGGCGACGACCAACGTCACTTTTTGGGAGCTGTTTGCCGCCAAAGGCGCGTCCGGTCCGAACACCGGCATCAGCGACGGCACGACGGGCGCGCCGTCGATCAGCTTCACCGGCGACACCGGCACCGGTATCTACTCGCCCGGTGCGGGCAAGATCGCGCTGACCGAAAACGGCTCGCTGTTTCTGCACAATATCGGCGGTTTCAATACCGCGGTCGGGTTTCACGCGTTGAGCGCCGGCGGCAGCGGCGGCAGCAATACCGCGATCGGCGACGGCGCGCTTACACTCAACTCAGCTGGCGAGAGCAATACCGCTGTCGGGACGAGCGCACTGTCGGCGAACATCAGCGGCACCGAAAACACGGCTCTGGGAGGCAACGCGCTCGAGAGCAATACGGGCGACAACAATACGGCGCTCGGCCAGGACGCGATGTCGGCCAATACCACCGGCTCCAACAATACCGCGGTCGGCGATCTCGCTCTCGCTGCAAACGTCAGTGGATCGAGCAACATCGCGATTGGAATGTTCGCGGGCAATGGCGCGTCCGCGCCCGACAACAGCATATTTATCGGCAATGGTGGGCAACCCGCCGATACCAACACGATCAGGATCGGCGACGGGCAATCCAAGGCCTTTGTTGTCGGCATCCGCGGCGTGACCACCGACACCAACGATGCCGTTGCTGTGCTGATCGACAGCCAAGGCCAGCTTGGCACGGTGAGCTCGTCACGCCGCTACAAGGAAGACATCGAGACAATGGGCGACCTGAGCGCGACGCTCATGAACCTGCGGCCGGTGACGTTCCGCTACAAGAAGCCGTATGCGGACGGCTCGAAGCCCATGCAATATGGCCTGATCGCGGAGGAGGTCGCGGACGCGCTGCCCTATCTCGCCGTGTTCAAGAACGGACAGCCGGAGACGGTCAAATATCACGAGCTGCCGACCTTCCTGCTCGCGGCTTATCAGCAACAGCAGAAGATGATCCGGTCGGACAAGGAACGGATCGCAGCACTGGAGCAACGTCTGAGCCAACTCGAGGCTCGGCTTGCACGTCCGTCGGCGCATGCATCGTCGGCACACCGCCAGGTACGCCATCACACACACATGGCGAGCGTGCAGCACCACGGCTGACAGATCGGCGCAGATATTGCGGGTTGTTGAACGCGAAAACCTGCTCTGCTCAGGAAGCGGCTTTCCGCCACCCCGCCCTGTTGTTATGACTAGGCCCGCGCACACCCGGGAGAACACCAATAATGGCAAGCAGCATGCAGGGGCCGATCCGCCCCACGATCTATCGTTTCAAGCTCGGCAATTTCGAAGTCACCAATATTCTCGACAGTTTCGTCGTGCGCGAGAACATGGCCGGCTCGTTCCATGCCGGCGGGCCGGCGGAAGAGGCGCACGAGCTGGCGCGCGCCAACCGCATCGACCCCAACAAATACGAGCACCCCTTCGTCCAGACGCTGGTGAATACCGGCAAGGAACTCGTCCTGTTCGACACCGGCAACGGCACGCTGGCGCGCGACATTCCCGCGATGAAGGGCCGGCTTCCCGACGGCAATCTGGTGAAGCATCTCGGCACGGCCGGCTACAAGCCCGAAGACGTCGACATCGTCGTCATCACCCACGGTCATCCCGATCACATCGGCGGGCTGAGCGACGGCGGCAAGCCGGTGTTTCCGAACGCGCGCTACGTGTTCGGCGCCGCCGAATTCGATTTCTGGAAGCGCGGCGAGAACGTGCGCGAGGCGCGCAAGGCCAACCGCGAACTGTTCATGAAGCTCGCGGTGCCGCTTGCCGACAAATCGACCTTCGTGAAACCGGGTGACGAGATCGTCCCCGGCATCCGCGCGGTCGACGCCGCGGGACATTCGCCGGGCTTGATGGCCTACATGTTCGACAGCGAGGGCAAGCAACTCCTGCTCTGGGCCGACGCCGTGATCCACTACGTGATGTCGATGCAGCGGCCCGAATGGCAGATCGACGTCGACGACGACAAGGAGAAAGCGGTGGCGACGCGCAAGCGCATTCTCGACATGGTGACGGCTGAGAAACTATTCGTGACCGGCTACCACCTGCCCTTCCCGTCGGTCGGCTTCGTCGAGAAACGGCAAGGCGTGCATCACTGGGTGCCGGCAAGCTATCAGCTCAATCTGTGAGCGGTTGAGGATTTTGAATTGTGAGTACCGGAAAGCCCGCGCTCGACCGCAGCTATGACGGCATCATCATCGGCGCCGGGCATCACGGGCTGATCCTCGGCACTTACCTCGCGCGCGCCGGCCTGAATATTCTGCTGGCCGAGCGCCGCCTCACCTATGGCGGCGGGCTGTGCACGCGCGAGGTGACGCTGCCGGGTTTCTATCACAACCTGCATTCGATCAATCACTTCCACATCAGCGAGACGCCGTGGTTCAAGGATTTGAATCTCGGCGAGCGCGTCACCTACATCACGCCGCGCTATGAATTCGGCCAGGCGCACAGCGACGGCACCGCTCTGGTGCTCGGGCGCGATCTGGAAGAATCCGTCGCCAACATTGCGCGCTTTTCCAGGAAGGACGCCGCGACCTTCCGCGACTGGAATCGCAAGGCGGAGAAGATCACGCGCGAGATTTTCCTGCCCGAGCGCTATGCCGAGCCGCTGCCGCAGGAAGAGCGCGAAGCGCTACTGTCGCGCACGGCGCTGGGCCGGGAATTTCTGGAAGTCGCCAGCCGCCAGCCGCTCGATGTCGTGCGCGAATTATTCGAGAACGAACATGTGCGGCTGCTCTTTCTGTTCAAGGTATCGCTGTTCGGCACATGGCTGGTCGATACGCTGTCGAAGACCTCGCCGATGGGCTCGGTCATCCGCGCCTTCGATCTCGACAGCGGTTACCAGCTTTGCCAGGGCGGCTCGTTCAATCTGGCGCGCGGGCTGATGGAGGCTTTCATCGCGGCGGGTGGCACGTATCAGCCGCAGGTGCGCATCGACAAGATCGTGGTCGAGAACGGCCGCGCGACCGGCATTGCACTCGACGACGGCCGCACCGTGCGCGCGAAGCAGTTCGTGGCCTCGACGCTCGACGTGCACCAGACCTTCGAAAGCCTGATCGGCCGCGCGCAATTGCCCGCCGATTTCCTCAGGAAACTCGATGCTTTCCAGTACACCAAATGGAGCCTGTTCGGCTTGCATCTGGCGCTCAACGAAAGCCCGCGTTTCGCGGCGGAGAAGTTCGATCCCAACATCAACCGCTCGCTGAAATGGTCGATCGGTGCCGAGACGATGGAGGATCTGTTCTCCGCGCACATGGACGTGCAGGCGGGCCGCGTGCCGAAGATCGTGCAGTTCGGTTCAGGGCCTCTGAGCCTGCTCGACCCGACGCAGGCGCCGCCCGGCAAGCACACGACCTATTGCTGGCATGTGATGCCGCTCGAGCCGCAGCTCGGCGGGCAAAGCTACGAGGACTTCAAGGAGGAGTTTTCCGACAAGATCGTCGAATGCTTCGCGCGCTATTGCCCCAACATGACGGAGAAAAACATCCTCGGGCGCTACGTCTACACCGGCCGCGAATACGTCCAGGAAATGATCAACATGCGCGGCGGCGACATCTTCATGGGCGCGTTCAACGCCGAGCAGGTGATGTACAACCATTTCGGCTACCGCTCGCCGATTCCGAATTTGTACAGCGCCGGCTCCGCCGGCCATCCCGGCGGCGCGATCTCCGGCGGCGCGGGCTACATCAGTGCGTCGGTCATCGCGGAGGATCTCGGCATCAAGCCGTGGTGGACGCCGTGGAACGCACGTGAGGCGCTGGAGCAGCACGTGCGCGCCGAACGAGGCGCGGCATGAGCACGGATTTTTCCCTGAAAGACCGCGTAGCCATCATCACCGGCGCGGGCCAAGGCATCGGCCGCGTGTTCGCCAAGGCCTTTGCCGCCGCCGGCGCCGTGGCGGTAATCGCCGAACGCAACGAGAAAACCGCGGCCTCCGTGTCGGCGGAGATCATGAAAGCCGGCGGCCGCGCGCTCGCGGTCGAGACCGACGTCGCCAACGAAGCCTCGATCAAGGAAATGGTCGAGGCGGTCGAGGACGAATATGGCCGCATCGACGTCCTCATCAACAACGCCGCGATCTTCTCGACGCTGGAGATGCGGCCGTTCGAGCAGATACCCCTCGACGAATGGGAGAACGTGCTGCGCGTCAACGTCACCGGGCCGTTTCTGTGCTCGCGCGCGGTGCTGCCCGCCATGCGGCGCGCGAAATGGGGCCGCATCATCAACATGGCGTCGGGCGCGGTCACGCTCGGCCGGCCAAATTATTTGCACTACATCGCCTCGAAGGCGGCGCTGGTCGGCATGAGCCGCTCGATGGCGCGCGAGCTAGGCCCCGACAACATCACCGTCAATGCCATATTGCCGGGCGCGACCTTCACCGAGATCGAGCGCAAGACCGTGACGCCGGAGCAAAAGCAGCGCATCATCTCCATGCAATGCATCCCGCGCGCGGAAACGCCGGAAGACCTCGTCGGAACGGCGCTGTTCCTCGCCTCGGACGCGTCCGCTTTCGTCACCGGGCAGAGCATCAATCTTGACGGAGGCGTAACCGGCTCATGAACGCTTCTTCCACGCCTACCGTCGCCATTATTGCGCCCGGCAACATGGGCGCCGCCGTCGGCCGTTGTCTCGCCCAGCGCGGCGTGAAAGTTCTCACCTCGCTTTCGGGCCGCAGCGAAGCGAGCGGCAGACGCGCGCGCGAGGCCGGCATGACCGCCGTCTCCGACACGCAACTGACCGAAGCCGATTTCCTGCTGTCGATCGTGCCGCCGGGCGAAGCGCTCGCGCTGGCAAAGCGGCTGAACGGCGTGCTCACCGCCGCCAACAAAAAGCCCGTTTACGTCGATTGCAACGCGGTCAGTCCCCGCAGCGCCGACGGCATCGCGGCGGCTGTCGCAAGGACCGGCTGCGCCTTCGTCGATGCCGGCATCATCGGCCCGCCGCCGAAACCCGGCGGCACCAAAACGAAATTCTACGCCTCCGGCCCCGCCGCCGCCGATTTCGCCAGGCTCAACGATCACGGGCTGATCGTGCGCGTGCTCGAAGGTCCGCTCTCGACCGCCTCCGCGCTGAAGATGTCCTATGCCGGCGTCACCAAGGGCTTCACCGCGCTCGGCGCCGCCATGATGCTGGCCGCAAGCCGCGCGGGATCGGCGGAAGCGCTGAAGGCGGAACTGGCCGAAAGCCGCCCCGATCTGCTCGGTTATCTGACGCCGCAAATTCCCGGCATGTATTCCAAAGCCTATCGCTGGGTGGCCGAGATGGAGGAGATCGCCGATTTCATCGGCGAGGATCATCCCGAAAACGAAATGATGCGGGCGGCCGCGCGCTTCTACGAGCGCATCGCCGCCGACCATGCCGGCGGCAACGAAGAAACCGGCGCGCTCGACAAATTCCTCAAGCGATAGACGCGTGATGGCGGAAGAAGAAGAACCATCGCTGCGAGAGCCGGCCGTCGTCACGACACGACGTGGGGGCTATCGCATCCTGCGGCTCAACCGGCCGCACCGGCTCAACGCCTTCAACGAATCGATGCATCTCGCCCTGCGCGTCGCGCTGATGGAGGCGGAAGCCGACAAGGATTGCCGCGCGCTGGTCATCACCGGCTCGGGCCGCGGCTTCTGCACCGGCCAGGACCTTACCACGAGGCTTGCCAAGGAGCCTGGCGAAGCGCGCGTGCTCGGCGGCGCGCTCGAGGCTTATTACAATCCGCTCGTGCGCCGCATTCGCGCGATGCCCTTCCCGGTCGTCGCCGCGGTGAACGGCGTCGCCGCCGGTGCGGGCGTCAACATCGCACTGGCCTGCGACATCGTCATTGCCGCGCGCTCGGCAACGTTCGTGCAGGCTTTCGCGCTCATCGGCCTCATTCCCGATTCCGGCGGCACGTGGTTTCTGCCGCGCCTTGTCGGCAGTGCGCGCGCGCGGGGCTTGGCGATGCTCGCCGAGCCGCTGACCGCCGACGACGCGGAAAAATGGGGAATGATCTGGAAAACGGTCGATGACGACCGCCTCGAAATCGAAACCGCCACCGTCTGCCAGCGTCTTCTGCGCATGCCGGCGAAGGGTCTTGCATTGATCAAGCGCGCGCTCGATACC
>JBAUHH010000561.1:0-2953 GCA_049680165.1 Pseudolabrys sp.
GTGTGCTTCCTTGTGCCCGCCCTGGCGCGACCAGGCGTGCAGCACGAGCTGGTGCTCCTCGCCTGGCTCGCCACCGGCGGAATAGTCGCTGATGCGTGTCTCGCCGAGCGTGACGTAGGGAAACGCCGCGGCGCGCGGCGGCTGGTCATAAATCTTCGGCCCGCCCAGCAATGAGTTGAGCGAAGCGTCCGCGATCAGCGCGTCGTGAACGGCGGCGCGCAGCGCGGCAGAAGCGGCAGTGGGCATGAGTTCTTCCTTATCCCTCCCCGGTCTTCGGGGAGGGTGGCTCCGAGCGGAGCGAGGAGACGGGTGGGGTAAGTGGCGAGATCACCCCACCCGGTCGGCGTGCGCCGACCACCGTCCCCTCTGTGCGGGGAGGGATTAAGAGTCAGTCCTCCCGCTCTTCCACTGCGATCTCGAGAAGGCGGCGGTCGGCGGCGGGTTGCACGGCGAGCACACGGTAGACGCGGTCGCCGTCCTGGAAGCGATGCCGCGTGGTGATGTCGTCGCGATAGCGGATGACGATGGCGTAGCGCAGCGCGGCGCCGAGACTGTCGGCGACGACGTCGGCGCGCGCGGTAAGCGGCACGACCTGCGCCCACACCATCGCGACCGATTGATAGGAGGTGCCGACGCCGCCCTCGCCGTCGTCGGTATCGACCGGCGCGTCGAGCACTAGCCGGCGCTTCAAGTCGCCGGGATTGATGACCGGCGGGATCACAGCGCCAGCATCCGGTAAGGCGCGAGCAGCGCGGCGACGTTGACCGGCAGCGCGCTCACGGCGCCGGACGCGACCAGCCCGCGGTTCTCGTACCAATGCGCCACCAGCAAACGCAGCGCCTGGCGCAGCGGCTCCGGCACGTCGACCGCGGCATCGCCGTAGCCGGCCGTGATGTCGAGCTCGATACCGCCCGCGATCCGGCCCGGCGCCGGCAGCGCCCAGGGCGCGAAAGCCAGCGCCGACGAAGCCAGATCGAGCACGAAGGCTTGCGTATCGATGTCGTGGGTGACGCCCTCGGCATCATAGACGCGCGCGGCGGTGAGCGAGCGCAGCGGCGCCGGACGCACCGGCAAACGCCCGTCCAGCGGCCAGCTATCGAGCGACAGCCGCCAGCTTTGCGCGATCAGCGCGCGCCGCGTCTGCGCCTCGATGTGGATGCGCGAGCCGGCGATCAGCGCGCCGATCACGCCGTCTTCGTCGCTGTTGTCGACGCGCAGGAAGGCTTTCGCTTCGGCGAGCGACAGCGGCTCGACCGCGGGAGCGGTAAGCAAGATGGAGGGCATTTTGTTTTCTCTGGATGCGTTCGAATTTCGTGCGGCGCGGCGGACTCACTTCCCCTCTCCCCTTGTGGGAGAGGGTGGCGAGTGCGGAGCGATAGCGAGCACGAGCCGGGTGAGGGGATCGTGCATTATTGAGTGACAGCCCCCTCACCCGCCCTCGCTTCGCTCGGGCACCCTCTCCCACGAGGGGAGAGGGAAAAAGAGTTCGCGGCCCGGTCGTTGACAAAAGCAACGCCACAAGGCTGATGCAGCGCGCAATGCGCCGCGTCCTCACCGCCCTCGCCTGTCTTTCGCTGTGCGCACCGGCGCACGCGCTCACCGGCAACGCACCGCCGGCGAACGGCTGGAGCGCGCAGGCGATCGTGATGATCGTCGATCCGCGCGGCGACCTGTGCACCGGCACGGCGCTGGCGCGCGATCTCGTGCTCACCGCCGCGCATTGCGTCGCGAAGAAGCGCGACAACCGCGTCAAGATTTTCCAGAACGGCCAGACGGCCGGCGTGCAGACTTTCGCGCTGCACCCGCAATTCAACGCCGCGAACTACGCACGCGCCCGCGCCACCGCCGACCTCGCGCTGCTCAAGCTTGCCGAGCCTTTGCCCGATGTCGTTGTCCCGGCAACGCTGGCGCCATCGCGTCCTGTCGTTGCCGGCGAGCAACTGGTGATCGCCGGCTTCGGCGTCAGCACCGCCGGCACCCCGCGCGGCCTTGGCGTGCCGCGCGCGGCGACATTGATCGTCACCGGCAAGCCGGGCTCGTTGCAGGTCCGCCTGATGGACGCCGCAACGCGCAACGTGCGCGCGGGGCTTGGCGCCTGCACCGGCGATTCCGGCGGCCCCATGTTCGAGCTCGGCGGGCCAACCGTGCTCGGCGTCGTGAGCTGGTCCACCGCACCGAACGATGAAGAAGGCTGCGGGGGCTTAACCGGCGTTACGCCGCTCGTGCTTTACCGCGGCTGGGTCGAGGACACCGCGCGCAAGCTCGGCGCGCCGCTTGGCCGGTGATCTTGGCCGGTAATATTGTAAGGCTGCCCGAAGCCGGGCATCTGTCACATTAGCTTGGCACGAATAGCCGTTGCGGATCGGGAATTTGCCATGCGCCTTTTGTCCAATCTGCTGCGGCGCTTCATTCGCCTGGGCACGCTGCGCCTGCGTGACGCCGGCGGCGGCGTTCATGTGTTCGGCGGCCGCGAGCCGGGACCCGACGTCGCGATCCATCTGCACGACCGCAGGCTCTACACGTCTTTGTTCATCAATCCCGAGCTCCACGCCGCCGAAGCCTACATGGACGGCCGGCTGACACTCGAAGGCGGCGCCGCGGTCCACGATTTCCTGCTGCTGTTCTCGCTCAACCGCTCCGGGCTTTACACGTACGGCTCGCAGAAGCTATTGCGCCGGCTGTGGCGCGGTTTGCGCCGCTGGCACCAGGCCAACCCAATCGGCATCGCCGCCGCGCGTGCGCGTCATCACTACGACGTTCCGATCGAGCTCTATCGCCTCTTCCTCGACGAAGGGCTGCAATATTCCTGCGCCTATTTCCGCGACCCCGCGCGCGACACGCTCGAACAGGCGCAGCACAACAAGCTGATCCACCTCACCAGCAAGCTGCAACTAAAGCCCGGCATGACGGTGGCCGAGATCGGCTCCGGCTGGGGCGGCTTTGCCATGCATCT
>JBAUHH010000562.1:0-12166 GCA_049680165.1 Pseudolabrys sp.
CTGCCGCATCAGCCATACCGGTGGCGCTGCTTGCCGCTGGCCGTCGAGCACGGCGAGTAGAGGTTTCCCCACCACGCTTCCGGTGTGACGCTTCTCTTCCATCTAATCTTTTTAGACTCTTTGTAGATTCTGTTACGTCGTTGATTTGACTCATGCCTTTCGATTCACATCCTGTCCACTGGATGCTCAGGAGCGATCGAAAACTTACGGCTTAAAAACAGCCAACATTACACACAGCAAAAGCCGCGCTTTTCCGCCTCAAATCGCAGTTTTCCATAAACTCTCCCCAGCCATCTTCCACATATCTCCACGCCCAACCACAGCACGCCCGGTTGCTGTCCCGAAGGCACGAATGTGGACAGGAATCCGCCGCATACCGCTTTCCGCCTTGCGCTCCCCGGAAAGGCGTGGCCTCCTCCACTGCTTTCCACAGTTCCTCCGTGACCTATACAGATGCCCGACACAGGCTATTTCCATCTGCATCTCGTCTCCGACGCGACCGGCGAAACGCTGATCACGGTGGCACGCGCGGCGGCGGCGCAATATGCCAACGTCGCGCCGGTGGAGCATCTTTATCCGATGGTGCGCTCGCGCAAGCAGCTCGACCACGCGCTCACCGAAATCACCGAAGCGCCCGGCCTGGTGCTCTACACGCTGCTCGAGGAAGACCTGATCGAGGTGCTGGAAAAGCGCTGCCGCGATCTCGGCCTGCCGTGCATGTCGATCCTGGGGCCGGTGCTGCGGCTGTTCCAGTCCTATCTCGGCACCAAGACCATGCACCGCGCCGGCGCGCAGCACGTGCTCAACGCGGAATATTTCCAGCGCATCGACGCGCTCAACTTCACCATGCTGCATGACGACGGCCAGCATGTCGCGGGGCTGGAGGAGGCCGACGTGGTGCTGGTCGGCGTGTCGCGCACCTCGAAGACGCCGACCTCGATCTATCTCGCCAACCGCGGCATCAAGACCGGCAACGTGCCGCTGGTGCCGGGCGTGACGGTCGCGCCGGAAGTCGAAAAGCTCGCGCGGCCGCTGGTGGTCGGTCTTTACGCCAGCCCCGAGCGCATCGTGCAGATCCGCGAGAACCGGTTGCTCGGCCTCAAAGCGCATCACGACGACCATCAATATATAGACAAGGCGGCGGTGGCCGAGGAGATCGCGTTCTCGCGCCGGCTGTGCGCCAAGCACGAATGGCCGTCGATCGACGTCACCCGCCGCTCGATCGAGGAAACCGCGGCGGCGGTGATGCGGCTGCTGAGCGACCGCAAGCGGCACCCCGCAACGTGAAAGGACAACGCCCATGAAACGCATTGTCATTGCCGCGCTGCTGTCGGCGGTCCCGTTCGCGGCATCGGCGCAAACGCCCTACGGCGGCATGGAAACAAGACACATCAAGACATTGTCGGCGGGGCAGATCGACGATTTGCGCGCCGGCCGCGGCATGGGATTGGCGCTCGCGGCCGAGCTCAACGGCTATCCGGGGCCGAAACATGTGCTCGAACTGGCGGACAGCCTTTCACTATCGGCCGCGCAACGCGCGAGCGCGGAAACTTTGTTCGCGCAGATGAAAGCCGAAACGATTCCGCTCGGCGAAAAACTGATCGCGCAGGAGGCCGCGCTCAACCGGCTGTTTGCCGAGCGCACCGTGAAGCCGGCGAGTCTCGCCACGGTGACGCAGGCCATCGGCGGTACGCAAGCCGCATTGCGGGCGGCGCATTTGAAATATCACCTTTCGATGCTGGCGGTGCTCACGCACGACCAGGTCGAGCGCTATGCGCAGTTGCGCGGCTATCGCGGCGGCGGTGAGCCGCAACACCAGCATCATCAGGCCAACTGAACGCCAAGCGCGGAACGCCATGCCCGGATCGATTTGGCTCGCATCGTTGCCGCTGGTGCTGGCTTCGCACAGCGAAGTGCGCGGCAAGATTCTCGCCGCCGCCGGCCTGCGTATTGAAATCCGCCCGGCGCAGATCGACGAGCGTGCGATCGAAGCCGAGGCGGGGACGCTCAAAGCCGGCGAGGCGGCGGCGCTGCTGGCGCGCGCCAAGGCGCTGACGATTTCCGGCTCCATGCCGGGGCGGCTGGTGGTCGGCGCCGACCAGACGCTGGCGCTCGGCACGAAACGTTTCAGCAAGCCGTCGGGGCGGGCGGCGGCGCGCGAGCAGATTTGCGCGCTGCGCGGCAAGACACACGAATTGCACTCCGCGCTCGCGGTGGCGCGAGACGGCGCCGTGCTGTTCGAATACGGCGACAGCGCGCGGCTGACCATGCGCGATGTTTCCGACGACTATGTCGAAAGCTATCTGGAACTTGCGGGCGACGCGGCGCTCAAAAGCGTCGGCGGCTATCAGATCGAGGGCGCCGGCATCCAGCTGTTCGAGCGCATCGAGGGCGACTATTTCACCATTCTCGGCCTGCCGCTGCTGCCGCTGCTCACGTTTTTGCGGCAGCAGGGGGTGATCGCGGGATAAGATAGTTTGTGAATACGGCTCTTCGTTCTGTCATGGCCGGGCTTGTCCCGGCCATCCCGCTTAGTTGTGCAGTGCCTTCCTAAGCGAGGTCACCGGGACAAGCCCGGTGACGACAATCCCTAAACGGTACGGAATAATTAGCGCCATGTTCATCCTCGGCCTCACCGGTTCGATCGGCATGGGAAAATCGACCACGGCGAAATTTTTCGCCGAGGAAGGCGTGCCCGTGCACGATGCCGACGCGGCCGTGCATAAATTGTACGAGGGCGAGGCGGTGGCGCCGATCGAAGCGGCGTTTCCCGGCTCGACGCACGGCGGCAAGGTCGATCGAGAGAAACTCGGCCGCCAGGTGGTCGGCAACGACGCGAGGATAAAAAAACTGGAAGACATCGTGCACCCGCTGGTGCGCAAGTCGGAGGAGCGCTTTCTTGCGGCAAATGCGCAGGCGCCGGTGGTCGTGCTCGACATTCCGCTGCTGTTCGAGACCGGCGGCGAAAAACGCTGCGACGCGGTGGTGGTGGTGTCGGCGCCAGCCGAGGTGCAGCGCCAGCGCGCCTTCGAGCGCCCGGGTATGACGCAAGAAAAGTACGCTAGCCTGCTCGCCAAGCAGGTACCGGACGAGGAAAAGCGCCGCCGCGCCGATTTCGTGGTGGATAGTTCGAAGGGATTCGAGCAGGCGCGCGCGCAGGTGCATGAAATCCTGAAAGCGGTTGCTAAGATGGGCAAACGCAGTTAGTTCGGCGTCATTCCGGGACGGCCCGAAGGGGCCGGACCCGGAATCCATAACCCCGGCGCTGCGGAGTATGGATTCCGGGTTCGCTCGCTTCGCTCACGCCCCGGAATGACAGGACAAAAGATGCGCGAGATCGTCTTCGACACCGAAACCACAGGCCTCGATCCGCTCGACGGCCATCGCATTGTCGAGATCGGCTGCATCGAGCTACTCAACCGCATCCCGACCGGCGCCAGCTTCCAACGCTATCTCAATCCCGAGCGCGACATGCCGGCCGAGGCCTTCAAGGTGCACGGTCTTTCAGCCGAGTTCCTGAAGGACAAGCCGCTGTTCGCGACCGTCGTCGACGAGTTGCTGCAATTTTTCGGCGACGCGCCGTTGATCGCGCACAATGCGTCGTTCGATTTCGGATTCCTGTCCGCCGAGATCGAGCGTGTCAAACGCGTCTGTCCGGCGCGCGACCGGCTGATCGACACCATCGCGCTGGCGCGGCGCAAGCATTCCGCCGGACCCTACAGCCTCGATGCGTTGTGCGCGCGCTACGGCATCGACAACTCACGCCGCACCAAGCACGGCGCGCTGCTCGACGCCGAGATCCTCGCCGAGGTCTATCTCGAATTGATCGGCGCGCGCCAGGCGCAGCTCGGCCTTGCCGAAACGGCCGCGAGCCGCGCCGCCAGGCGCAACGGCGCCGCCGAAATCCGCGTGCGCGAGGAGCCGCTTGCCATTCGCATCACCGACGCGGATCGCGAAGCGCATCGCGACTTCATCGCCACGCTGGGCGAGAAGCCGCTTTGGCTCGATTACCAGGCGGAAAGCGAAAGCTGATTTCCAGACGGGAAGTTTCAGGCCTGCGCGGTCGGCGCGCCCGCCGGCTGCGTTTCGCTCATGCGCTGGCGATAGAGGCTGACGAAATCGACCGGATCGAGCAGCAGCGGCGGGAAGCCGCCATTGCGCACGGCGGTGGCGATGATCTCGCGCGCGAACGGAAACAAGAGCCGCGGACATTCGATCATCATCACCGGGTGCAGGCTATCTTTCGGCACGTTCAGAATGCGGAACACGCCGGCGAAGGCGAGCTCGAAGCTGAACATCAGCATGCTGCCGCTTTGCGCGGTGCCGTCGAGCTTGAGCACGACCTCGACGTCGGTCTCCGATAACGGCGTGCCATTGACGTTGATCTGGATCTTGATGTCGGGCGGCTGCGGGCCGGGATTGAGCGAGCGCGGCGCGTTCGGATTCTCGAACGAGAAATCCTTGATGTACTGCGCGAGCACATTGAGCTGCGGCGGCGCGCCCTGGCCTTGCGGCGGCTGTTGGGGTGGCTGCTGGGGCGGCTGCGCCTGCCCGCCATTCGTCGTCGCCATGAGAACTCCGGAACTTGGTTACTTCGCGCTACTTGCCGAAAGTCGCGGTTGGCTAACATGGCGCTTGGGGGTGGAACAAGGTTGCCGCTCGTCAGCGTCGGCGATCCTCACGTTGATCGGCGATCCGCTCCTCCGGCACTTGCCGCCATTCCTCCGGCTTGAGATCGACCACCCCGTCGCCGCGCGGGCCGGGCGCACGCATGGCGCGCAAGATCAGCGCGCCAAGGATGCGGCGCAATGGCGCAATCAGCAGCAGAATGCCGATGGCATCGGTGATAAAGCCCGGAATTAACAGGAGAATCCCGGCCAAAAGGGTGAGAAAACCGGGGCCGTCGGCTTGCAGGGTATTGAGGTTGCCGGCGCCCCAGGCCGTGCGCACGCGCGAAACATGTGTGCCGCCGCCAAAGCGCAACACCAGCATGCCGGCGAGCGAAAAGCCGAGCTGGAGCATCACCGCCCAGCCGAATCCGATCGCCACTGCCACAAGAATGAACGCAGCCAGCTCCGCCACCGGCAGTGCCAGGACCGCGAGCAGCAACCATTTTGCCACAATCATGCGTGAACTCGGGTTTGCCGATGTTGGCGCAACTGTCCTGATCGTCTAAGGTTTGCCGCAGCGGCACAACATTATTGCGCCGGTATTCCGGCGCAGGCCTATGGAACGGCTCGCCCACCTGCTTACATAAATACGGTGGAAACCGGCCGCCACGCCGCGGGGGCGGCCAACGATTCACCGGCCTGCAGCGTTATCGACGATAGCCGAGAGCATGCACGACGTGTTCGACATCTACACCATCATCTTCCTGGCGCTCGCAGTGTTCATTTTCCTGCGGCTGCGCAGCGTGCTCGGCCAGCGCACCGGGCGCGAGCGTCCGCCATACGATCCGTATTCCGCGCGCGAGCCCGCGCGCCCGGCGCCGGAAAAAGTCATTGCGTTGCCGAATCGTGCGCCGGAAGCCGCACCGAAACCGGCCGAACAGCCCGCCGCGCCGGTCGCCGCGGGCGACCGCTGGAAGGGCGTTGCCGAAGCCGGCACGCCGATCGCCGCCGCGCTCGATGCGCTCGTCGCGGCCGATCCCGAATTCGACGCCAAGCATTTCCTGACCGGCGCGCGCGCCGCCTACGAGATGATCGTGAATGCGTTCGCGCAGGGCGACCGGCGCGCGCTGAAGAATCTTTTGTCGCGCGACGTCTATGACGGCTTCGACAGCGCGATCACCGAACGCGAGCAGCGCGGCGACACGGTCGAGAGCCGCTTCGTCGCGATCGAATCCGCCGACATTTCCGCCGCCGAATTCCGCGCACGCACGGCGCAGATCACGGTGCGCTTCGTGTCGCAGCTCGTCTCGGTGACGCGCGACAAATCCGGCACCGTGACCGACGGCAATCCCGACAAGGTGACCGACGTCACCGACGTCTGGACGTTCGCGCGCGATGTGGGCTCGCGCGATCCGAACTGGAAGCTGGTCGCCACCGAAGGCGGGCGCTGACTGCATGCGGACGCGCCATGCCCGCACGCGTTGGCTTTCCGGCGCGGCGCTCTGTTTCCTGGCGGCGGCACCCGCTGCCGCGCACGGCCCGATGAAATTCCGCAACGCCAAGGTCGAGCCGGTGACGTTCGCCGCGCTCAACGGCTGGGCCGACGACGATCAGGCCGCGGCATTCGGCGCGTTCCTCAAAAGCTGCAAGGCGATCCTGAACGGCACCGCGGCAATGCGCAAGGCGCGCCCGATCTACGGCGCGCTCTATGAGGTCTGCCACCGCGCCGTCGCCGCCGGCACGCTCAACCGCGTGCAGGCGCGCACATTCTTCGAGAAGAATTTCAAGCCGGTGCGCATTTCGCCGCTCAACGATCCGCAGGGCTTTCTCACCGGCTATTACGAGACCGAATTCGAAGCCTCGCGCTACCCGAGCGACGAATTCAAGTTTCCGATTTACCGCGTGCCGCAGAAGCTGGTCGGCCATAGCAAGGTGTTCGCCAATCTCAATCGCGGCGAGATCGAAGACGGCGCGATTGCCGGCCGCGATCTCGAGATCTGCTACGTGAAGGATCCGATCGATGCGTTCTTCGCGCAGATCCAGGGCTCGGCGCGCGTGAAGCTCGACAGCGGCAATCTGCTGCGGCTCAACTACATTGCCAGCAACGGCCAGCCTTATACGCCGGTCGGAAAATTCCTCATCGACAAGGGCATCATCTCGAAAGAAGAGATGTCGATGGACAAGATCCGCGACTGGATGGAAGCCAATCCGGACGAGGGCAAGGAATTGCGGCGCAAGAATCGCTCGTTCGTTTTCTTCCAGGAGACGGCGCTCGGCGCGCATGACGAATGCATCGGCGCGCAAGGCGTGCCGCTCACGCCGGAACGCTCGCTCGCGGTCGACAAGTCGCTGCACGTTTACGGCACGCCGTTCTGGATCGAGGCGGAGCTGCCGATCAAGAGCGAGACGCCCGACACGCCGTTCCATCGCCTGATGGTGGCGCAGGACACGGGCTCGGCGATCGTCGGACCCGCGCGCGCCGACATCTATTTCGGCCACGGCGAGGAGATCAGCCACATCGCCGGCCGCATCAAGCAGCACGGCAATTTCTACATGATGGTGCCGCAGACGCTGGCGGTCGAAGGAAACGAGAAGGTGCCGCTGCCGAAAGCGCGGCCTGCTGGCGTTGTCGCGTCGAATACCGCGGCCGCGCCAGAGGAAGTAACCGGCCCCGTGCCGCATCCGAAGCCGCGTCCCACCGCACGCCCGAAGTCATGAGCGGGCGCGACGGCCGCCGCCGGGGCTTGCGGCCCGACGAGCGCGAATTGTGGACCGTCTTCATCAAAAAAATCCAGCCGCTGCGCAAGCCGCGGCGTGACGCGTCCGACGATGAGGCGGAAGAGCCCGCGCCCGTGCCCAAGTCGGCGCCCAAGCCCGCATCCCAGCCGCGCGCGGCGAAACCTCTCGCGCCGCCATTGCAGCCGGCCGCGCCTCCGCTGGCGCCCTTGGGCCGGCGCATGAAGCAGCGCGTCGCCCGCGGCAAGGAGGCAATCGACGGGAGACTCGATCTGCATGGGTTGACGCAAAGCGAAGCGCACGCGGCGCTGTTGCGCTTCCTGCGCAATGCCAGCGCACGGGAAGCCAAGCTGGTGCTTGTGATTACCGGCAAAGGGGCGCGCGGCGCCGATGGCGAACGCGAGCGCGGCGTGCTGCGGCGGCAAGTGCCGCAATGGCTGGGCCTGCCGGAATTCCGTGCCTTTGTGATCGGCTTCGAGGAAGCCCATATCGCGCATGGCGGCGAGGGCGCGCTTTATGTGCGGGTGCGGCGAGCCAGAGGCTGAGCTTGCAGCCGGCGCATGATGTGCGCGATCATTCGCCCCGTCGACTTGCGGAGGCAACCCGTGCCGCGCGTCATTGTTTTGGCCATTGTTCTCAACCTCGGCCTCGCGGCCGGCGCAGCCGCGGCGCAGGACGACATGAAAGCGACGGCGGCGAAAAAAATGACGTCGCCGGAGCAGGCGCGCAGGATGCGCGAATGCCAACGGCGAGCCGCGCAGCAAAACGTTGTGATGGATCAGCGCTCGAAATTCGTCATGGATTGCATGACAAAGAAGAAGTAGGGCGGGTTATTCGCGCCGCCGACTCGGCCGCGGCGGCGGCTCGATGACCTCAGGAAATCTTGATCGGAATGGAGCCGAGGAAATCGCGCTTGCCGAGCTCGACGCCGCAATGGCGCAGGATCGCGTATGCCGCGGTGGCGTGGAAATAAAAATTCGGCAGCACGAAGTGGGTGAGGTAGTCGTCGCCCTTCATCTCGCCTTTCTTCGGGCCGAGCGGGAAGGTGATGGTGCGGTCGGCCGAGGCGTCGATTGCTTTTGCATCGAGCGTCTTGAGGAACGCCAGCGTCTTGGCGATGCGCTCCTTCAGTTGCGCGACGGTGGTCTCGTTGTCCTCGAACTTCGGCGGTTCGACACCGGCGAGCCGCGCGGAGCCGTTCTTGGCTTGATCGCAGGCGACCTGGATCTGGCGCGTGAGCGCGAACATGTCGGGCGCGAGCCGCGAATTGAGCAGCACATTAGGCTCGAACTTTTTCGCGCCGGCATGGCCGTCGGCCTTGTCGAGCACGGCCGAGAGCGCGCCAAGCGTGATCTCGAAAGTCGGAACGGAAACCTTGGACATTGAAAGCGGCATGAATGCGTTTTCCTTATTTCAGAAGTTGACCGACGCCGTTGTTCTCGCCGGCGCGTGAAACGTTGAAGGCGGCTTCCCAGACCGCGACCTTGCCGTCGCGCATCAGCCAGGTTTCGACGCCGAAGCCTTTCATTTTGACGCCGCTCTCGGCATCTTCCCATTCGCCCGACCAGACATTGGCGATGATGTCGCCGCTGAGCGAGCGCAGCTCCTTGCGCAGGCGGTAATTCTTTTGCCGCTTGCTGCGGGTGGTGAAGAATTCGCGCAAGCGTTCGAGCCCGCGAAATTCCGGCACGGTGCCGAAACGGATGACGCAATCGTCGGTAAAGCCTTCGACCAGCGCGTCCACGTTCCACGGCAGGAACAGCGACTCGACGTGTTTGACGATCGCTTTCGCTTCCTCGACGGTGCGCGGATTGCGGCTGGTGCCTTCGCGCAACTGCTGAACGGCCATGATCGCCTCCCTGAGGTCTGTCGGAGTTATTCCGGAATCCGCCAGCCTGTCCAGTTCACGCGCGTGGCGGCAGCCATGCGCGGGCGCATCAGAGAATAAACCGCGATAAATCGGCGTTTTTGGCGAGATCGCCGATGTGTTGATGCACGTAGGCCGCATCGATCTTCACGGTTTCGCCGGATTTGTCGGGCGCGGCGAACGAGACTTCGTCGAGCACGCGTTCCATCACGGTCTGCAACCGGCGCGCGCCGATGTTCTCAATCGAGCTATTCACCGACACCGCGATGTCCGCGATGGCGTCGATGGCGTCCTCGGAGAATTCCAGCTTCACGCCTTCGGTCTGCATCAGCGCGACGTATTGCTTGATCAGCGACGCTTCCGGCTCGGTGAGGATGCGGCGGAGATCGTCGCGCGAGAGCGCCTTCAACTCGACGCGGATCGGCAGCCGGCCTTGCAATTCCGGCAACAGATCCGACGGCTTGGAAATGTGGAACGCGCCCGAGGCGATGAACAAAATGTGGTCGGTCTTGACCGGCCCGTGCTTGGTGTTGACGGTGGTGCCCTCGATCAGCGGCAGGAGGTCGCGCTGCACGCCCTCGCGTGACACGTCGGCGCCCATGCGGCCTTCGCGGCCGGCGATCTTGTCGATCTCGTCGAGGAACACGATGCCGTTCTGCTCGACGGCGTGCAGCGATTCCTGGACAAGCTGCTCGCTGTCGAGCAGCTTGTCGGATTCCTCGTTGACCAGGATGTTGTGCGAATCCTGCACGGTCACGCGCCGCGTCTTGGTGCGGCCGCCGCCCAGCTTGCCGAAAATGTCGCCGATATTGATGGCGCCCATCTGCGCACCGGGCATGCCGGGGATTTCGAACATGGGCATACCGCCGCCGCCGGACTGCACCTCGATCTCGATTTCCTTGTCGTTAAGTTCGCCGGCGCGCAGTCTTTTGCGAAAGGTCTCGCGCGTGGCCGGCGAAGCGCCGGGGCCGACCAGCGCGTCGACCACGCGCTCCTCGGCGTTGAGTTCGGCGCGCGCCTGCACATCCTTGCGCTTGCGGTCGCGCGTGAGCGCGATGGAGATTTCAACCAGGTCGCGCACGATCTGCTCGACGTCGCGGCCGACATAGCCGACTTCGGTGAATTTCGTGGCTTCGACCTTGAGGAACGGCGCGCCCGCGAGCTTCGCCAGCCGGCGCGAGATTTCAGTCTTGCCGACGCCGGTCGGCCCGATCATCAGGATATTTTTCGGCAGCACTTCCTCGCGCAGCTTCTCGTCGAGCTGCAAGCGCCGCCAACGGTTGCGCAGCGCGATGGCGACGGCGCGCTTGGCGTCGTTCTGGCCGACGATGAAACGGTCGAGCTCGGAGACAATTTCGCGGGGGGAGAAGTCGTTCAACGCGGGTACTCGTTCAGGTCTTCAGGGATTCGATGGTGACGTTGCGGTTGGTGTAAACGCAAATGTCGGCGGCAATATCGAGCGACTTGCGCACGATCGCTTCGGCGTCGAGCGGGCCGTCGATCAGCGCGCGGGCGGCGGAAAGCGCGTAATTGCCGCCGGAGCCGATGCCGGCGACGCCCGCTTCCGGCTCCAGCACGTCGCCGGTGCCGGTGAGTACCAGCGAGACCTGCTGGTCGGCGACGATCATCATGGCTTCGAGCCGGCGCAGGTAGCGGTCGGTGCGCCAGTCCTTGGCGAGCTCGACCGCGGCGCGCAATAGCTGGCTCGGGTATTGCTCGAGCTTGGATTCCAGCCGCTCGAACAGCGTGAAGGCATCGGCGGTGGCACCGGCAAAGCCGGCGATCACGTCACCTTTGCCGAGACGGCGCACCTTCCTGGCGTTGGCCTTGACGATGGTCTGGCCGATCGAGACCTGACCGTCACCGCCAATGACGACGGTGCCGCCCTTGCGGACGGTCAGAATGGTGGTGCCGTGCCAAGACGGATTTGGCGGCAGTTCGTTCGCTGTCATGCGCATGAACCCTTGCGGTGCAAACATATGTAGGGATAGCGCGCCAATCGTGCAAATCCAGCCAACCCGGCCTGCGTTATGCTCCGCGTAGCGTGAATTCCAAACCCGAACTGCCGGCGCAACCTTGCAATCACGGACGTGCGAGAATCCAGCGCTGACCGCGCGAGACCGGATGCGGTTGACAACACACCTGCGCGACCTACATTCCACTACATGATGACGTTACTGCGCCATTCAGCACGCCTCTTTTTCCGCGCGGGTCGCCTGCAAGCACACAGGTAACCCGGACGACGGCATCGTTGCGTCGTTCCGGGCTCGTCGTCACCTCGCAATCACATCGTAAATCGCCAATTCGCACAGCCGATGCCAAGCATCGGATGGATATTCGGGCGTTTTGCCCGTTGGAGGATCCCATGTCCGAAATACGAACAGAGCTGCCTGTTATCACCATCACCGAGTCCGATTTCGAGCGTCTTGACCGCCTCACGGCGGCTGCCGCCAAGGTATTCCCTCGGACTGCTGATTTTCTCGCACGCGAAATCGCGCGGGCCAACATCGTCGATTCCGGCGCCCGCCCGACGGGCGCGATCGGCATGGGCTCGACGGTGACGTACAGGGACGATGTCACCGGGAACGAGAGGACCGTGACGCTGGTCTTTCCCGATGAGGCCGATCTCGCCGCCGGGAAAATCTCGGTCCTGACGCCGGTCGGGGCTGCGCTGATCGGCCTTTCGGCCGGCCAGTCGATCGAGTGGCGGACGCCCGGCGGCGGCATCCGTTCGCTCACGGTGCTGCGGGTCGGTGACGGCGCCTAGCCGCCGCCTGCCGGCTCACGTCAAACGGTTAACGGGGCGGCGGCCGCAGTGGCGAAATCACCGATGCCCTGATAAAAGGCACGCGCAAGCGAAGGACGTCGCCATGCGCAAAGCAAGCGTGAAGCGCAAGACCAAGGAAACCGACGTCGAGGTCGAAATCGACCTCGACGGCAGGGGCGTCTCGGA
>JBAUHH010000563.1:0-2258 GCA_049680165.1 Pseudolabrys sp.
GACGTCGACGCGATCTACACGGGCTTTGCCGGCTCAAATCCGCTGCGCTTCCTCAAGGCCTTCGCGGAATACGGCCTGAAGGGCAAGATCGCCGTGCTCGGCAATACGACCATGACCGATGAGGGCATTCTCAAGGTGATGGGCGAGGAAGCGGTCGGCGTTTACAGCGGCGGCTGGTATGCCGCCGGTCTCGACACGCCGGACAACAAGAAATTCGTCGCCGGCATCAACGAAGCCTACAAGCACGATCCCGGATTCTACACCGCGGGTCCCTACACGGCGCTGCTCATCGTCGAAGAGGCGCTCAAGACCACTGGCGGCAAGACAGAGGATGCCGCGGCCTTCCTCAAGGCGATGCACGACGTGCGATTGACGCATGGGCCGATCGGGCCGGTGCGGCTCGACGAATACGGCACGCCGGTTCTCGACATTCACATGCGCAAGGTGGCGCGCGTGAACGGCAAGCTCACCAATACCATCGTGAAGACGTATCCGCAGGTGAGCCAGTTCTGGACCTACGATCCCAAGAAGTTCGTCGCGCAGCCGGTGTTCTCACGCGATTTCCCACCGAGCAGGTTTCTGGAATAGGACCGCCGGCACGACGCAAGCTCCGCTCATTCCCGCGCAGGCGGGAATCCAGAGCCGCAGGCGGAGACGCGTTTAATTCTCCCTGGGTCCCCGCTTTCGCGGGGACGAACGGTTATATATTCGCGGCATGAGCAACGACCGTCGTCCCATCACGCTCATCACCGGCGCGTCCGCCGGGATCGGCGTCGCGCTCGCGCATGTGTTTGCGCGTCACGGCCACGAGCTGGCGCTGGTCGCGCGGCGCGAGGACCGCTTGCGCGCGCGGGCGGATGAAATAGCCGCAAGCGGTGCGAAGCGACCGCTGGTGATCGCCGCCGATCTCGCCAGGCCGGATTGCGCGCACACGGTTGGCGCGGCGCTGAGCGCCGCAGGAGCCGAGCCGCAATACGTCGTCAACAATGCCGGCTTCGGCCTGGTCGGGCAGGCGGCGGCGCGCGACCGTGGCGAGCAGCTCGAGATGATCGATCTCAACATGCGCGCTCTCACCGATCTGTCGCTCGCCTTCGTCGACAGCCTCGTGCGCCATCGCGGGGGCATCCTCAATGTCGGGTCGATGGCAGGTTTCCTGCCCGGGCCGGGCATGGCGGTCTATTACGCGACCAAGGCCTTCGTGTTGTCTTTCAGCGAGGCGCTGCACGGCGAGCTCGCGCCGCGCGGCGTGCGTGTGACCGTGGTTTGCCCGGGGCCGGTGCCGACCGAGTTTGCCGCGCGCGCCGGCATCAAAAGCGGCAGCCTGGCGCCGGGAATGCTGACCCGCAGCGCCGAACAGGTAGCGGAAGCGGGCTATCGCGGCCTGATGCGGGGGCAGCGGATGGTCATTCCCGGCCTTGCCAACAAGGCGGTGATGCTGCTCATCCGGCTGGTGCCGCGCGGCCTCGCCCTCAAGGTGATCGCCGCCCGCCAGGCCCGGCGCAGGTCCGCGCAGAATACATAGCGGCTCCCGTGCCGCGGCGTGTTGCAAACGCCGGCAAAGCCGGTAGTACTCGGGCGAAATTGGATTCGTGCCGCACCGCCATGGCGAAGCCGGTTCTTATCATCCTGCATCAGGAGCATTCCTCGCCGGGACGCGTCGGCCAGACGCTCACCCGGCTCGGCTTTCCGCTCGACATCCGCCGCCCGCGCTTCGACGATCCGCTGCCCGAGACGATGGACGGGCATTCCGGCGCGGTGATCTTCGGCGGGCCGATGAGCGCCAACGACACCGAGGATTTCGTCCGCCGCGAGATCGACTGGATCGCCGTGCCGTTGCGCGACAAGAAGCCGTATCTCGGCATCTGCCTTGGCGCGCAAATGATGGCGCAGCATCTCGGCGCGCGCGTCTATCCGCATCCGCAAGGGCACGCCGAGGTCGGCTATTACCCGATCCGTCCGACCGAGGCCGGCCGCCGCGTCTGCGCGGAATGGCCGGATCACGTTTATCAATGGCACCGCGAAGGCTTCGAGCTGCCGTCGGGCAGCGAGCTGCTGGCGGAGGGCGACTCGTTCAACGTGCAGGCGTTCCGTCACGGCACAGGCTTCGCGCTCCAGTTCCATCCGGAAGTGACCCACGCCATGATGTATCGCTGGCTTACGCGCGGCGCGCATCGCATGGAAATGCCGGGGGCGAAGCAGCGGCACGAGCACATCGCCGACCGCGCCGTGCACGACTTCGCGTTCCGCAACTGGCTCAC
>JBAUHH010000564.1:0-4189 GCA_049680165.1 Pseudolabrys sp.
GCGTGGCGATGGTCGGCGATGCGGCGGCGAATGCGCGCCCGCACATGGGCTTCGGCATGGCGAAGGCGGGCACCGACGCGCAGGCGCTCGCCAAGGCGCTGCGCGACCACGACGATGTCGACACCGCGTTGAAAGCATATAATGCCGAGCGCCAGCCGATCGGCAACACTATCGTGCTGCACGGCCGCAAGCTCGGCACCCACATGGGCGTCAATCTCAAGACCGAGGAAGACCGCAAGATGCACGAACTCCTGCAAAATGACGGCGCGATGCTGGACTGGATCGCCGTGCCGCACTTCCTCGACGCTTACAAATGAAAAGGTCCCCTCTCCGTTCGTCCCCGCGCAAGCGGGGACCCAGAGACGCCGGGCGCGTCGCCAAGGAACTGGGTTTCCGCTTTCGCGGGAATGAGCGGGTGGAGAGATGACCGACCTGCCGAAACCCGATTACGCGCGCAACATGCGCATCGTTGGCCACACCGACCAGGGCGGCCGGCCCGACGGCGTGCAGGTGATGGTGCATCGCGGCTTCGCTTACGTCGGGCACATGTTCTCGAAGGGCTTTTCGGTCATCGACGTGCGCGACGCGAAAAACCCGCGCGCGGTGAATTACATCGCGGCCCCGCCGAACACCTGGAACATTCATCTGCAGGTTCACGATGACCTATTGCTGGTCATCAACGCCAAGGACATGTTCGCGGCGCCGGAATTCGCCGACGAGCGCGCCTATTACAGCGGCGCGCTCGGCAAGACGGTCGGCACGGCGGAGAAAAAACGCGCGCGCGACTGGACCGCCGGGCTCGCGGTCTTCGACATTTCAAAGCCCGAAGCGCCGCGCCGCATCGGCTTCATGGAAGTCGAAGGCGGCGGCATCCATCGCGTCTGGTACACCGGCGGACGCTGGGCTTATGCGTCGGCGCTGCTCGACGGCTTCACCGACTACATCTTCATCACTATCGACATGAGCGATCCGGCCAAGCCGCGCGAAGCGGGCCGCTGGTGGATCCCCGGCATGAATCTGGCGGCGGGCGAGACGCCGGACTGGCCGGCAGCGCGCCGCAATGGCTTGCATCACGCCATCATCAGCGGCGACACCGCCTACGCCGCGTGGCGCGACGCCGGCATGGTCGTGCTCGACGTGAAAGACCGCGCGAAACCGAAACTCATCACACACAGGAACTGGTCGCCCCCCTTCGGCGGCGGCACGCACAATTGCCTGCCGCTGCCGGATCGCAATTTGCTGGTCGTGCTCGACGAGGCCGTGCTCGATCATCAGGAAGACGGGTTGAAGCTGATCTGGGTGTTCGACAACCGCAAGGCCGACAATCCGGTCAGCATCGCGACGTTTCCGACGCCCGCGGAAGCCGACTACAAAAGCAAAAGCGGGCATTTCGGCCCGCATAATGTCCACGAGAACCGGCCGGGCAGTTTCGTCAGCTCGCAATTGATCTTCGCGACCTACCAGAACGCCGGCATCCGCGTGTTCGACATGCGCGACGCATTCGCGCCGAAAGAAGTCGGCGCGCTGGTGCCGCCGCAACCGAAGACGCTCGCTGACACGCGACCCAATCGCGCGCGCGTGATCCAGTCGGCGGATGTGTTCGTGGATGCCGCGGGGTTGATCTACGCGACCGACTACAATGCCGGCCTCTATATTCTCGAATTCAACGGCTGAAGCTTAGGCGCTCATCTTCTGCACGAGCGCGTCCGAGACCTCGAAGTTGGCATAGACGTTCTGCACGTCGTCGTTGTCGTCGAGCGACTCGATCAGCGTGAGCATCTTCTCGCCGCTGGCATCGTCGAGTGCGACCGTATTCTGCGGCTTCCACACCAGCGCGGCCTTGCGCGGCTCGCCGAATTTCGCTTCCAGCGCCTTCGCCACGTCGCGCAGCGTCTCCGGCGTGGTGAAGACCTGATGGCCGTCGTCGTTGGAGGTGACATCCTCGGCACCGGCCTCGATCGCCGCTTCCAGCACGGCGTCGGCGCTCGCGACCTTCGCGTCGTATTCGACCGCGCCGACGTGGCTGAACATGAACGACACCGCGCCGGTCTCGGCCAGATTGCCGCCGTTCTTGGTGAAGATCGCGCGCACTTCGCCGGCCGTGCGGTTGCGGTTGTCGGTCAGCGCTTCGACGATCACCGCGACGCCGCCGGGTCCATAGCCCTCGTAACGGATCTCGTCGTAGCTCTCGGAATCGGACCCTTGCGATTTCTTGATCGCGCGCTCGATATTGTCTTTCGGCATGTTCTCGGCGCGGGCGGCCAGGATCGCGCCGCGCAGGCGCGGATTGAAGGCCGGATCCGGCATGCCCATCTTGGCCGCCACCGTGATTTCGCGCGCGAGCTTGCTGAACAGCTTGGAGCGCGCCTTATCCGCGCGCCCCTTCTTGTGCATGATGTTCTTGAACTGTGAATGACCGGCCATGGTCTTCGCCCACCTGACAATGGTCCGCGCCCGCTTCGCTCGCGGGACCCGCGATCCCTCAATGGCTTGAATACGCCCGCGTTATAGGACGCGTTCGCCGTAAAATCCAGAACGGGGAAGAGGCCGCCCGAGCGGCCGGTAGCAGGCCTTATTCCGGCTTTTCGCCGGAGGCGTGGCGCACCTGATAGAAGCGGACCACCCGCTTCGCCGTGGCGATCTGCAGCCGCCCGTATTGCTGGGATATTTCAGCAGCGGCCTGCGGTGACAATCCGCCGGCCCCGCGGCGCATTGAGAGGATCAGCTTCACCGTCGGCCATTCCAGGTTCGCCGCCTTGAGCAAAAGCAGCGTCGCGTCATTGTCGGAATGCTTGTCGCCGACAATGCGCTCGACCACATCGGTCTGCAGTTGGCAAACGCTTGCGATCGCATAGATCGTTTCCTCGAGCTTGCCGAGACTGGCGAACTGCTGCACGACCGCCTCGATCGGCTTGCCCGAGCGCTGAAGCTGCTCGAATTCCTTTTTCGCGCGCGTGTAGTCGCGCTTGACCTTGCTCTCGGCTCCGACCTTGTGGCCGGTGAGATCGGACAGCACCCGCTGCACCTCGTTGACGAGGGCCGGGTTGGCCGCCGCAAGCTTCTTGAAGACCGCCTCCGACGCCTTGGAGACGAGTGCGTGCAGGTGCTCCTTCGAAATGTCCTTGCGCAGGCCCACGCTGACCGCGAGATCTTCGTCGTCGATGGAGCGTTCGACCAGCCTGCCATAGCCGGCGCGTGAAAACCGGGCGCCCTCATTGCGCGCGACCGAGCGCAGCACTTCGAAGTCGCCTTGCTGGACGAGCAGATCGGAAAGCGCCTCACTGATCGTCGCACGCTTTGAAATCGCGAGCAGCCGATCCTGACCGTGACCGTCGGCGGCGGCGAGCAGATCCTGGTCGGTAAGCCGCGGCGACTGGCTAAGCACCGGTCCGGCAACTTCGATCGCGGCATCGCGCGCGAACGCACGCACGACGCTCAGCGGCGCGTTTTTGACCGGCGCCAAACGGACGGCAAGCTCCGCGCGCGCCTTGATCTCGATCTGGTCGGCCAGGCGGCCGATGACGTCGCCGAACACTTCGACCTGCAATTCGGAATATTTGTCGGGGCCGACCATGAACAGGTCGGTCACGCGCCGCAAAATGTTGACGCGCTGATCGGCGGATCCCGCCGTCATCACGCGTTCAACTTCGTCGATAAGCGACTGCTGGGCTTCCAAGTCGGGCGGCCTCTCTGTAATCGGCCGATTTCATAGGCCCGAACTGTTTCCATCCCGTAAAACCGGGTGAATACGGATGGGACCGCCGGCGCAATGCGTTGTTTTGCAGCGGAAACGCCGATTATGCGCCCTTTAGCGGGCACAACCGGGCCAAACCGTAAGTTGCGGGGTGGCGGCGGTCAGGGCCAGAAGGCCGGCCGCGCCTCTTCCAGAATGCCGCCGAGGCGGACCGCCGCGACCTTCGTGGCGAGGCCGGTCTTGTCGTCGGTCTCGACCGCCAGCGCGCACAGCGTGGCGGGGCCGTCGGCAGCGGCGAATTTCGAGCCCGGAATCTTGCGCAGGAAGCGCGCCAGCGGCTCTTCCTTGTTCATGCCGATGACCGAATTGAAATCGCCGGTCATGCCGACGTCGGTGATGAAGGCGGTGCCGCCCGGCAGCAGACGATGATCGGCGGTCGGCGCGTGCGTATGGGTGCCGACGACAAGCGACGCGCGGCCGTCGACGAAATAACCC
>JBAUHH010000565.1:0-1737 GCA_049680165.1 Pseudolabrys sp.
GCATCACCCAAGGCGCGGCGCGATGTAAAAAGTGAAGAACACCGCGAACCACACCGCAGTGACGAAATGCCAGTAGATGACACCGATCGACGCAGCGGAATGGCGCTCTGCATCGAAATAGCCGAGCGCCGTCCATACCAGCAGCACGATCAACATCACCAAGCCGACCAGGACGTGCAGGATGTGGAACCCGGTGATGGTGAAGTAGAGCGAGCTGTACACGCTTGTGGTCAGCGTAAACGGCTGTCCCGCCCACTCGAACCCTTGCAACACGATGAACGCGGTACCCAGCACCAGCGTTAGTGCAATGCCGATCATCAGCTGTCCGCTCTTGCCTTTCTTCATGCCGCGCTCGCCCCACCACATCGTCACGCTGCCGATGAAAAGGATGATGGTGCCGGGCACCGAGATGCGCAGGTGTGGCGGCCCATTCGGCGGCCACGGCGGGTAAGCATGCGAAGCGAGATAGAAATAACTGAACAGCAGGTACGCGAACAATGCCGCTTCGGTGGCGATCAACGCGAGCATTCCCCACCAACCCGATGCGTGGTGGCCCTTGCTGCCGACCGGCAGCGTTTCGGGGTAGACGGCGATTTCGGCCATGGTCCTAGGTCTCGATCTGACTGAGTGAGCGTTGCGGCCAGAGCCACGCGATGGTGGCCCAAAGCGTGATCGCGGCACTGACCGCCGCCAGCCACCAAACATGCACAAGCAGGCCGACGAAAAGCACGGTCATCGCCACCGCGAGCCAGAACGGCGCGTACGAGTCGCCGGGCATCTTGAGGATCACGTCCGGCTCGGCATCCAGCATCGTGGTGCCGATGGTTTCGCGGCCCTTGTCGAGCAGCAGGCCGTCATCGATCGATGTCCGGTCTCCTCCTTCGTTGAGGCGGCCTTCCCACAACGGATAGCGGCTGGCGACGTCGGGAATCACCGCAAAGTTGTACGGTGGCGGCGGCGACGAGGTCGCCCATTCCAGCGAAGGCGCGTCCCAGGGATTGGGTCCCGCGAGCACGCCGCGCTTGTAGCTCATCACCACATTGATCAGAAACAGCAGCACACCCAACGCGAACAGGTACGCGCCGAGGCTGATCACCATGTTGATCGTTCCCCAGCCCAGCCCGCCTGGATACGTGTAGATGCGACGCGGCATGCCGAGCAGGCCCGCGATATGCATGGAAAAGAAACCCACGTTGAAGCCGACGAACATCACCCAGAAGCTCCAACGCCCCAGCCGCTCGCTCATCAGGCGCCCGGTCACCTTGGGAAACCAGTAGTAGATCCCGCCGATCACCGCGAACACGTTGATGCCGACGATGGTGTAATGCAGGTGCGCGACAACGAAGTAGGTGTGGGTCAATTGCCAGTCCACCGGAACCGCCGCGGTCATGAATCCCGAGACGCCACCGATGACGAACAACAGCACGAAGCCTGCGAAGAACAGGAAGGCGGTCGTGTACAACGGCCGGCCGGTCCAGATGGTGGCGATCCACGCAAAGGTCGCCACCGCGCTGGGAATGACGATGATCATGCTGACGGCGCTGAAGAACGACAGCGAGATTGCCGGCAAGCCGGTGGCGAACATGTGGTGTACCCAGACGCCGAAGCCGAGCACCATGGTCATGACGGTGGCCAGTGCGACCGCGGTATAGCCCACCAGCGGACGGCGGCAAAACGTCGGCAGCGCATCGGAAACGATGCCCATGGCGGGCAGCACGATCGCGTAAACCCACGGGT
>JBAUHH010000566.1:0-4698 GCA_049680165.1 Pseudolabrys sp.
GCCGGCATGCCGGGCGTGATCGTGCCGCGCAAGACCGTCGGCGAAGTGCAGCGGCTGATTGAAACAGGCGAAGGCGAAGTTGCAATCGAATTATCGGCCGGCAAAATCCGCTTCTCGATCGGCGACGTGGTGCTCACGTCAAAGCTCATCGACGGCACGTTCCCGGACTATGGACGCGTGATCCCCGCCGGCAACGACAAGGATCTCATCGTCGACAAGAAGGACTTCGAGGCGGCGGTCGATCGCGTGTCGACCGTGTCGAGCGAGCGTGGCCGCGCGGTCAAGCTGTCGCTCACCAGCGGACGGCTCGTGCTCTCGGTGACCAATCCGGATTCCGGCAGCGCCACCGAAGAGCTCGAGGTCGAGTACACGGCCGACGCGCTCGATATCGGATTCAACTCGCGCTATTTGCTCGACATCGCCGCGCAGATCGAAGGCGAGGTCGCCGTGCTCAAGCTCGCCGATCCCGGCTCGCCCACGTTGATCCAGGACAAGGAGTCCAAGGGCGCGCTGTACGTGCTGATGCCGATGCGGGTGTGATAGCGGCGTTGCTCGGCGGATTGGCTTGAGAGCCGCGCGGGGCTGCTTTAGAGCAACCCCATGACCGCCGCGTTCATCCGACGCCTGACGCTGACGAATTTCCGCAGCTACCACGCGGCGCAGATCGAGCTTGCCGGGGCAGGCCCGATCGTTCTCACCGGCGCGAACGGCGCCGGCAAAACCAATCTGATCGAAGCGATCTCGTTTCTCGCGCCCGGCCGCGGCCTGCGGCGCGCGACGCTCGAGGAAGTCGCCTTCACCGAAGGCGACGGCGCCTGGGCGGTCGCGGTCGAGATCGAAGGCATGCTCGGCCTTGCCACGCTCGGCACCGGCATCGATCCGCCCGCCGGCGAGGACGCCGCGTTGACGCGCCAGTGCCGCGTCGACCGCGAGAGCGTCGGTTCGGCCGCCGCCTTCGCCGATCACCTGCGCGTGGTGTGGCTCGTCCCCGCGATGGATCAATTGTTCAACGGGCCCGCGTCCGAGCGGCGGCGTTTTCTCGATCGGCTGGTGCTGGCGGTCGATGCGCAGCATTCCAGCCGTGTCGCGGCGCTCGAACGCTCGCTGCGTTCGCGCAACCGGCTGCTGGAGACGCCGAACAGCGACCTGCACTGGCTCGACGCGGTCGAGCACGAGACCGCCGAGCTTGCGGTCGCGGTCGCGGCCGCGCGCATGGAGACGGTGCAGCGGCTTTCCGCGGCGCTTGCCGGCGCGCAAGCGAAAGAATCCGTATTCCCGCTCGCGGAAATTTCGCTCGAAGGCTGGATGGAAAAATTGCTGCCGATGCACGCCGCGATCGAGATCGAGGACCGCTATCGCGCCTTGCTCAAGGACAGCCGCGCGCGCGACGCCGCCGCCGGCCGCACGCTCGATGGGCCGCACTTAAGCGATCTTGCCGTGCGGCACGCCGGCAAGGGCATCGCGGCGTCGGATGCCTCGACCGGCGAGCAGAAGGCGCTGCTCATCCGCCTCGTGCTCGCGCATGCCGGGCTCATCAAGGAGATGACCGGCGCTTCGCCGCTGCTGTTGCTCGACGAAGTTGTCGCGCATCTCGATCCCGGCCGCCGCGCCGCGCTCTACGACGCACTCGCAGGGCTGGGCGCGCAGGTCTGGATGACGGGAGCCGATCCGGCCGTATTTGGCGACATTCTCGGGCGTGCGCAAATTTTCGAGGTCCGCCCCGGCATCGTGGAACCCGCGACCGGCCGCTGAAGGCATAACGTTCCACCTCATCGTGAATTCTTGGCGTCGTTGCGCGAGGAACCATCGCCCCGCACAGGCTTTGACAGCATACGGTGGCAACGCCGGACTGGAGCGGGCGATGATACTTGCGATTGAAAAAGGAACGGGAGCGGATCGCCTCGGACGCGAATTGCAGCGCGCGCTCGATAGGCTGCGCACGGATATCGATCGCGTCGAGTTCCTTACCGCCATCTTGCGCGCCTTCAGCGCCCCGGTTCCCGAATACGAGCCACGGCTGCGCAACGTCCGCCTGAACATGAGCGCCTATGAGCTTGGCAGGTACGCGGCCGGAAAATCCGACAATCAGAATTCACCCAGCAACTCGCGCCGCCGGCGCTCAGAAGCATCCGAATAGCGCCGCAGCGCGTGCGCTTCGGTGAGCAGGCCCATGGCATGCCGATGCTCCGCAGTATCGAGCACGGCCAGCGCTTCCGCTTCCGACCGGTCGAACGCCGAGATCGCATCCTGCACGGTCATCTGCGGCAACAGGAAATGATCGGTGTTGTGCAGGATGTCGCGCACCGATTTGGTGGCGGCGATATCGACCGCATGCGCCTCCGGCACGATGACCATGCCGGCATAGCGGCCCTCACTATCGAGCGCGACCACGCGGCTGGTCGATCCGAGCGGAAACGCCTCGCGGAAATCCGACAGCAGCGCATCGACCGGCGTCGTGCGCAGATCGGGACGCATCATGCGCGCGACGGTGAGATCGCGGATCCAGCCGACATCGGCGGCGCTGCGGATGGTTTCGCCGCGCAGATGGAAGCGCCAGGTCGCGAACGAGTAGCCGAAGAATTCGCGCGTCACCTGCGCGGAAATGATCACCGCGATCAACACCGCGCCGGTGAGCCAGAGGTCGCCGGTCGTCTCCAGCGCGATGAACGCCATGGTGAGCGGGCCGCCAATCACCGACACCGAGAACGCGCTCATGCCGATAACGGCGTAGGCGTCCGCATCGAGATGCAGCGCGGGCCACAACGCGTTCGCGCCGACCGCGAACATCTGGCCGCCGAGCGCGCCCAGCAGGATCGAGGCGAAAAACAAACCGCCGCGAAATCCGCTGCCGAGCGAAAAGATCGAGGCGAGCGACTTGAGCACGAAGATCAGCGCGATCTCCTTCAAGGGCAGATTGAAGATGCCGGTCAGGTGCAAGGCGCCGTGGCCGGACGACATCACCTGTGGTGAAACGATCGCCAGCAAGCCGACCACCGCGCCGCCGATCGCCGGGCGCACGCCCGCGGGTAGCTTCGCGCGCTTGAACAGCGCCTCGCAGGTCGCGACCCCGCGCATCAGCACGATGCCGTAGATCGCGGCCAGCAGCCCGACCAACCCCGCGATGATCAGGTCATGCACGGCGAGCCCCGACAGCGCGCCGGTCTCGATGCCGAGCCGCCCGGGCGTGAAGGCCTGCGAGGTCAGAAAGCCGAGCAGCGCCGCCATGCCGACCGGGGCAAGACTCGCGATCGAATAGGTGCCGATGACGAGCTCGAAGCCGTAGAACGCCCCGCCGAGCGGCGCGCCGAAGGCGCCGGCGATGGCGCCTGCCGCGCCACAGCCGACCAGCACACGCAGGTCGCCGCGCCGGAGCCTGAAGGCGCGTCCGACCCAGGACGCGATGCCGCTGGCAAGCTGGGTGTAGCCGGCTTCCAGCCCGACCGAGGCGCCGACCCCGCTCGACCAGATGGTCTGCGCGGCGACAATCAGGCTGCCGCGAAAGGACATCCGCCCGCCGTGCAGGGCATTGGCCTCGATCGGGTCGACCTCGACGCCGCGCCGGCGGGCGATATAAGCCGACACCAGCCCGAACAGCAGGCCGCCGATGCAGGGCGTCAGAAACGCGTAGAGCGGATTGAGCGAGACGCGGCCAGACAGCCGCTCGCCGGGATCGAGCCCGAAAAACAGCACATGCATGATGCCGACGATGTCGCCCATCACCGTCACGATCAGACCGGCGAGCGCGCCGATCAGCGCCGCCAGCAAAATCAGGCTCGACTCCCGCGCGCGCACGATCGCGCGCAAGCGATGGGGGACTTCGAACGCGGCGTTAAAAAGCGGCATTGCGGATCGCAGCCGAAGACGAGAATCGAATTGGCTTATGCATAGATGACAACGCCGCAGCACGCACGAGAGATCGGCAAATGCAGCCGAGCGATCTGTTTTTTCGGTTATTTTTGCGGCTGCAATTGGCCGTTTCGTAACCGTAAAAAATGAGGCCGAATCGGGCCGCGAAATGGGGCCAAAAACGAGCCATTTTTCATCCCGCGCCCCTTTAAATATCACTTATAAATCAATATATTAACAGGGGTCACTTTGTCCTGTACGAGACTCAAAATTCGTGTCACACCAACTGACGAATCCGACTCATTTTTTTACCGTTCAGAAGGCCGCGCCGATGGCTGAACCAGCCCGTCATTTGCCCTCCGATTACGACGCCGAGTCGATCAAGGTCCTCAAAGGGCTCGATGCGGTGCGCAAGCGGCCGGGCATGTATATCGGCGACACCGACGATGGCTCCGGCCTTCATCACATGGTCTATGAGGTCGTGGACAACGCCATCGACGAGGCGCTCGCGGGCTTCGCCGATGAAGTGATGGTGGCCCTCAATCCGGACGGCTCGGTCACGGTGCGCGACAACGGCCGCGGCATTCCGGTCGACATCCACAAAGGCGAAGGCGTGTCGGCGGCCGAGGTCATCATGACTCAGCTGCACGCGGGCGGAAAATTCGACCAGAATTCCTACAAGGTGTCCGGCGGCCTGCACGGCGTCGGCGTCTCGGTCGTCAACGCGCTGTCGAGCTGGCTCAAGCTCAACATCTGGCGCGACGGCAAAGAACATTTCATGGAGTTCAACGACGGCGTCGCGGTGGCCCCGCTCAAGGAGATCGGCGACGCCAACGGCAAGCGCGGCACACA
>JBAUHH010000567.1:0-10191 GCA_049680165.1 Pseudolabrys sp.
TGATGCAGGCCGTGAAACGCTTCGAGCCCGAGAAGGGATTTCGTCTCGCGACGTACGCCATGTGGTGGATCAAGGCCGCCATCCAGGAATACATCCTGCGTTCGTGGTCGCTCGTGAAAATGGGCACCACCGCGAACCAGAAGAAGCTGTTCTTCAATCTGCGCAAGGCGAAGAGCAAGATCTCCGCGCTCGAGGAAGGCGACATGCGGCCCGATCAAGTCAAGCTGATCGCCAAGCGCCTCGGCGTTACCGAGCAGGATGTCGTGGACATGAACCGCCGGCTCGGCGGCGACACGTCGCTCAATGCGCCGATCCGCGAGGAAGGCGACAGCGGCGAATGGCAGGATTGGCTGGTCGACGACGCGCCGAGTCAGGAACGCATCCTGGTCGACAGCGAGGAAGCCGATAACCGCCACAAGGCGCTGACCGATGCGCTGAGCGTGCTCAACGAGCGCGAGCGCCGCATCTTCGAGGCACGGCGTCTGGCCGACGATCCGGTCACGCTGGAGGATCTCGCCACCGAATTCGACGTCTCGCGCGAACGCGTGCGGCAAATCGAGGTGCGCGCCTTCGAGAAGATCCAGAAGGCGGTCAAGAACCGCGTCGCCGCGATGGAGCAACCCGCCGCGGCGGCCCCGGCGATCGCGCACTAAGCCACGCTGTTTCAATCCGACCGTTCAGGGGCCGGGCATAACGCCCGGCCCCTCTTTTATGAGGGTTGGGAAATCTTTTCCGGTCAATAGCTTGCGGCTTTTCGCGGGTGGCGGCGCAATGAAACAAATAGTCCGAAATATAGATTTTGAAACACTTGATCCATTGCGCTAGTGTTTCATCCCATGACGCTCACGTCGTTCGATGGCCGGTTGCGCGCCGGGTTTGACGATCTGTCGCCGCAGCTACGCGAGGCTGCGCGCTGGGTCATCGACCACCCGACCGACGTCGCGCTGCTGTCCACGCGCGAGCAGGCGCGCCGCGCCGGCGTCACCCCCGCGACGATGACGCGGCTGGCGCAGCGGCTCGGGCTTTCAGGCTATGACGGCGTGCGCAAGCTCTATGCCGACGCGGTGCGCCAGCGCCCGGACAGCTACCGCGGCCGCGCCGAGGAACTACTTGCGCGGCGCGACAGCGAAGGCGACGCGGCGCTGGTGCAGGATATTTTCGCCTCGCTCACGCAGCACCTGACCGGCCTTTCCTCGCCCGACGCGGTCGAACGCTTCACCGCCGCCGCCAACCGGATCGCGCGCGCCGATCGCGTGTTCTGCCTCGGCCTGCGCTCGGCATTTTCCGTCGCCTACATCTTCCACTACGTGCGCTCGCTGTTCGGCTCGAATTCCGTGCTGGTGGATGGCTCGGGTGGGATCGGCGCCGACATGTTGCGCGGCATTGGCAAGAGCGACGTGCTGCTCGCCATCTCGGTGCGGCGCTATGTGCGGCAAACGGTCGACGCGGCGAAATACGCCAAGGATCGCCACGCCCGTATCGTCGCGATCACCGACAGCGAGCTGTCGCCGCTGGTCGCGCTCGCCGACGACGCCATTCTGGTTCGCACCGAGACGCCGTCTTTCTTTCACACCATGTCGCCGGCGTTCGCGGCGGTCGAATGCCTGGCGGCGCTGGTCGCCGCCCGGCGCGGACCGGCGGCGCTTGCGGCGCTCGAAGCCAGCGAAGGCCAGTTGGCGGCCTTCGGCACTTACCTGATGCCGCGCAAAGGACGGCGGCGAAAATGACGCATGTGTTGCATCGCTCGATCGCCCACAACTATCCGACCGCCGTCTCGGGCAAGGGCATCTATATCCGCGACCAGAACGGGAAAGAGTATCTCGACGCCTCCGGCGGCGCCGCCGTGTCGTGTCTCGGCCATTCGCATCCTGAGATTCTCGACGCCATGCGCGCGCAGCTCGACAAGCTCGAATACGCGCACACCAGCTTTTTCACCACGCAGGTCGCCGAAGAGCTCGCCGACGATCTCGCCGCGCACGCGCCGGACGGCATCGGTCATGTCTTCTATGTCAGCGGCGGCTCCGAGGCGATCGAAGCCGCGCTCAAGCTGGCGCGGCAATATTTCGTGGAGATAGGCGAGCCGCAGCGCAAATATCTGATCGCGCGCCGCCAGAGCTATCACGGCATCACGCTCGGCGCGCTCGCCATCGGCGGCCGCCCCTGGCAGCGCAAGCAGTTCGCGCCGCTGTTGATCGAGACGCATCACGTTTCGCCGGTCTACGAATATCGCGAGCGCCGCGCCGACGAGACGCCGCAGGCCTATGGCGAGCGCCTGGCGCAAGAGATCGAAGCGAAAATCAACGAGCTGGGCGGCGAGAATGTCATCGCCTTCGTCGCCGAGACCGTGGTCGGCGCCACCATGGGCGCGGTGCCCGCCGTGCCCGGCTATTTCAAGCGCGTGCGCGAGGTCTGCGACCGGCACGGCATCCTGCTCATTCTCGACGAGGTGATGTGCGGTTTGGGCCGCACCGGCACGCTGCACGCCTGCGAGCAGGACGGCGTCAATCCCGACCTGATCGCTATTGCAAAAGGCCTGGGCGGCGGTTTCGCGCCGATCGGTGGGCTGCTGCTGCATGACAAGATCTTCAAGGCGCTCGCCGGCGGCTCCGGCGCGTTCCAGCACAGCCACACGTACACGGGTCACCCGCTCGCCTGCGCGGCGGCACTCGCCGTGCAGCGCGTAATGCGGCGCGACAACCTGCTCGACAACGTGCGCAAGCAGGGCGCTTACTTCGCGCGGCGCTTGCAGGAGCGCTTCGGCAATCATCCGTTCGTCGGCGACGTGCGCGGGCGCGGCCTGTTTCAGGGCGTCGAGCTGGTGGCGGACCGCGGCAGCAGGGAGCCGTTTGATCCGGCCCGCAAGCTGCACGCGCAGATCAAGCGCGAAGCGATGGCGCGCGGGCTGATGGTTTACCCGATGGGTGGAACGGTCGATGGCGCGCGTGGCGATCACGTGCTGCTGGCGCCGCCGTTCATCGTCGACGGCGCGGCGATCGACACGATCGTCGAAAAACTGGGAGACGCGATCGACGCCGCAACCGCGGCGAAATGAGTTTTCAGAAACCGGGTGGCAGCAGTGTCCGCGACATGCAATCCGGGCCGACTTTCGCGGTTTAATAGAAATCAAAAATAACGGAGGATGGGAATCATGAACTACCTGACCAAGACGACAACCTTCGCCGCCGCCGGCTTGCTGGCGCTCACCGCGCTCGGCTCGCCCGCGATGGCACAGCAGAAATTTGTCACCATCGGCACCGGCGGCGTGACCGGCGTTTATTACGCGGTCGGCGGCGCGGTCTGCCGGCTGATGAACAAAAGCCGCGCGCAGACCGGGCTGCGCTGCTCGGTCGAATCGACCGGCGGTTCGGTGTTCAACGCCAACGCGGTGAAGTCCGGCGAACTCGATTTCGGGCTGTCGCAGTCCGACATCCAGTACAACGCCTACAAAGGCGACGGCCAGTTCAAGGGCAAGGCCGATTCGAACCTGCGCGCCGTCTTCTCCGTGCACCCTGAGCCGTTCACGGTGCTGGCGCGCAAGGATGCGGGCGTGACCAAATTCACCGACTTCAAGGGCAAGCGCTTCAACGTCGGCAATCCCGGCTCCGGCACGCTCGCCTCGATGGAAGAGTTGCTCAAGCAGATGGGCTGGACCAAGGCGGACTTCTCGATGGCCGCCGAACTCAAGGCGGACGAGCAGGGCACCGCGCTCTGCGACAACAAGATCGACGGCTTTTATTATGGCGTCGGCCATCCATCGGCGGCGATCCAGGATCCGACCACCGCCTGCGGCGCCAAGCTTATTCCGCTGACCGGCGCCGCGGTCGACACGCTGATCAAGGACCATCCGTATTACGCCAAGGCGACGATCCCGGGCGGCATGTATGCCAACAACCCGAACCCGACCGAAACCTACGGCGTGCTGGCGACCGTCATCAGCTCGTCGAAGGTTCCCGACAATGTCGTCTATGCGCTGGTCAAGGCGGTGTTCGACAATTTCGACGAGTTCAAGAAGCTGCACCCGGCTTTCGCCAATCTCGATCCGAAGGCGATGATCAAGAACGGGCTGTCGGCGCCGCTGCATCCGGGCGCCATCAAGTACTACAAGGAAAAAGGCTGGATGTAAGAATGGCGAGGGGGCGGCGGCGAGCCGCCCCTTTTTATTCCAAATGCGCGCTCAGGTGGGGGAACGCGGATGACGGACAGTGTCAAGACGGCGCCGCCGCTCGAAGAACTCGAAACCATGGTGGCGGAGGCCGATACCGGCGGGCGCAAGCCGACCGGTTTCGCCAAGACCTATATTTTCGTCATCTCGCTTGGCTGGTCGCTGTTTCAGCTCTGGTACGCGTCGCCCCTTCCTTACAAGCTGAATTTTGGCGTCGTCAATGACGGCCAGGCGCGCATCGTTCACATATCGTTTGCGTTCCTGCTGGCCTTCGCCACGTTCCCGGCGCTGAAATCTTCGCCGCGCAAGTGGATTCCGTTTACCGACTGGATCCTCGCCGCTCTCGGCGTCGGCGCCGCGATGTATCTGCTCGTCTTCTACAAGGATATCTCGCTGCGGCCGGGCTTGCCGACGACGGCGGATATCGTGGTTTCCGTTATCGGCGTCGTTCTGCTCCTTGAAGCCGCAAGACGCGCCGTTGGACCGGCGCTCGCGATCATTGCGAGCCTGATGCTCATCTATATCTTCGCCGGTCCCTGGCTGCCCGGCATGATGGGGCACAAAGGCGCGTCGCTGTCGCGCGTCGCTTCGCAGATGTGGCTGACCTCGGAAGGCATCTTCGGCGTGGCGCTGGGCGTGTCGACCAACGTGGTGTTTTTCTTCGTGCTGTTCGGCGCGTTGCTGGAAAAAGCCGGCGCCGGAAATTATTTCATCCAGATTGCCTTTGCCATGCTCGGCACGTTCCGCGGCGGCCCGGCGAAAGCCGGTGTCGTCGCCTCCGGCATGACCGGCATGATTTCCGGCTCGTCCATCGCGAACACGGTGATGACCGGGACCTTCACGATTCCATTGATGAAGCGCGTCGGCTATTCGGCGGTCAAAGCGGGCGCGATCGAGGCCGCCGCCGGCGTCAACGGACAGTTGATGCCGCCGGTGATGGGCGCCGCAGCCTTCCTGATCGCTGAATATGTCGGCATCACCTATGCCGACGTCGTCAAGCACGCGTTTCTGCCGGCGTTCCTCACCTACGGCGCTCTGTTCTACATCGTCGATATCGAGGCGGCGAAGCTCGGCCTGCGCGGTCTGCCGCGATCGTCGACGGCGCTTATTCGTCACACGGCCCTGCGCGGGCTGATGACCATTTGCGGCATCATCATCTTGAGCGGCATCGTCTATTACGGCGTCGGCTGGACCAAGGACGTATTCGGCGACGCGGCGAGCTGGGTGCTCGGCGCCGCGCTGCTTGCGGCCTATGTCGGCCTGATCCGTTACAAGGCCAAGCACCCCGATCTGGCGCTGGACGACGTTTCGAAAGCCATCGTGAGGGTACCGGACTTCTTCGAGACCGCGCGCACCGGCTTGCACTTCCTGCTGCCGGTCGTTGTCCTCATCTGGTGTCTGATGGTGGAGGAGTTGTCGCCCGGCCTGTCGGCCTTCTGGGGCACGTTGTTCCTCATTTTCATCATGGTCACGCAACGTCCACTGGTCGCGGCGTTTCGCGGCGAGCACGCTTTCAGAGAACGCCTGAACGAAGGTTTTGGCGAACTCATCGTCGCCTTGCAGGCGGCCGCGCGCAACATGACCTCGGTCGGCATCGCAACGGCTTGCGCCGGCATCATCGTCGGAACGGTTTCGCTGACGGGGATCGGCCTGGTGATGACGGAAATCGTCGAGACTGCCTCCGGCGGCAATCTCATGATCATGCTGCTGCTGACGGCGCTGGTTTGTCTCATTCTCGGCATCGGCATGCCGACGACGGCAAACTACATCGTGGTGGCGTCCCTGATGGCGCCGGTGCTGGTCGAGGTCGCGCAGCAGAACGATCTCGCCGTACCGCTCGTGGCGGTCCACCTCTTTGTGTTCTATTTCGGATTGATGGCGGACGTGCATCCGCCTGCGGGGCTGGCTGCCTATGCCGCCGCGGCGATATCCGGCGCCGACCCGATAAAAACCGGGTTGCAGGGTTTCTGGTATGAAATCCGCACGGGGTTGCTGCCGTTTATCTTCATCTTCAATTCCGAACTTTTGCTGATCGATATCGGCGGCGTCGGCCATTTCGTCATCGTGGTGGGCTGCGCGATCATTGCCATGGGTTGCTTCGTCGCGGCGACACAGAACTGGCTGGTGACGCGGAACCGCTGGTACGAAACCATCGCGCTGCTGCTGATCTGTTTCACATTGTTCCGGCCGGGCTACTGGCTCGACAAGTTGCAAGCGCCGTTCGATGACCGGCCGGCGACGGATCTTGTCAAGGTCGCCGACACGGTGCCGCAGGGCCTCACCCTTCGCTTCCGCGTCCAAAGTCAGTCGCGCGCCGGCGATGACGTGGAAAAACTGGTGCGGCTGACGATGAAGCCGGGCAAGACCGGGGCGGACCGCCTGCAAGCCGACGGACTGACGTTGTCGACTGTCGGAAACAAAGTCATGATCAAATTGGTCAGCTTCGGCAGCGAAGCCGCCAAATATGGCCTTGCCCCTGGAGATGAGGTCACAGCGGTGCTGGTGCCAGCGCACCGGCCTAGCCGCTATTTGTTCGCGTTGCCCGCCTTGGTGCTGCTGGCCATCATCTTCTTGCTGCAGCGCCGGCGGCAACGATTAACCCTGGCCGTCGCTCATTAGAGGCGGAGGCGACCGGCCAGCCGGTCGTCCCGAGGGCGAAATTATTTTTCGGAACGAAGGCGGCCGGAACGCGTTACCTTGCGGGGTAACTCCGCTTTGCAGACTAACTATTTGAAATTTATAGGCCTTTTTCTCCCATCGGCCTTGAACGTGCCGCCGAGCCGGGGCACGCTGGATACCTGTTGTGTTGCCCTGCCGTGCTGGGGCGGATCGGTTGAACCATGAGCCTGAATGAACTGACTGCCGTCCCGGCCGACGCGATCACCGCGCGGCTTTGCAGCCCGCCTGTTGCAGCCGATGCGCAGCACCAGCAGGATCTGGAAGACTTCTTCCACAACGCCAATGTCGGCCTGCATCTGGTCGGCCCGGACGGCACGATCCTGAGCGCCAACAAGGCCGAGCTCGACATGCTCGGCTACGACGCGTCGGAATATATCGGCCGCAACATCACGGAATTTCATGCCGACGAGCCGGTCATCAGCGACATCCTGCGCCGGCTGACGAGCGGCGAGCGGCTCGACAAATATCCCGCCCGCCTGCGCGCCAAGGACGGCAGCATCCGCGACGTGCTGATCACGTCGAGCGCCCAGTTCCGTGACGGCAAGTTCATCAACACGCGCTGCATCACGCTCGACGTAACGGAAACGAAGAAGGCGAACGATCTCATCCGTGAGCAGAACCAGCGCTTCGCCGCCACCTACGAGCACGTCGAAATCGGCATTACCGAAGTCGACGCCGGGGGGCACCGCCTGCGCGCCAACAAGGCCGCGTGCACGATACTCGACCGCGCGCGCGAAGAGCTGATTGGCGGCGTGCCGTATTGCCTGTTGGCGCCCGGCGAGGACGACAACGACCTCAAGCAACACAGGAAGATGGTAGCGGGCGAACTCGACCGTTACACAGCCCAGAATCGCTATTCCCGGCCGGACGGATCCACGATCTGGCTCGACGTCACGTGCTCGGCGGTACGCGACCATGCCGGAAAATTCCTCTACTCGGTGCGGGTATTCAGGGACATCACCAGTCAGCGACGGGCGGATGAGAAGCTGCGCGACAGCGAGCACCGATTCCGGCAACTGATCGAAGCGCTGCCGGCGGCGGTCTACACCACCGACCCCAACGGCCGCATCACCTATTACAACCAGGCCGCGGTCGAGCTGTCCGGGCGGCAGCCGAAGATCGGCACCGACGAATGGTGCGTGACCTGGAAGCTGTCCTGGCCCAACGGCGCGCCGTTGCCGCACGATGAATGCCCGATGGCGGTGACGCTCAAGGAAGGCCGGCCCGTGCGCGGTCTGGAAGCCGTGGCCGAACGGCCGGACGGAACGAAAGTGCCGTTCATCCCGTATCCTACTCCGCTCCACGACGAGACCGGCGCGATGGTCGGCGCGGTCAACATGCTGGTCGACATCAGCGAGCGCAAGCAGTCCGAGGCGAACCAGAAAGTGCTGCTCGACGAACTGAATCACCGCGTCAAGAACAACATGCAGATGTTGCATTCGCTGCTGCGGACCGCGCAGCGTGAGACCGACGACACGCAGGCCCGCGCGGTGCTTGCCAATGCCACTGACCGGATCGGCGCCATGGCCGCCGCCCAGCAGGTGCTGTACGACGCCGGCGCAACCATGGGCTACAAGGCGCGGCAATTCCTCGAAGCGGTTTGCGACAGCGCCAGGCAGGCCGTGGGCAAGAACATCCGGCTCGACGTCGCCGATTGCGACGTGGAGATGCTGTCGAACGATACCGCGATGCCGCTCGCGCTGATCATCCACGAGCTGATCATCAATGCTGCCAAGCACGGCATCAATGGCCGCGGCGAGGGCACGATTCGCGTCGGCCTGACAAGAAACGGCAAATCTTATTCACTCAGCGTCGAGGACGACGGCCCGGGCTTCGTGCTCGAGCAGGTGCGCAAGCGCTCGTCGGGCCTTGGCCTGGTGTTCGGCCTGGCGCGCCAGCTCGGCGGAACGGTGAGGGTCGAAAAGGAAGCCGGCGCTCGCTGCGTCGTCGAATTTGCCGAAACGGGTCTCTAGCCGAGGTTGAGGAAGTATTGGCGGTGCAATCGGAATTAATTTTTCAGCCGATCAGGAAGCCCGGATTTTTGTCTTCGGTTTTCGCCACCGATGACCGCATGGCCACGCAACAAGCATCGCCAAAAATTCGCGTCCTCATCGTCGAGGACGATTATCTTGCCGCCTCCGAGGCGGAGGCCGTGCTCAACGAAGCCGGCGTCGACGTGATCGGCATTGCAAGTTCCGCCGACGAAGCGATCCGGATGGCAAAGGCCGAGCGGCCGAACCTCGCGCTCATGGACATTCGCCTGACCGGCGCCCGCGACGGCGTCGACGCGGCGATCGAGCTGTTCCGCGAGTACGGCGTGCGCTCGGTGTTCGCGACCGCGCATCATGACGCCTTCATCCGTTCCCGCGCACAACCCGCCGCGCCGCTCGGCTGGCTGGCAAAGCCCTACACGACCAATGCGCTGATTTCGGTCGTGAAATCGGCGGCCGCGGAGCTCAACAAAAAATCGGGCTAAACAAGCCTCGTTTGGCGGGCTATTGGCCCCAGGCCTTGAAGGCTTCCTCGAACGCGCGCACGCCGGCCGGGCCTTTTTCCATCGCCATGATGGCGCGCTTGCCGCTGGTATAGACGATCGGAATATCGAACCAGTCGCGCTCCTTCAGGAATTGGATATTGCGCTGGACGTCGACATCGACCGCAGAAAGGCCGATCAGGAAATAGCCGTTGGTCACTTTCACCGACAGCCCCGCGAGCGGCACGCCACGCGCCTGCTCGGAGGTCTTCATCAGCACGCCGGGAATGTTGGCGATGCCGCCTTCGGAGAAATCCGCCGGCAGCGTGAACATGATTTCGATGGTGTGGCTCGCCGGCAACGCCTTGTCGGTATTGCGGCGGAGCGACCAGGTCATGCGCATGTGCCGTTCGGGAATTTCGACGTCGGCGCGCACGGCGAGCTCGGGCGCAAGGCCCGTGCCGGGTGACACCGTTTCGGTGCGCCAGATCGCCGAGCCGACATAACGCTTGCCCTGCGGATCGCTCGGATCCTCGTCATAGAGCACAACCTTCTGTGCGACCGAGGCGGCGGGCGCGGTCGCCGGCGCGGACGGCGACGGGCTGCTGCTGCTCGGCCCCACCCGGTCGGTGATCTTGGGCTGGCCCGCCGGCGCCGTTTCGCGCGTGCTCGGCGTGGTTTGCTGGCCGCGCAGTGAGGCGACGTACGGGCTGACATACGTACTGAAGTACGCACCGATGGTCTTGCGCTGCCAGTAGCCTGCACCGGCAAGCCCGGCGACAATCAGCAACAGCACGATCGCCCGGATAAGCCCGCGATACGAGCGCGCCGGACGGGCATAGCGTTCCTGCTCTTCTTCAGGAGGCGGCGGCGGTGG
>JBAUHH010000568.1:0-26932 GCA_049680165.1 Pseudolabrys sp.
CCGATCGCAATATCGTCAGTTTCTATGCCGATGGCGGCATCGTTTTCACTGGCATGATCCCGGGCCGGCCCGACGACAAATTCGGCGCGACGCTGCTTTATTCGCGCGTTTCCGACAGCGCGCGCGCCCTCGATGTCGACCAGATCGCGTTCGGCAACGGGCCGCGTCCGATCCGCGACCACGAAATGATTCTGGAATTGAGCTATCAGGCGCAGATCGTTCCCGGCTGGACCGTGCAGCCGGATTTCCAATACGTAATGCATCCCGGCGGCCACGTGCCCGACCCCATGATGCCGTCGATGGCGATCAGGGACGCCGCGATCTTCGGGCTGCGCACCACGATCAAATACTAGGCGACACGCAGCACGGCGCGGCCGGTGACCTCGCCGCGCTCGACCAGCTCATGCACGGCCTCGGCCTCGGCGAGCGGGCGGTTGACCGTGACCAGCGGCCAGACATCGCCGCGCGCGACCAGATCGAGCGTTGCGAGTATTTCGGAGCGCGTGACGTAACGGCTGCCGAGCAGCGCCTGCTCCTTCACCAGCATGTCGAGGCCGATCGCCTGGAACGGCTTCGCTGCGCCGCCGAGCACGGCCAGACGGCCGCGTTTCCCGAGCGCCCGCGCACCGGCCTCGAGTGTCGCCGTCGTGCAGACGTAATCGACGACGACATCGACGCCTTGCCCTTTTGTGAGATCGAGCAGCGCACCGGTCACGTCGTTGCTGCGGGCATCGACCACGTCATCGGCGCCGGCCTTGCGGCAAGCGTCGAATTTGTCCTTGGCGATATCGACCGCGATCACCCGCGCGTTCGCCCATTTTGCCAGCATCACCTGGTGGATGCCGACGCCGCCGCCGGCGCCGATCACCGCGACGGTCTCGCCGCCCTTGATCCCGGCGCGGCGGAGCACCTTGAACGGCGTCGCCAGCGCGTCGGTGACGACGCCCATCTCGGCCGGATGTTTCAGATAGTCGATCGTGTCGGGATATTTGATGAAGATGTGCGCCGGCAGCTTGACGTATTCGGCGTAGCCGCCGTCGCATTCCATGCCGACGTTGCCGCCGGTGTTGGCGCACAGCGGCTCGAGGTTCGACAGGCAATAACGGCAGTATCCGCAGTTGAGGTAATAATAGGCGGTGACGCCATCGCCGCGCTTAAGCCCTGTGACACCGGCGCCGACCTCGACGATCTCGCCGGTGATCTCATGCCCGATGATGCGCGGGAATGTCGCCTTCCGCCGCCCGGCCTTGATGTGCTGGATGGTGAGGCCGGAACCGCAGGTGATGACGCGCGCCACCGCCTCGCCCGGCCCAGCCACCGGATCCGGCACCGTTGTCATCTCGAACGGGAGGTTAGGCCCCCGCAGCACCATCGCTTTCATATGACTTGCCCCGCTCGGCTCCCGCTACCTTGTCATGTCATAGCGGTTGGCCGAAATTGACAAGCCACTCGGGGGAGTGAACCTAAAAATGCTCAATATCGCCATGGTGGGCCTGGGGCGCTGGGGCCAGACCATCCTCAATTCGATCCAGGGCAAGAGCGAGCGCGTGCGCATCGTGCACGGCGTCAGCAAGGAGCCCGACATCGCACGCCCGCTGGCGGAAAAGTACGGCTTCAGGCTCTCGACCGATCTTGCCGACGCGATCGCCGACCCGCAGGTGCAGGCGGTGCTGCTGGCGACACCGCATTCGCTGCATGTCGGGCAGGTGCGCACGGTTGCGGCCGCCGGCAAGCACGTCTGGTGCGAGAAGCCGCTGGCGCTCACGCGCGCCGAGGCCGAACGCTCGGTAGCGGCCTGCCGCGAAGCCGGCGTGCTGCTCGCCACCGGCAACAACAAGCGCTGCTTTGCCTCGATGCGGGAATTAAAGCGCGTCGTCGACAGCGGCGCGATCGGCGAGGTGCTGCACATCGAAGGACATTTTTCAAACGAGCATTCGACGCGCGTTGCCGGCGGCTGGCGCGACAATCCGAAGGAGTCGCCCGGCTTGGGCATGACCGGCGCGGGGCTGCACGTGCTGGACGCCTTCGTCAATCTCGCCGGGCCGGCGACTTACGTCGACGCACGCAGCGTCTCGAAGAAGGCGCCGCCCGATCCGCGCGATGTGGTGGCGGCGGTGGTCGAATTTGCGGGCGGCGCGACCGGCGTGATGGCGACCGTGCGCGCGGCGCCGATGTTCTGGCGCGTGCACGTGTTCGGCACCAGCGGCACGGTGGAAGCGCGCGGCGAGGATACGCTGATCGTCGCCAAGCTCGGCGGCACGCCGCTGGAACAGACTTATCCGCACGCCGACTCGCTGCTCATGCTGATCGAGGCGTTCGCCGACGCCATCGAGGGCCGCGCGCCGTTCCCGGTGACGACCGACCAGATGCTGAACGTCATTGGGCTGTTCGAGGCGACGATCAAATCGCTCGAGACCGGCGCGCCGGTAGAGATAAAGCGCTAGGCCGCGGCGGCCAACCGCCGCGCCACCTTCATGCGCTGCACGCTGTCGCCCGCCAAGTGGCTCCAGATGATGGAATCGCGCACCAGCTTGTCGGTGTGGTGATCCATCACGCAGCCTTCGACGCCGCGCACTTCCATGTAGAGCTCGGTCACTTCCTGCACGATGTCGGTCGAATAGTTCATCGCAAGCCCGGCGTTGCAGGAGTGGATCTTCATATCGTGCTCCCAGGCGACGCGCAGCACGAACGAACGCAGCGCCTCGGTGAGCATGTACATCCGGTTGACCTGGAGCTGCACGTTCTGCTGCTCGATCAGCGCGCGGCCGCCCTGCTTTACCGTCTTGGCGTGGCGCATGGCCGTCTCGCAGGCGTCGTCGCAGATGCCGAGCGCATTGGCGCATAGTTCGAGATCGCCGAAGATGTCGCCGCCGGTGGTGTCGCCGCCGCGCCCGCCGGTCTTGCGCGCGCCGCCGTTCACTTCACCGACGACGTTGGCATGCGGCACGCGCGCGTTCTCGAAGATCATCTCGCCGTTCTGGTAGAAGCGCCAGCCGCTCTTGTTGAACACCTTGCCGATGCGGAAGCCGGGCGTGTCACGTGGAATGAGGAACAGTGTGGTGCCCTGCTTGAGCGGCGCGTTGGGATCGGTGCGCGCGTCGATGAAGAACAGCTTCCCGATCGGCGCATTGGCGATGAACGCCTTCTCGCCGTTGAGAATCCATTCGTCGCCTTTGCGTTCGGCCTTGAGCTTGAGCCCCGCTTTCGGATCGTCCGGCGGCAGGCGGTTGTCGGAGCCGGCGCCGGGCTCGGTGATGCCCTTGCCGAGCACGAAGGTGTCGTCGGCGACGAAAGCCGGAAGAAAGCGTCGCTTCTGTTCTTCGGTGCAGGTGGCCGAGATCAGATGGCTCCACTTCCAGTTCTGGCTGAACGCTTTTGAAATCGCGCTATCGGCCTTGGCGAGTTCGGCCATCACCAGCGCCTGCGTGACGAAATCGGTGCCGTGGCCGCCCCACTCCTTCGGCACGGCAAGCGTGCGAAAGCCGAGCTTCGAGCCTTTCTTGATGATTTCCCAATCGAATGGACCGTGCGCAGTCGGGATGGCGTCGCGTTCGAGCGAGATCGGGCGGATTTCCTCTTCGGCGAACTTGCGCGCCGCCATCTGCCAGGAGCGCTGCTCGTTGCTCAGTGAAAAGTCCATGGCTCTCTCCCCTACTCGCCGGCCAGCGCATAGGCGCCGCCGTTGACCGCGCGCCGGTAACCGGCGAGCGCCTCCGCGATGCGCAGCTTGGCGTCGGTATTGCCGTCGCCCGAATGCAGGCAGACGCGCGCGTCGTTGACGTATTTTTGCAGCGGCATGTCGCGCATCACGCCCATGGCGCCGAAAACTTCGACGGCATCCTTGGTCGCCTTCAGCATCATCTCGGCGGTGAACACTTGCGCCACGGTTTGCAGCGGCAGATCCGGCAGGCTGCGGTCGGCATAACCTTCCGGATGGTCCGACGCCCACGCCGCCTGCCAGACCGACGCGCGGGCGACCTCAAGCTTGATCGCACATTCCGCAAGCTTGGTGCCGATTGCCTGATGCTCGATGATCGGCCGCCCGCCCTGCACGCGCAATTTTCCGTAGTCGATGGCGGCTTCATAGGCCGCGCGCGCGATGCCGAGATTGAGCGCCTGCGCCAGCGGAATGCCGCGGCCATGCGTGTCTGCGAGCAGCGCCGCTGTGTTTCCACCGAGCAGATGATCGGCGGGCACGCGGCAGTCTTTGAACGTTACTTCGCCGCACGGACCGTGATGCCATGTCTTTTCCGGCACCCGGACGGAAACGCCCGGTGCATCGGCGGGCACCAGCAGGATCGTCGTGCCGGCGCGGCCCGCGATTGCCGCCTCGACCGCGATCAGCCGCGCGATCGGCGCATTGGCGACGCGGACTTTCGTGCCGTTGACGATCCAGTCGCCATTGCCCGCCTTCGTCGCCGTCGTGTGCACAGGCGCCTCAACGACCGCCGGACGATGATAGTTCACGCCGAGCTTGGTGTCCGCATCCGGTTCGCGTTGCGCGAACGCGAGATGAAAGCGGTCGTCGGTCAGGAATTTCGGCAGCAGCATATCGCGCTGCGCATCGCTCATCGCATGGTCGAAGAGGATATGCCCAAGCCGCGAGGTCTCCATCAGCGCCGCCGCGATGTCAGGATCGCCCGCCGCGAGTTCCTCCATCACGATGCAAGCGGTGACATGATCGGCGCCGGCTCCACCCAACGCCTCCGAAAGCGCCAATGTGCGCAGGCCCATCTGCGAGGCCTTGTCGAGCAGACCCATCGGCAAGGTGCGGTCGGCGGCATCGAGGCGCGCGGCCTTGAGCACCACCGGCTTGATCTCGCCGTTGACGAAATCGCGCACGGTGTCGCGGATTTCCAGTTGCTCGGCGCTGAGATGAAGATTGTAGCTGAGATGAAGATTGTACATGGCACTCCACTCTCGATTGGCGGTCGTCAATCACACGGCGGCGGCGATCGCATCTCCCATTTCCCGGGTGCTGGCGCTGCCGCCCAGGTCTCTCGTCAAATGCTTGCCTTCGGTAACGGTCCTGTCGATCGCGGCCTGCATGCGCTCGGCGGCGGCGATTGCCTTCGGCTCGTTCTTCTTGCGGCCAAGCCACGCCATCAGCATCTGCCCCGATACGATCATGGCATAAGGATTGGCGATGCCGCGCCCCGCGATGTCAGGCGCCGAACCATGCGTCGCCTGCGCCATCGCCTGCCGTTCGCCGACGCAAAGTCCGGGCGCGAGGCCCAGCCCTCCGACAAGCCCTGCGCCGATGTCGGTCAAGATATCGCCGAACTGGTTGGTGGTGACGACCACATCGAATTGCTGCGGCGCCATCACCAGCTTCATCGACACCGTATCGATCATCGACTCTTCGTACGCCACGTCCGGATAGTCGCGCGCGACCTTGCGGCATTCCTCCGCGAACATGCCGCAGGCGAGCCGATAGACCGGCTCCTTGTGCGCGGCGGTTACTTTCTTGCGCTTGCGCGTGCGGGCGACCTCGAAGGCCTCGCGCGCCACGCGGTTTGAGCCTTTGCGGGTGATGACGCGCATGGCGACGGTGATGTCATCGTTCGGGCGAAATTCCGGCAAGCCGGCGACCACGGATTCGGAATAAAGCATCCCCTCCGAGAGCTCGCGCACGAAGGCGATGTCCACGTCCTTATGGATCGACGTCACATTGGGATACGAGCGCGACGGCCGCAATGCGGCGAACAATTCGAAGCGCTTGCGCACCGGCGGCATCACCCAGGTCGGATCGTTGCGCGGATAGGCGGCGTGTCCGATCGGACCCATGATCCAGCCGTCGAGATCGTGCAGCGCCTTTTCGGTGACCGCCGGCAGCGTGTCGCCGTGCTCCTCGTGGCCGCGCTTGCCGATCGGCAATTCGGTCCAGTCAATGGCAAGTCCGGTGCGCGCCGCGGCCGTCTTCATTACCTTGACGCACTCCGGAACAACCTCGAGCCCGATGTCGTCGCCCAGCAGAATTCCGATCTTCAAGCCGGTTTCTCCGGTCCGGAGGACGTTTCGGCGCTCGTGCGCCTAACAGTGCATGTTTTCTCGTCCGCAAAACTAGCGCCCCGGCGCGTTCCGGCGCAACGGCTCACCTGTCCCGCCACACGATGCCGCAGCGCGATAACCCGGCACGGCCAAAGACAAAAATTGCCAGTCGTGGGCAGGATGCGGTTAAATGGGCCGCTGGCCGGCCCGTTTCCGCAGCAGCCAATGCGGCTTGGGCCGGCCGATAAAAATAAGGGTTCGACGCCGGCCCAGACCGGCGCAATCGGGCTTTTCGGGGAGCGACGACATTGGGAGGACAAAAATGGGCTCACGCCATCCGGCATCGGCTTTGCGTTCCGCCGTGCCTTTTGCGGCGCTTGCGCTTCTGATCGCAACGGCCGTTCACGCGGCCAACCTGACACCGCAAGAACAGAAACTGGTTGCCGCCGCCAAGCAGGAAGGCGCGGTGACGATCCTCAATCCGCAATTCAGCGACCATACCGGCCAGATGCTCGGAGCCGCTTTCATCAAGCGCTACGACCTCGGCCCCAATTTCAAATTCAACAACCTGCGCAAGGGCACCGGCGCGACGGTCGCGCAAACGCGGCAAGAAATTCAGGCGGGCAAGCACACCGCCGACATGCTGATCGTCAACGCGCCGGGATTCTTCGACGAAGCCGCCAGTCGCGGCGCGTTCGAGGCGCTCGATAGCGGTTACTGGAAGAACCACGAGGAGCTCGCGAAAAAGGCCGGGCAGTATTTCAAATATCCGTATGTCGTCGTTCCGTTCGCGTACTCATTCCAGCCGATCTGGAACAGTTCCTGCCCCGGCATGGAGAATTTCAAGGCCGATTCATATGCCGACGTGGTCAAGCCCGAGTTGAAAGGCAAAACCATCGCGTCCGATCTCACCAAGAGCTTCACCTACGTCAACACCGCGCTGGCATTGCAGGAAGCCGGCATGAACCTCCAGGACCTGTGGACCAAGCTGAAGGCGACCGACCCGCTGGTTGAATTCCGCACCGAGCCGAAGATGCAGATGGTCGTCTCGTGCCAGCGGCCGCTCGACATGTGGAATCTGACCGGCCGCGCCTATCAGGACATCCTGAAGAAGCCTGAACTGATCAAAGTGATGAAGTTCGGCGTCTACAAGGAAGGTCAGGTTCTGCTCGGCAACCAGGCCGCCGTCATCAAGGGCGCCCCGCATCCGAACGCCGCCAAACTCTTCATGGAATTCATGCTGAGCAAGGAAGGCGCCGACATCATGGTCGTGGGCGAGATGATGTTCACGTTCCTGAAGGATTACACGCCGCCGCCCGAAGCCCGGCATTACGTGTTTGACCTGAACAAGGTGAAGCTGCTCGGCATGAAAGACTGGGTCGCGGCGGGGAAGAAATTCAAGGAAACACGCGATCAGTGGCAGGCGACGTTCCAGTAGGAACCAATGAGTACGCAAACCCTGCCGGGGACCGCGCTGCAAGCGCCAGCGACAAGCCGCTGGCGTGCAATGATCACGCAGGAAACGGTGGTGACCGCGGTGGCGAGCCTGATCGTGGCCGCCGCGGTGATCCTGCCGCTGCTGGTGCTCATTGTCAGCAGTTTCCAGGTGATGGATTCCGGCGGCTTCGATACGACCTGGGGCCTCGACAATTACCGGACGCTGTTCACTGACCGCATCATCCCGAAAGCGTTCGTCAACACACTCTTGATTTGCGCCGGCTCGACAGTGCTGGCGACCTTCTTCGGGGTGTCGCTCGCCTGGATCAACGCGCGCACCAATTGTCCCGGCCGCGACAGGCTCGAGCCGTATAACCTCATTCCGTTCTTCCTGAGCCCGTTCGTCGGCGCCATCGCCTGGCATAATCTCGCCGGCGGCGAGACTGGCCTGCTCAACAGCTGGGCGCGCGACTATCTCGGCGTGCAAGGCCACCTGTTCAACGTGGACAACATCTACGGGATCATCTGGGTCACCGGGCTTTTCTTCGCGCCGCTCGTTTATCTCTTCGTCGTCGGCTCGCTGCGCCGCATGGATCCCTCGCTCGAGGACAGCGCGCGCACGACCGGCGCCGGTCTCATACGCACCACGCTGACGGTGACGCTGCCGCTGGTGGCACCCGGCATCTTGTCCGGCGCGATCATCGTCTTCGTCACCACCGCCGGCGAATTCGGCGTGCCGTTCAAGCTCGGCGCGCCCTACGGCGTGCAGACATTGACCACGCAGATTTTTTCCAAGGCGGTCGGCGACGACGCCAACATCTATCTCGGTGCGGCCATGAGCATGGCGCTCGGCATCATCACCGTGCTGCTGATCTGGATTCAGCAGCGCTATATCGCGCCGCGCTCGTTCACCACCGTCACCGGAAAGGGTTTCCGCCCCAACGTCATCGATCTTGGCCGCTGGCGGTGGGCTGCATTCGGATTCAATTTCGCGTTTCTGCTGATCGCGGTCGTGATGCCGATCCTCTGCCTGCTCGTCGTGAGCCTGCATCCGGTCTGGCAAGCGCGCATCATTCCGCACGACCTGACGCTGCATAACTACGTGCGTACGCTGTTCTACTGGGCGCCCGATCACATCGCCGCCGCGACCAACGGCATCTACAACAGCTTCATTCTCGCCTTCGCCGGGGCGACAATCGCGATGATCCTTTCGATCGTTGTCAGCTACATGATCCACCGCACCAAGGGTATCGGCGCGCGGCTGCTCGATTTCCTCTGCGTCGTACCGGTCGGTTTTCCCGGGATCGTGATCGCGATGGGCGTGCTGGTCACCTACATCAGGACCCCGATCTACGCGACGCTGTGGATTTTGCTGCTCGGCTACATCACGCGCTTCTTTCCGTATGGACAGCGCAACGTCTCCTCGGTGATGCTGGCGATTTCGGAGGAACTCGATCAGAGTTCGCGCATGGCTGGCGCATCCTGGTTCACCACGCTGCGGCGGATCACGATCCCGCTGCTCAAACCGGGCATCTTTGCCGGCTGGGTGCTGCTGTTCATCATTTTCCTGCGCGAGCTGTCGATCTCGATCATTCTTTATACCTCGGGCACGGAGACGCTCTCGGTCGGCGTCTATTATCTCAGCAACTACGAGAACGAGACGCTTACCTCGGCGCTGTCGATGACGCAGACGGTGGTGCTGCTTGCCTGCGTCTTCATTTTCCGGCGCGTCGCCGGGCGCGAAGCGCTGACCGCTTGAGTCAGATGGCAGACCCCCCCTACGTCGAAGTGCAAGGCCTCGTCAAATGGTTCGACACCGACCGCGCCGTGGACGACGTGTCGTTCGGCGTGCCGAAAGGTAACTTTCTCACTTTGCTCGGCCCCTCCGGCTGCGGCAAGACGACCACGCTGATGAGCATCGCCGGCCTGCACGGCATCGACGCCGGGCACATTCGTGTCGGCGGGGTTGTCTATACCGCGCCGGCAAACGGCATCTTCATGCCGCCGGAAAAGCGCGACATCGGCATGGTGTTCCAGAGCTATGCCATCTGGCCGCACATGACCGTGGCGCAGAACGTCGCCTACCCGCTCGAAATCCGGCATGTCGCGCGCGCGGAGATCGATGCGCGTGTCGCCGATGTGCTGCAACTCGTCGGGCTTACCGAGATGGCGAACAAGCTCGCGACGCAATTGTCGGGGGGTCAGCAGCAACGCGCGGCGCTGGCGCGCGCGATTGTGTCGAGGCCACGGCTTTTGCTGTTCGACGAGCCGCTGTCAAACCTCGATCTCAAGCTGCGCGAGCAAATGCGGGTCGAGCTCAAGCGCATCCAGAGCGAAATCGGCATCACCTCGATCTATGTCACGCACGACCAGGCCGAAGCACTGGTGATGAGCGACGAGATCATCGTGATGAGCAAGGGCCGCATCCAGCAAAAAGGCAATCCGCACGAAATCTACGCGCGGCCGGTGAATGCCTATGTCAGCAACTTCATCGGCGTCGCCAACCTGCTCAACGGCCGCGTGACCAAGATCAACGGCTCCGGCCGCGGCGAAATCGAGATCGCGCACGGCGGCCGCGCGCTCCAGGTGCCGTGCCGGATCGGACCCGGCGTTGTGCAGGGTGAGCAGGCGGTGCTGTCGGTGCGGCCGGAGAACGTGCAGGCCCGGCGCGAGCACAGCGAGTCGTGCCTGGAAGGCGAAGTGTTGCAGGCGATCTTCCTCGGCAACTACGTGGACTGCCGCGTGCGGTCCGGCGACTACGAGTGGAAGGTGCTCGCGCATCCGCGCGCGCGCCTGCGCAAAGGCGAAAAGGTCTATCTGCGCCTCGATCCCGAACACTCGCTGGCGGTGCAGCCATGACCGCGCCCATGGTCGAGCTTGAGCACCTGAGCAAGAATTTCGGTTCTGAACTGGCGGTAAACGACGTCAGCTTGTCGGTCGCACAAGGCGAGTTCGTCACCCTGCTCGGCCCGTCCGGCTGCGGCAAGACCACGACGCTGCGCTGCATCGCCGGACTCGAGCGGCCCGACGCCGGCGAAATCCGCATCGGCGGCGACGTCGTCGCATCGCCCGCCAACGGCGTCTATCTCAATCCGGAAGACCGCAACATCGGCATGGTGTTTCAGAGCTACGCGGTGTGGCCGCACATGACCGTGTTCGACAATGTCGCCTACGGCCTGCGCGTGCGGCACGCGGCAAGCGACATCGTGAAGAAGCGAACGATGCAGGCGCTCGAGTTGGTCGGCCTCGCGCCTCTCGCCGATCGCTACGCCACCAAGCTTTCCGGTGGTCAGCGTCAGCGCGTCGCGCTGGCGCGCGCGATCGTCTATGAGCCTCAGGTCATTCTGTTCGACGAGCCGCTCTCCAACCTCGACGCCAAACTGCGCGAGCAGATGCGCGTCGAGCTGGTCCGCTTGCAGCGTGAGGTCGGCATTACCTCGATCTACGTCACCCACGACCAAACCGAGGCGCTGGTGATGAGCGACCGCGTGGTCGTCATGGACAAGGGCGTGATCCAGCAGATCGGCGATCCGCATGACATCTACGTGCGGCCGGCGAATACATTTGTGGCGAATTTCATCGGCGCCGCAAATCTGATGGAAGGCACCCTGCTCGGCCGCAGCGGGGACATCTGCGACATCGAAATCCCGCTCGGCCAAGGCCGCGCCCCGCTACGGCTCAAAGCCATCGGCGCTGACGGTGCGGCAGCAGGCCAGCGCACGATCCTCAGCCTGCGCCCGGAAGACATCACCGTCCATCTGGAGGCGCCGGCGGTGAGCGACGGCAATCTGATCGAGGGCGAGGTCATCGACACCATCTATCTGGGCAATTTCCTGGAATGCAATGTACGAGTCGGCGCGCATGAAGTCGGCGTGCAGATCGATCATTTTGTCCAGCTTGCGCCGCAGCAGAAAGTGTACCTCGCTTTCGCGCCCGACCGAGGCCTGTGCCTGACCGAATAGGGGCTGTGGCCGCCGAACGTGGCGTGATAGATTTGCTCAAGCATTTGCGGGGAGAAGACCCATGAATATCCAGACCATGCCGTCGAAAGCGGCGCCAGCCGGAATGTCGCCGGGAGAGTGGCAGGCGCGCACCGACCTGGCTGCCGTCTACCGGCTGATCGCGCGCAACGGATGGGATGACGTCATCTACAATCATTCCTCGATGCGCGTGCCGGGCGAGGACCGCAAGTTCCTCATGAAGCGGCATGAGCTGCTCTACACCGAGGTCACCGCGTCCAACCTAGTGAAGGTGGACATGGACTCCGACCTCGACGAGTCCGCCGGCGTCAACCGGCCCGGCTTCACGCTGCACGGCGGCGTGCTGGCGAACCGCACGGACGTGAATTGCGCCGTGCACGTTCACACCGAGCTCGGCATGGCGATTTCCGGCCTGCAAGGCGGGCTGCGCATGGTGTCACAGGCCGCGATCCGTTTTTACAACCGTGTCGGCTATCACGGCTATGAGGGCATCACCGAGGATTTCGAGGAGCGCGCGCGCATCAACAAGGACCTGGGCAAGAACCGCGCGTTGATCATGCGCAACCACGGCCTGCTCACGGTCGGCAAGACCGCGCGCGAAGCTTTTGTGCTGATGAAGTCGCTGATCGAGGCCGCGAAGATCCAGCTGATGATGGAAGCAACCGGCGAGAAGCTGGTCGAAATCCCGGCCGAGGTCTGCGAGAAAACCGCCAAGCAGTACGAGCATCACGACAGCGGTCGCGGTTCGGCCGACTGGCCTGCCTACTTGCGCATCCTCGACGCAGCGGACGCGAACTACCGCAACTAGAGCGCGGTCAATCCGCCGTCGAGCGTGAGCGTGTGGCCGGTGATCGAGGCCGCGCCCAGGCTTGCCAGATAGCAAACGGCTGCGGCGATTTCCTCCGGCGTGATGAAGCGCCCGCTCGGGATGCGCGCCAGCATGCGTTCGCGCGCCGCTTCATCCAGCAACCGCTGGCGTGACGGCGTCAGCGCGGTCGCCGGCGCGATGGCATTGACGCGGATGTTCTGCGCCGCCCATTCGATCGCCAGCATCCGGCTCATCTGGATCAATCCCGCCTTCGAGATGCCGTAGACCGAACGGCCGGCAAGCCCAGTGATGCCGTGGGTCGAGGCGATGCTGACGATGCAACCGGCTTGCTTGCGCGCGATGCAATGCGCGGCGAATTTCTGCGACAGGAAATATGCGCCCTTTAGATTGATGTTGATGACATCGTCCCAATCCGCCCAGGTCACCTCGCCCGCCGGCTTGATCAGCGCGCGGCCAGCATTGTTGACGAGCAGGCCGACCGCGCCGAGCGCCTCGGCGGCCGTCGCAAAGGCTTGCGCGATGTCGCTCTCGGACCGCAAATCGAGTTTGACCGTAACGACCTTGCGGCCCTGCATCACCGGCTCACGCAGCAGCGCATCGAACATGGCCACGTCGAGATCGGCAACGGCGAGATCGTAGCCCTCACGCGCCAGCGCGCAGGCGATGGCGTAACCGAGGCCGGTCGACGCGCCGGTCACGATTGCGGCGCGGCTAATGGTCGAGGTCATCGATGTCCACCCACTTTTTGCTCGCGGCGCTTTGACGGCACGCTTCGGCGAATTGCACGTCGCGGATGCCGGCCGCGAAGTCGCAACGCAGCGGCGCGCCGGTCGTTACGTGCCGCAGGAAATCCTCCCAGCCGACACGATAGGGATTCGTTTTCCGGATGTCGCCGGCGAACTCTTGCCAGCCCGCGCGATAGTCGGCGCCGATATCGGCATCCGGATTGAAATGGCGGACCGTCGGCGTGTCGGCTCTGCCCTGCACCCAGCAACGATGCAATCCGGCGACGGCCGATCCACCCGTACCATCCACCTGCAAGGTCATCAGGTCGTCGCGGCGCACGCGCGTCGCCCAGGAGCAGATGATCGTTCCGGCCGCGCCACCTTCGAGTTCGGTGAGCGTGATCGAGCGGTCGTCGACGTCGACCGCGAAACGCTCGCCTTTTTCATCGGCGCGCTCGGGGATCGCGGTCGAGGCCGACGTCACCACGCGCTTGATGCGGCCGACGATGCCTTCGAGCATGTAGCGCCAGTGCGGATACATATCGAGCGTGAGCCCGCCTCCGCCGCCGCTGCGGTAATTCCAGCTCGGCCGCTGGCTCGGCGCTTCGATGCCATCGAAAACCCACCAGCCGAAATCGAGCCGGAAGCCGGTGACGCGTCCGAAGAAATTATCGCGCGCAAGCTGCGCCAGCTTTTGCAGGCCCGGCAGATTGATCTTGTCCTCGACCGCGCCAGCCCTGAGTCCGCGCTCTTTGGCACTGCGTAACAGCGCGAGGCCTTCGGCCACCGTCGGCGCCACCGGCTTCTCGCTGTAGATGTGCTTGCCGGCGGTGATCGCCTTGGTCAGCGTCGGCACGCGTTGCTTCGTGGCAGCCGCATCGAAGAAAATTGGGAAGTCCGGCTTTGCCAGCGCGGCGTCGAGATCGGTGGACCAGTCGTCGATGCCGTGCGTACGCGCGACGCCAGCAAGCCTATCCTCGTCGCGCCCCACGAGCATGAGCCTCGGCATGATGCGGTCATTGCCGGCAGAAAGCCCGCCCTCGGCGCGCATCGGCGCCAGCGCATGCGCGAGATGCTGGGTCGAGCCGATGCGCCCGGTCGCGCCGTTGACGATGATGCCGATTTCCTTGACCGCCATGACCTTTCTATAATGCGGCGATCAAGCTCTGTCTCCCGGCGGGGCATGCGAGGTGAAATCCGTGCCCCGTCACATCGTCTGCCTCACCTTCGATTTCGATACCCAATCCGGATTCATCGCGCGCGGTATGACGACGCCGACGCCGCTGTCGCGCGGCGAATTCGGCGCCAGGGCGTCGCGCCGCATTCTCGATTTCCTGAAAAGCCGCGGCATCGCCACGACCTGGTTCATTCCCGGCTTCACCATCGAAAGCTGGCCGCGCGAATGCGAGGCCGTCGTCGCCGGCGGCCACGAGATCGGCCACCACAGTTGGGCGCATATTCCGCCGGCGACGCAAAGCCGCGCCGAGGAGGAAGCCGACCTGGTGCGCGCCAATGACGCGATTGCCCGCCTCACGGGCCGCAAGGCGCGGGGCTATCGCTCGCCGTCATGGGATTTGAGCGAGCACACCATCGAATTGCTGATCAAGCACGGTTTCCGTTACGACTCGAGCCTGATGGGCGCGGACTACGCACCCTATCGCGCGCGCCGCGGCGATAGTGCGAAACTGGGCGAGGCCTTTCATTTCGGCGAGCCGACTGAGTTGATCGAGATGCCGATCAGCTGGTCGCTCGACGATCATCCGCATTTCGAATTCATGCGCACGGCCTCGGCGGTCACGCCCGGCCTGCAATCGGCGCGCGCGGTGTTGCAGAACTGGCTCGATGAATTCCTCTACATGAAGAAGTCCGTCGATTGGGGCGTGCTGACCTACACCATGCACCCTTACGTGATCGGCCGCGGCTACCGCATGCTGGCGCTGGAAGACCTCGTGACCAAGCTTTCAGCGGAAGGCGCCGTGTTCACGACGATGGAAGAGGCCGCGCGCGAAGCGGCCCTTCGGCTGTCGGCGTAAGTCCGATCAGCGCAGAGGCGAGAATGGCGCCGGCATGTAAATGTCGTTGTGCATGACCGCGAGGTGGCCGGGTCCGCCCGGGGGCGGCCAGACCTTTTCCTCGACCGACTTTGCGCGCAGACGTGCGCGCTCATCGAGCGTCTTGTATGGCCAGATGTGCATGAAGCGCGCGACCGTTCCGGTCGCAGACACCATGGCGGTGAGCAACGGTGAAATCTTGGCGCGGCCAGGCACGGCTTTGCGCCAAAGCTCGGCGGTCGGCGTCAGGCCATCCGGCTTGAGCACATAGGTGCGCACTTCGTAAAACGGGCCGAGTTCGCCCGGCTGCATGGCGGGGAGAAAATCAAGCGCCGTGTAGGTGTCCATCGCCATATTGGTAATCAGTTCGCCGATGCCGAACGGATTGCCAGAGGCGAGAACCTGAGCGCGCGCGTCGAGATTGGCGGCCACATCCGCGATGCTGCGGATGATCATGATCTGATTGAGCGCGCCGATGTCGGTATACCAGCACGCCAACAAGTTCGGCGCGTTCGACAGACTTTCCTTGATGAGCGGCAGCGCCTTCGGATGCGTGCCCGGTCGCACGGTAATGATCGTTACGTCGTAGTGGTTCGCCACCCGCTCCTCCTCGCCTTTGCCGTGTGCGCGGCGCTCTTGTGCGCCGTCGCGCAATTGACAGGTTTCGCCACGCTACCTAACGTGGTCAGACCTCTTACCACGTTAGTGGAGGCCGCATTACGACACAATGCCGGATACGCGAGCCGGTTGCCGAGATAAAAATCATCCAACAAAAATTACCCAACATTGGGACGGGAGGACGACATGAAAAGATCATGGTTGCTTTCTGCCGCGGCCGCCACGGCTGCGGCCGTGCTCTATGCCGCTAACCCTGCTGCCGCGGCGGACGCGGTCAAAATCGGAATCATCTGGCCCCTCACCGGCAATGCCGGCGCCGCCGGACAAGCGTCCAAAGCGGCGGCAGAAGTCGCCGCCGACATCATCAACAATGCGCATCCGGAATTGGGCAATCTCCCGCTTGCCAAGGGCGCAGGCCTGCCGAATCTCGGTGGCGCCAAGCTCGAGCTCGTGTTCACCGACCATCAAGGCAATCCATCACTCGCCCAGCAGCTCGCGACACGTTTGATCACGCAGGACAAGGTGAACGTCCTGTTCGGCGCTTATCAATCGTCGTGCAGCTTTACCGCGACAGCGGTCGCCGAACGCCACGGCATTCCATTCATGGTCGGTGAATCGGCGGCGCTCAACATCACCGGCCGCGGCTTCAAATGGGTGTTCCGCGGTACGCCGATCGCGAGCGATTACGCGCGCACCTACATGCGCTTCTTTGCCGACATGAAGAAGGAGGGCAAGAAGATCGGCTCAATCGCGATCGTCAATGAAAATACCGACTACGGCACATCGGTTGCCGAGTCGGTCATCGAAGAAGCCAAGAAAGCGAACATTCCGGTCGCGATCCGCATTCCTTACAGCGCGAGCTCGACCGACGTCTCGGCGCAGGTTCTTCAACTCAAGGAGAAAAGCCCGGACGTCGTGATCTTCATCAGCTACACGGCCGATTCCATCCTCTACATGAAGACGATGAAGAACCTCGACTACAAGCCGCCGATGGTGATCGGCGACGACAGCGGATTCTCCGATCCCTCTTTCATCCCGGCGGTTGCAGACGTCGCGCAAGGCGTGATGAACCGCAGCGCCTGGGTCATCGGCAAGCCGGGCTCGACGACCTACAAGATCAACGAAATGTACAAGGCCAAGACCGGCCGCGATCTCGACGACACCAGCGCGCGCAACATGCAAAGCTTCTTCGCGCTCGCCGATGCAATCAATCGCGCCGGGTCGACCGATCCGGAGAAGATCCGCGTCGCGTTGACGCAGACCGACCTCAAGCCCGACCAGCTGATGATGGGCTATCAGGGCGTCAAGTTCGACAACACCGGGCAGAACATTCTTGCCGCGACCTATCTAATCCAGCTGCACGGCAAAAAATATGACCTGGTGTGGCCTGACAAAGCTGCCGACGCCAAACTACAATGGCCGATGGCTGGGTGGGCAAAGTAGTCATCAATGCTGCTGTTGCAGGTGATCGTAGGTGGCCTCCTTTTGGGGGCCATCTACGCGCTGTTCTCCTCGGGTCTCACGTTGATCTGGGGGATGATGAATTTCATCAATTTCGCCCATGGCGAATTCGTCATGCTCGGCATGTATGCGGCGCTTCTCGTCGTCGTGTGGATCGGCGGCGGACCGGCGGTGTTCGGCCTCGCCGCCGCGGTGGCGCTGTTCGTACTCGGCGTCATTATCTACGCAGGACTTATCCGGCATGTGATGCGCGGACCGATGCTGGCGCAAATTCTCTCCACGTTCGGACTGGCACTTCTACTTCGTTACACTGCGTTCTGGATTTTCTCGGCGAACTTTGTGTCGCTGCCGGAAAACTCGCTGTCCGGCACGATCAATATTGCGGGCATATTCCTGCCGATCGCGCAGCTTGTCGCCGGCGTCATCGCCATCGTCCTGACGCTTGGGCTGCACTTTCTTCTGACCCGCACCACTGTCGGCAGCAAATTGCTCGCGGTCTCCGAAGATCGTAACGCCGCGATGTTGATGGGCATCAGGCCCAATCGCATGCAGGCTCTTGCCTGGGGATTGTCGGCGGGCGCCGCGGGCATCGCGGGCGCGCTGATGGCAACCTCTTATCCGTGGTCGCCGTCGGTCGGCGAGACCTTCGGCTTGACGGCCTTCGTTGTGGTCGCACTCGGCGGCTTCGGCAGCGTTCCCGGCGCGATGTATGCCGGCTTGATCGTCGGATTGATCCAGGCCATTTCCGCGTTCTGGCTCGGGCCGATCTACAAGGACATCGTCGTTTACGGGTTGTTCGTGGCGCTGCTCTGGCTGCGGCCACAAGGACTGATGGGTAAAGCGTGAGCAAATACTTGCCCCGGCCGAGTGTGCTCGTGCTTGCAGTGTGCTTGCTGGTTTATCCGCTTGTTTTTTCTGACGCGTTTTATCGCGACATCGGCGTGACGTTCCTGCTCGCCGCGATTTCCGCGTCCGCCTGGAATATCGTCGGCGGCTATGCCGGTCAGGTGTCGGTCGGCCACAGCATGTTCTACGGCTTCGGGGCTTACACGCCGCTGTTGTTCTATCAATTGTTCGGATGGTCCCCGATGGCCGGCATTCCCATCGGCATCGCGCTCAGTATCCTGCTCGCCATCGTCATCGGCATGCCGACCTTCCGGCTGACCGGACACTATTTCAGCATGGCGACCATTGCCGTCGCCGAGCTGATCCGCATCTTCACCGGCACCTGGGATCTCGTCGGTGCCGCCATCGGATTGCAGGGGCCCGCCACCGCACGCGGTTGGTGGGATCTGACGTTCCGCGGGGAACTCCCCTACTATTACATCTTCCTCGTCGTGCTGGCGGTGCTGCTGTACGTCACTTACCAGATGCAGCGCCGCCGCTTCGGCTACTATCTCGGCGCGATCAAGGCCAACGAGCGCGCCGCGCGCAGCCTCGGCGTTCCGGTGCGGCAGACCAAGATCAAGGCGCTCGTGCTCAGCGCCACGTTCACCTCGATCGCGGGCTCGCTTTACTCGGTCAAGACCGGCTTCATCGACCCCGAAAGCGGCTTCGGCATTCTGGTCTCCGTGCAGATGGTGATCATCGCCGCGCTCGGCGGCGCCGGCACGCTCTACGGCCCGCTGGTTGGCGCGCTCATCCTCATTCCACTGCAAACGGCGACCAACACCTGGTTCGGTGGCGGCGGCTCGGGCCTCACCTACATCCTCTACGGCGGGATCATCGTCGTGATCGCACGCTTCGAGCCGGGCGGATTGTTCGACCTGTGGGACCGCATTGCGCCGCAACGCTGGAGACGCAGCAATGCTGCTTGAAGCGCAAAACGTCTCCAAGGCGTTCGGGAGCTTCCGCGCTGTGTCCGACGCCAATCTCGCCGTCGATGAAGGCGAGTTGATCGGCTTGATCGGTCCCAATGGCGCCGGCAAATCGACGTTCTTCAACTGTCTTGTCGGCGACACGATGCCGACCGGCGGCCGGATCGCTTTCGCGGCCGAAGACGTCACGAACGCCACCCCCGAAGCGCACGCGCTGCTCGGCATCGGCCGCACGTTCCAGGTGCCCGCCACGTTCGAGAGCATGACCGTGCTCGACAACGTCATGGTCGGCGCCTTCCTGCGTCATCCGCATCGCAACGACGCGCGCGATCATGCCCGCAAGATCATCGAGTTGACCGGTCTGAAAGCGCAAACCGATCAATGGGCGCGTTCTCTCGGCACGCCGGGGCGCAAGCGGCTCGAAATCGCGCGCGTGCTCGCCACCGATCCGCGGATGATGCTGCTCGATGAATCGCTTGCCGGTCTGACGCCATCCGAATTGCAGGCGGCGATCGCGCTGGTGCGGCGCATCCACGAGATGGGCATCACCATCGTGATCGTCGAGCACATCATGGAAGTGATCATGACGCTGACGCGGCGCGTGCTGGTGTTCAACCAGGGCCACGTGATCGCCAGCGGCAAACCTGAAGACGTCGTCAAGGACGAGCGGGTCATCACCGCTTACCTTGGGCACGGCCATCGCAAGCGCCGGGATTAGTTGCGTGGACCTGAAAATCGACCATCTCGAAGTGCGGTACGGCGACCTGGTCGGCGTCGCGGACATTTCACTTAAAGTCGACGCCGGCAAGATCGTCGCCCTCCTCGGCTCCAACGGCGCCGGCAAGACGACGACCCTCAACGCCATCGCCGGGCTGGTGCAGCCCTCGCAGGGGCGCATCGAATGGCGCGGCGAAGCGATCTCGGGCCAACCGGCTTACGACATCGTGAGCAAGGGCCTCGCGCTGTCGCCGGAAGGCTGGCGGCTGTTCGTGTCGCAAACCGTCGAGCAGAACTTGCGTCTCGGCGCGACCGCGCTCGCCGATCAATCGCGCATCGAGCCGCTATTCGAGCGCGTCTATGCCATGTTCCCACGCCTCGCGGAGCGGCGGCGGCAGCTCGCCGGCACGCTGTCGGGCGGCGAGCGGCAGATGCTGGCGCTCGGCCGCGCATTGATGAGCGAGCCGAAATTGCTGATGCTCGACGAGCCGAGCCTCGGCCTTGCGCCGGCCGTGGTCGAGGCGCTGTATGAGACGTTGCATCGTCTGCATAAAGAAGGATTGACGCTGCTGCTGGCCGAGCAGTCGATCCCGCTCGCCCTTGGCATCGCTGACTACGCTTACGTGCTGCAGACCGGGCGCATTGCGCTCGAGGGCAAGGCTTCCGAGCTTGAAGAGAACGAACAGGTGCAGGAAATTTATCTCGGCATCAACACGCGGAGCGCGACACCCTAACGATGGAGACGAAGCGATGACGAAGGCGCAGAGTTCCGTTGCGCGACGTTCCGCGGCTTCGGGGCCATTCTCGCCGCTCAAGAGCGGGCGGAAATCCGATCAGGTGTTCGAGCAGATTTCAAAATTCATTCACGCTGGACGGTTTCCGCCCGGTGGCAGGCTGCCGGCGGAGCGCGAGCTCACCACCATCTTCAATACCAGCCGGCAAACCATCCGCGAGGCGATCTATCGCGCCGAACTGGTCGGGCTGGTGGAAGTGCGCCACGGCGCCGGTAGCTTCGTCGTATCGCGTACGCCGCAGGTGGCTCCCGACAGGCCGCTGATGGACCTGATTAAAATTGAAGCCCACCGGGTCGGCGAGTTCTTCGAGATCCGCCGCGCGCTGGAGGGCTGGTGCGCAAGCCAGGCCGCCAAGGTCGGCAGCAAGTCGCATTTAAGCGCGCTCAAATCGCGGCTCGACGCCATGCGCGACCTCGACGTCACCGACGACGCCTGGGAGGAAAACGATATCGGCTTCCACAAGGCGCTCGCCGCCGCAACCGGCAATCCGCTTGCCGTGCGCATCATGGATATCTTGCGCGAAAGCTTCTCAGCGTTTTACCGCCTCAAGCGCTACATTCCGAACAGCGAAGAGCAGAAAACGATCTGGCAGCACCACGTCGACATCTACGATGCCGTGCGCGAGCGCGCGCCGGAGCGCGCCAAGGCAGCGATCATCGCACACATGGATTTCATCGAAGCCAAGCTGGCCGAAAGCCTGAGCGATCTCGGCGCAAGCAAGGAGTGACGGACGTGGGTCGGCTTGACGGAAAATGCGCGCTGATCACCGGCGGCAGCCGCGGCATCGGCGCGGCCACCGCGTTGCGGTTTGCGCGCGAGGGCGCGCGCGTCGGCATCATGGGCAAGAGCGAGAAAAATCTCGCCGCCATGAAACAATCGACTGCCGGGGAGAAACTGACGATCGAAACGTTTGCCGGCGACGTCGGCAACAAGGACGATGCTGCCCGTTGCGTCGATGACTTCGTCAAACGCATGGGCCGTATCGATATTCTGGTGAACAATGCCGGCATCGGCATCGGACGCCCCTTCCCCGACAAGACCGTCGAGGACTGGAACGAGACGCTGCGCGTCAATCTCATCGGCACGTTTCTGATGGCGCAGGCCGCCGCCCGGCACATGGTCGCGGCCAAGAGCGGCAAGATCGTCAACATTTCGTCGGTGCGCGGGCTCGAGCATCTCGGGCGCGAGCCGGTGATGGATTATTCGGCCTCGAAGGCCGCCGTCATCAGTCTCACCAAGACGCTCGCCAAGCAGCTTGCGCCCAACATCAACGTCAACGTGGTCGTGCCCGGCAACACCGAGACCGATCTGCTAAAGTCGCTGCCGGAAGAAGTCCGGGCCGGCATGCTGGCCGGCACTTATTTCCGCCGCTTCGGCAAGCCGGAGGAAATCGCCAACGCCATTCTATTCCTCTCCTCCTCGGAAGCCGATTTCATCACCGGTCAGTCCCTGGTGGTGGACGGCGGCTTCTCGCTGAAGGCGGGTTGAACGATGGTGCAAGACTCCGGCATCCGGCTCGCGGTCGATATCGGCGGCACCTTCACTGACATTGTGCTGGAGCGCGATGGCCGCCACCTCACCCGCAAGGTGCTCACAACGCAGGCGCGGCCGGAAGAAGGCGTGCTCGACGGCATGCGGTTGGTGCTCGACGACGCCAGGCTGCACGTTTCCGACATCGATGTGTTCGTGCACGGCACCACGCTCGCGACCAATGCCATCATCGAGCGCCGCGGCGCCAGGACCGCGCTGATCGCCACCGACGGTTTCCGCGACGTGGTCGAGATCGGCACCGAGAGCCGCTACGACCAGTATGACCTCTCGATCGAAAAGCCGAAGCCGCTGGTGCCGCGCGCGCTGCGCTTCACCGTGCCGGAGCGGGTGGACGTGCATGGCGAGGTGCGCGTGCCGCTCGACGAGAGCGCCGTGAACAGGCTCGCCACGCCTTTGCGCGAAGCCGGCGTCGAAAGCGTTGCCTTTGCCTTTCTTCATTCCTACGCCAATCCGGCGCACGAGCAGCGCGCCGCTGCCGTACTGAAAGCCGCGCTGCCGGAGCTGTGGATCACGCTTTCCTGCGAAGTCTGCCCGGAAGTGCGCGAATACGAGCGCACCTCGACCGCTATCGCCAATGCCTACGTGCAGCCGCTGATGGACGGTTACCTCGCACGCATGGCCGAGGCGTTGCAGACCCAGCAATTCCGCGGCGCGATTTATCTCGTCACCTCGGGCGGCGGCCTGACATCAATCGACACCGCGCGCCGTTTTCCGGTGCGGCTGGTCGAATCCGGCCCTGCCGGCGGTGCAATCTTTGCTGCGCAGATGGCGGCGCAACTCGGCGAGGACAAGGTGCTGTCGTTCGACATGGGCGGCACCACCGCCAAGATCAGCCTGATCGAGAAAGGCGAGCCGAACACCACGCGCGTGTTCGAGGTCGACCGTGCTGCGCGCTTCATGAAGGGCAGCGGGCTGCCGGTGCGCGCGCCGGTGATCGAGATGGTCGAGATCGGCGCCGGCGGCGGCTCGCTCGCGAAAATCGACGCGCTCAAGCGCGTTACCGTCGGCCCGGAAAGCGCAGGCTCCGAGCCCGGCCCAGCCTGCTACGGACGTGGCGGCACGCATCCGACCGTGACCGACGCCGACGTAACGCTTGGCCTGATCGACCCGCAGCGTTTTGCCGGCGGCACTATCCGGCTCGATCCGGACCTATCACGCAGCGCGCTTGCCCAAGACGTCGGCAAACCGCTCGATCTAGCGCCTGAAACCGCGGCCTACGCGGTGCACGAAATGGTGTGTGAGAACATGGCGAGCGCCGCGCGCGTGCACGCGGTCGAGCGCGGTGTATCGGCCGCCCAGCACACGTTGATCGCGTTTGGGGGCGCCGCGCCGCTGCATGCCGCGCGCGTTGCCGAAAAGATCGGCGTCGCCCGCGTTGTGGTGCCGCCGAATGCCGGCGTCGGCTCGGCGATCGGATTTCTCGCCGCGCCGGTATCCTACGAACTGGTGCGCAGCCGCCACATGCGGCTCGACGCCTTCGACGCAGCCTCAATTTCTGAATTGCTCGCCCGGATGTCGGCAGAAGCCCGCGCGCTGGTCGAGCCGGGCGCACGCGGCGCGCCCGTTACCGAGCGGCGGCGCGCTTACATGCGTTATGTCGGGCAAGGCCACGAAATCACGGTGACACTGCCGGACGGCGCCATGACCGCTGACGGCGCTGCCGCGCTGCGCACCGCGTTCGAGCGCGAATACGCGGCACTCTTCGCGCGCCCAATTCCCGGCGCGGCGATCGAGGTCCTCACCTGGTCGGTGCTGGTAAGCACCGCAGCGCATCGTCCGCAGCGGTCGGCGGCGATTACGCCGAAAGCGGCAGCGAAGCCGTCCGGCACGCGGAAAGTTTTTGATGGTCGCGCCGGCGCGGCGGTCGACGTATCGCTTTACCGCCGCGAGGAAATCGAGCCGGGCGCGCTGGTCCCCGGCCCCGCAATCATCGCCGAGGACGAGACCTCGACTTTTGTCTCGGTGAATTTCGACGCGCATATCGATCACGCCGGGTGCATCATCATGAATCGCAAGGCGGCCTGACATGACGCAAAGCGCGAAAGAACTGATCGATCTCCAGATCATGTGGAACCGCCTGATCGCGGTGGTCGAGGAACAGGCGCAGGTGCTGATCCGCACCGCCTTCTCGCCGATCGTGCGCGAATGCGGCGATCTCTCTGCCGGCATCTTCGACCTCAAAGGCCGCATGCTGGCGCAGGCGGTCACCGGCACACCGGGCCATGTCAACTCGATGGCGGAATCGGTCAAGCACTTCATCCGCCACTTCCCCATAGAGACGATGAAGGAAGGCGACGCGTACATCACCAACGATCCGTGGATGGGCACCGGCCATCTCAATGATTTCGTCGTGACCACGCCGGCGTTCCGCAATGGCAGGCCGGTCGCCCTGTTCTCCTGCACCAGCCATCTGATGGATATCGGCGGCATCGGCTTCGGCCCGGATGGCACCGACGTGTTCATGGAAGGCCTGTCGATCCCGATGCTCAAGCTGATCGACCAGGGCAAGGTGAACGAGACGTTGATGGCGATGATCCGCGCCAATACGCGGCTCCCAATCGACACCGAGGGCGACACTTATTCTCTTGCGGCTTGCAACGATGTCGGTGCGCGGCGTCTCAATGAAATGATGGACGAGTTCGGCATTGCAAGTCTCGACACACTTGCCGATTACATCTGCGGCCGCTCGTACGACGCGGTGATGGCGGAGATCGCGAAACTGCCCAAGGGCACGTGGCGCAACGTCATGCGCGTCGACGGCTATGATGCGCCGATCGACCTTGCCGCCGCGGTTAGCGTGTCGGAGAGCGGCATCCACGTCGACTATGAGGGTACCTCACCCGCCTCGCGTTACGGGATCAACGTGCCGCACGCATACACGACGGCATACACCGTGTTTGGCCTCGGCTGCGTGGTCGCCTCGCACATTCCGAACAATGCCGGCTCGCTCGCCCCGCTGACCGTGTCGGCACCGGCGGGCTGCATCCTCAATGCGCCGAAGCCGGCGCCAGTCGCGATCCGCCACGTGGTCGGACAGATGCTGCCCGACGTCGTGTTCGGCTGCCTGCGCCAGATCATTCCGGAGCGCGTCCCGGCCGAAGGCACCTCGTGCTTGTGGAATCTGATCGTGCGCGGCGAAACGCAAAGTGGCAGCGGGCGCAATTACGGGTTCTCGATGGCGGTCACGTCGAACGGCGGCACCGGCGCGCGCTTCGACAAGGACGGCCTGTCGGCGACCGCCTATCCGTCGGGCGTGCGCGGCACGCCGATCGAGATCGCAGAGACCGAAACGCCGCTGATCTTCTGGCGCAAGGAGTTGCGGCCAGATTCAGGCGGTGCCGGGCGGACGCGCGGCGGGCTCGGACAGATCATCGAGGTCGGCAGCGGCATCGGCGCGACCTTCGAGATCCTCGCGGCGTTTGACCGCATCGATCATCCGGCACGAGGGCGTGACGGTGGCAAGGACGGCGCCGCCGGCTACATCGGGCTCAAGTCCGGCAAGAAGATGCGCGGCAAGGGTTTCCAGGAAATTCCGCCTTCCGAACGGCTGGTGGTGCTGACCCCAGGCGGCGCCGGCATCGGCGACCCAAAATCCCGCGAGCGCGGGAAGATCGCGGCTGACCTATCAGAGGGCAATATCACGGCTGAGGTCGCGGCCTCGACCTATGGTCGATAAGACTAAGCATATGATATAATTAAACAATTTTTACAGCATTAAACTGCGGCCCGCCCTGCAAAAAATTTTACCTCCAGCTGGAACCCGTCTGGAAAAGCGGCGTTGAGGCGTAGGGCTGTGGTCGGTCCGCGGGGGACCGGCCTATATAGGAGCGGTCATCGTTCGCTTGGGGGGAAAGTTCCAGAATGAATCGACGCCTTGCAGCTTGCCGGAACGGTTCCGCTTGGAACATTCGGCACGCGTCCGCGCTCGACTCCGTTTTGCCTCTCCCTTGCCACACATCGTATCTTTGAAGGGGAGCATATTCCGCCGGCACATGAGTCCGACGGAATTGGAGAAACACAATGTCGAGCACTGACGTCGTCGGGCCAGCAGTCGCCAACGGCGGCGCGCCGCCAACCCTCGAACAAATGAACGGCGAGGCGTCATTCCAGCCGCAAGCCTTGCTGAGCGCACTACAGGCGATGCGCGTCGGAGATTTCTCGGTCCGCATGCCCGGCAACTGGCTCGGCATCGAAGGCAAGATCGCGGACACTTTCAATGAAATCGTGGCGGCCAATGAGCGCATGGCGCAGCAGCTCCAGCGCGTCGGTCAGCGCGTCGGCAAGGAAGGAAAGACCAAGCAGCGCGTGAAGTTCGGTCTGACGAACGGCGCCTGGGGCGAGATGGAAGGCTCGGTCAACACCCTGATCGATGACCTGGTGTGGCCGACCACTGAAGTGACGCGCGCGATCTCCGCCGTGGCACAAGGCGACTTGCTGCAAACCGTCGACCTCGACATCGACGGCCGCCCGCTCAAGGGCGAATTCCTGCGCTCGGCGAACATCGTCAACACGATGATCAAGCAGCTCGAGGTGTTCACCTCCGAAGTGACGCGCGTCGCGCGCGAAGTCGGCACCGAGGGCAAACTCGGCGGCCAGGCGCAGGTGCCGGAAGTGACCGGCGTGTGGAAGGACCTGACCGACAGCGTGAACTCGATGGCCTCCAACCTCACCGCTCAGGTCCGCAACATCGCGGACGTGACCATCGCGGTGGCGAACGGCGACCTTTCCAAGAAAATCACCGTCGACGTGCGCGGCGAAATCCTTCAGCTCAAGGAAGCCATCAACACCATGGTGGACCAGCTGCGGTCGTTCGCGTCGGAAGTGACGCGCGTCGCGCGCGAAGTAGGCACCGACGGCAAGCTCGGCGGCCAGGCCATCGTGCCCGGCGTCGCCGGCACCTGGAAGGATTTGACCGATAGCGTGAACGCCATGTGCGGCAACCTGACCGCTCAGGTGGGTAA
>JBAUHH010000569.1:0-2554 GCA_049680165.1 Pseudolabrys sp.
GCCGCGAACAGCAGCGCTTCGAGCAGCCGCAATTCTTCCGGCCGCCCGCCCTGTTCGGACTGTGGCTCGTCGCTGCGCACAATCACGAGCTTTTTGGCCACACTCGGCATGGATACGGCCTCCTCATGCGTTTCCTTGCGCGCCCAAATCAGGTGCGCTTCCATTTCCATTCCCGCCGACCCGCTTGCGCATATAGATCGGCGCATACGCCTGCTTCTGATGAATCTCGGCGCTGCCGTCGCGCACCAGTTCGAGCGCGGAAGCAAACGACGACGCCATCGCCGTGACGGCGAGCGCAGGCTCCACCACGTAGGCGATCAGATATTCGTCGAGCCTCGTCCAGTCCGAGCTTTGCCCGATCATCCGGTCGAGCGCAGCGCGCGCCTCGGCGAGCGACCATACGGTGCGTCTGGCCACGCGCACGAACGACATCGCGGTGCGGCGGCGCTGCACGGCGTAGGCGCTGAGCAAATCGTAAAGCGTCGCCGACCATTCCGGCTGCTTGATTTCGGCGATCGGCTCCGGATCGCCGCGCGCAAACACGTCGCGGTCGAGCTGCGGGCGCTCCATCAGTTGCGTGGCGACATTGCGGAACGCTTCCAGGCGCTTCAACCGATGCGCCAGCGCCAGCGCCATTTCTTCCGCGCTCGGCCCCTCGCCCGGTTCGGTTTCCGGCAGCAGCAAGCGCGACTTCAGGTAGGCGAGCCACGCCGCCATCACCAGATAATCGGCCGCGAGCTCGAGCCGCAGCTTGCGCGCCGCTTCGATGAAAACGAGATACTGGTCGGCGAGCGCGAGGATCGAGATTTTCGCGAGATCGACTTTTTGCTGGCGCGCGAGCGTGAGCAGCAGATCGAGCGGACCTTCGAAGCCCTCGACGTCGACCATCATGGCCGGCTCGCTGCTGGCGCGCTCCTCGCCGAGCGTGGTTTCGAAATCCTCGGGGCTCATGAGCTCGGTCCGTTGGCCGGTTCCCCGGCCATCATCCTGGTGAAAAGCTGGCGCGCGGCGCCGACGTCAAATTGCTCCGGGACCTTGCGCGCCGCAAGAGCGGCGGCGACGCGGCGGGCACTTTCCCCCGTTAGTATCGGGGCTTGCGCGGCGACCTCTTGCATTTCGTTGAGGTTGCCGTTGCAGTGAAGCACGACGTCGCAGCCGGCCACGAAGGCGGCGCGCGTGCGTTCCGCGATGCTCCCCGACAGCGCCTTCATCGATATGTCGTCGCTCATCAGCAGTCCCGAAAAGCCGATAAATCCGCGAATCACTTCGCGCACCATTGTGACGGAAGTGGTGGCGGGTGCGACGGGGTCGATGGCCGAAAACACAACGTGGGCCGTCATGCCGAGCGGCAGGCTGTTGAGCGGCCGGAATGCGGCGAAATCGGTGACTTCGAGCGTCGCGCGGTCGGCATCGACCACCGGCAGGCGCTGGTGGCTGTCGGCAGTGGCGCGGCCGTGGCCCGGCAGGTGCTTGAGCACGGGCAAAACGCCGCCGCTTTGCAGGCCCCTGGCGACCGCGCCCGCAATCGCCGCGACCTTCTCCGGCGTGGTTCCGTAGGCGCGGTCGCCGATCACGGCATCGCTGCCCGGGACCGGCAGGTCGGCGAGCGGCAAGCAGTCGACGTCGATGCCAAGCGCGGCGAGATCGGCCGCAATCAGCCGGGCGCCGAGCCGCGCCGCTTCCAGGCCCGCCGCCGGGTCCTTGTCGTAGAGCGCGCCGTAGCGTGCAGCCGGTGGATAGGGTGGCCAGTGTGGCGGACCGAGCCGCTGCACCCGACCGCCCTCCTGATCCACCAGAACGGGTGCCTTGGCACCTAGTTCGGAGCGAAATGACTCAACCAGCGCAGCGACTTGTTCCGGCGAACTGATATTGCGCTTGAAGACGATCAGGCCCCATGGCTGCGCTTCGCGAAGGAAGGCACGCTCGTCGGGGGTGATTGTGGGGCCGGCCAGCCCGGTAATGAATGCGCGCGCCGCCATCGGCGCGGATTAGCCCGCGCCTCACCCAAGGGCAAGCTTTCGGCCGCTAATTCTTCTGGATGATGCAGCTTCCGCCGGCGGTTTTGAGCGCCGTGCAGAGTTGCGTCGCCTCGCTGCCATTCGTGAACGGCCCGACCATCGCGCGATAGTAGACGCCCTTGGCGCCGAGGTCGGCGCGGCGGATCACCGGCTGACGTCCGCCGAGCTGCTGCGGATATTTGGTCTGCAAGGCGCGGAACGAGGACTCCGCATCGGCCTCGCTTCGCTGCGAGGACACCTGCACCGCATAGCCGTGCGCTCCGCTTGCCGCCGCTGCGCCGACGGGCGGAGGCGCAAGCTTGACCGGACGGTTGGCCGCTGCGGGGGCCGCTTCGGCTCGCGGAACGGACGCGACGCGCGACACGTTGCGCGGCGGCGGCGGCGGCAAAGTGCCGGCGTTGCTGTCCGGACTAAGCGACAGCGGCGCATTGCTGGACACGGGCTCGGCACGATGAACAACAGGAACCGGAGCGGGCCGATGGTTCGCCGCCGCGCGCGTCGGCTCCGCGACAGGCTCAGGCTGCGCGCTCGCAACG
>JBAUHH010000570.1:0-1726 GCA_049680165.1 Pseudolabrys sp.
GATCGAGCAGCAGCTTGCAGAGCGCGACGCGGCGGCGCTCGCCGCCGGACAATTTGGTGACCTCGGCGTCGTCGGGCGGGCAGCGCAGCGCGTCCATCGCCAGATCGACCTGTGAATCGAGGTCCCACAGGTTCTGCGAGTCGATCTGGTACTGCAGTTTCGCCATCTCGTCGGCGGTCTCGTCGGAATAATTCGCCGCGATCTCGTTGTAGCGCTCGAGCAGTGCTTTTTTGGCGGCGACGCCCTCCATGACGTTCTCGCGGACGGTTTTCGACGGATCGAGATGCGGCTCCTGCTCGAGGTAGCCGACGCGGGCGCCTTCGGCGACCCAGCCCTCGCCGGTGAACTCGGTGTCGATGCCGGCCATGATGCGCAGCAGCGTGGACTTGCCGGAACCGTTAACGCCGAGCACGCCGATCTTGGCGTCCGGGTAGAACGACAGGTTGATGTTCTCCAGCACCTTCTTGCCGGACGGATAGACCTTGGTCAGGCCCTGCATGTGGTAGATGAATTGGCGGCCGTTCATTTCAGTCCTTGCTGTTCCCCGAAGCCGAGCACGCGCGAAAGCCACGCTGCGTTACGCAATGTCCGGGAATTCGCCGTTGATGTAACGGCGGGAACGTCCGACGGCAAGCCATGAAGTTGTCATGGCCGGGCTTGGCCCGTCGAAGACGGGCGTAACCGCCCTCTTGGCCCGGCCATCCCGCTTAGGAAGGCACTGCGTCCTTAAGCGAGATCACCGGGACAAGCCCGGTGATGACAGGGGATTCGCGGAACGCTGGATAGCAAACCCCACCCCGATCCTCGCAGCGCTCGGATCGACCCTCCCCTTGCAGGGGAGGGATCAGAAAGAAGCGGCGGTAAAAATTTGGAAAGGTTGATCCTAAAAACGCCCCGGCCCCACCGTTTTCAAACCCGTTTTTAACCCCTGCCGGGCCACGATCCTTTCCCATGAACCTGGCGCCGCGTTCGCGCGACCAAGGGGAAGCGGGCAATCAAGCCCGCTCAGGAGTGGGGTTAGCGTCATGAGCCGCGCCATTGCCGTGTTTTCCGGATCAGCCGCAGCGTTGCTGTTCCGTCCGCTGCACCAGGTCGGCCCGTTCCTCGCGGCCTTCTGGCAGGAAATGTCCCGCGACATGGCCACGCCCTACCGGCCCGAGCGCCATTACATGCGCGGCCCCGGCCCCAAGTGGCGGGAGAAGCACGGCCTGCCGCCCATCAATTGATTGCGGTCAGGCGGCCGCCCCGCGGTAGCCAATCGAGCACCCAAGCGAAGCGCTGATACTCCCGCTCATCCCCGCGAAAGCGGGGATCCAGTCCTTTGGCGCCGAACCTGACGCCCTGGGTCCCCGCTTGCGCGGGGACGAACGGACTGTGCTGCGGACGGAGGCTACTTGTACGCCTTGGCCTGCTTCTGGATGTCGGCGGCATCGAACTTGTTGATGTCGTCGATCAGGTCGTTGGTTACCAATTCCTTGGCGTCGATCCTGGTCTTGAGCACCCCGTTAGCCACCAGGAAGTCGACGTACTTGTTGTAGTTCTCGAGTGAGTTCTCGCCCCACTTCTTCACCCCGCCCGCCTCCGGCGGCCAGTTCGCAGCGCGCGCCTTCAAGGTGGCGAGGTCGTCGCGCAGCGCGGTCGCCTCGTCCTTGCCGGTCGCCTTGGTCTGCGGATAGACCTCCCAGAGGATGCGGATCGCCGCCTCCGGATTGGCGAGCGCGAACAC
>JBAUHH010000571.1:0-7292 GCA_049680165.1 Pseudolabrys sp.
GCCCGGCCCCGACACAATTTCGTTAGAACAGGCCGACGATTTTACCGTCCTTGACGTCGATCGCGTCGGCCGAGGGCACTTTTGGCAGGCCGGGCATGGTCATGATCTCACCGCAGATCGCCACCACGAACTCGGCCCCGGCGGAGAGCCGTACCTCGCGCACCGGAATCGAGAAGCCGGTGGGCGCGCCCTTGGCGTCCGGATTGGTCGAGAACGAATACTGCGTCTTGGCGATGCACACCGGCAGCTTGCCGAAGCCCATCTCTTCCCAAGTCTTGAGCTGATCCTTCACCGACTTGTCGGCCGTGGCGTCGTCGGCGCGGTAGAGCTCCTTGGCGATGGTGCGCACCTTGTCGAACAGCGGCATCTCGTCGGGATAGAGCAGCTTGAGGTTGCCCTTGCCCTCGTCGATCACCTTGACGACGGCCTTGGCGACATCGGCCGCGCCCTCGCCTCCCATCGCCCAGTGGTCTGCCATCAACGCTTCGACCCCGAGCGCCTTGCACTTTTCCTTGACCAGCGCGATTTCCGCGTCGGTGTCGGCCGAGAAGCGGTTGATCGAGACCACCGCCGGCAGGCCGAATTTCTTCACGTTCTCGACGTGGCGCTGCAGGTTGGTCATGCCGGCTTCCAGCGCCTTGAGGTTCTCGTTCTTGAGCTCCTCTTTCTTGACGCCGCCGTGCATCTTGAGCGCGCGGATGGTGGCGACAACGACGACGCAATCCGGCTTGAGGCCGGCCTTGCGGCACTTGATGTCGAGGAACTTTTCCATGCCGAGGTCGGCGCCGAAGCCGGCTTCGGTCACCACGTAGTCGGCGAGCTTGAGCGCCGTGGTAGTCGCGACCACCGAGTTGCAACCGTGCGCGATGTTGGCGAACGGGCCGCCGTGGATGAAGGCTGGCGTGCCTTCAAGCGTCTGCACCAGGTTCGGCGCGATCGCTTCCTTGAGCAGCGCGGTCATGGCGCCGTGCGCCTTGAGATCCTTGGCGCGGATCGGCTTACGCTCGCGCGTATAGGCGACGATGATGTTGCCAAGCCGCTCCTTGAGATCGTCGAGATTACGGGCGAGACAGAATATCGCCATGACTTCCGAGGCCACGGTGATGTCGAATCCGGCTTCGCGCGGGTAGCCGTTGGCGACGCCGCCGAGCGAGCAGACGATCTCGCGCAGCGCGCGGTCGTTCATGTCCATGACGCGGCGCCAAGTGACGCGGCGCGAGTCGATGCCCAGCGCGTTGCCCCAGTAGATGTGGTTGTCGATCAGCGCCGAAAGCAGGTTGTGCGCCGAGGTGACGGCATGGAAATCACCCGTGAAATGGAGATTGATGTCCTCCATCGGCACGACTTGCGCGTAACCGCCGCCGGCCGCGCCGCCCTTCATGCCGAACGAAGGCCCGAGCGACGGTTCGCGCAGACACAGCATCGCCTTCTTGCCGATGAAGTTCAGTGCGTCGGTGAGGCCGACGGTCGTCGTGGTCTTGCCTTCGCCCGCCGTTGTCGGCGAGATCGCGGTGACCAGGATCAGCTTGCCGTTCTTCTTGTCCTTGAGGGTGTTGATGAATTCCATCGACACCTTTGCCTTGTAATGGCCATAGGGGTCGAGATTTTCGGCCGCGATGCCGAGTTTTTCCTTAGCGATGTCGATGATCGGCTGCTTCTTGGCGGTCTGGGAAATTTCGATGTCGGACTTGGGATTCTGGTGCTGGCTAGCAGGCATGGGGACGATCCATTACATGAATGAGAAATGGGAGGGCGGGAAACGGTAAAAGCGGAACGCTCAGGTGAACCTCGCTTTGACGGCGAGATTGGCTGACTTCGCCCATTCGCCGGCATCGATCTTCTTGCCGTCGGCGGGCTGAACGCGGGTGACCTTGAAGCGCCCATCGGCGCAAACGACGGTGAAGCCGTCGGCTTCGACCAAGGCGATTTCGCCGAGCTTGCCGGCGATGCCTTTTGGGTCTTTGGCGGGCAACGGCTTGGCGTCGAAGATTTTCAGTTGCTTGCCGTCGAGCGTCGTCCAGGCGCCGGGCGCGGGATTACAGCCGCGGATGAGCCGGTCGATCTGCTCCCACGGCTTGCCCCAGTCGATCTTAGCATTGCCTTCACGGCAAAGACCTTCGTAAGTCGCCTTCGATTCGTCCTGCTTGAGGCGCGGCGCCTTGCCGGCCTTCACCAGGTCGACGCCTTCAAGCATGGCATCGACGCCCATCGGAAACAGGCGGTCGAAGTAAACTGTGCCGAGCGTGTCGGTGTTGCTGATCGGGGTTTTCTTCTGGATGAGGACGTCGCCGGTATCGAGGCCGTTGTCCGGCCAGAAGATCGACAGGCCGGTTTCCTTCTCGCCCTTGATGATCGGCCAGTTGATCGCGCTGGCGCCGCGATAGGCGGGCAGCAGCGACGGATGATACTGGATCGAGCCGTGGGTCGGGATGTTGAGGAACTCTTCCGGCACGAACAGCGTAACGAAGGCCATCACCTGCAGGTCGGGCTTGAGCGCCTTGAATTCTTCCCAGACTTTCGGGTCCTTGTAGGACGCGGGCTGCTGCACCGGGAGCTTCGCGGCAAGCGCCGCTTCCTTCAGCGGATCGGCCTTGGCGCCTTCCTTTTCCGGCGCGACATAGACCGCAACGACCTCGTCGCCGCGCTTGAGCAGCGCCTCGAGCACGGCCTTGCCGAAGGCCTGCTGGCCGTGAACAACGATACGCATAAGCAACTCCTCCAAAATTCTGTCGTTCCGGCCGAGCGAAGCGAGAGCCGGAACCCATACTCCCGGACTGTGGTTATGGGCCCCCGCCTTCGCGGGGGCGACCACTGATTACGCCGCCTTTTCTTCCTTCTTCGGTGCGCTGAGCGCCCCGGAGTTCTTGATCTCGGCAATATCCTTGGTCGAGAACTTGAGCACATCTTTCAGGATTTCGTCGGTGTGCTCGCCCAAGAGCGGCGAACGCTTCACCTCGGAGATCGAATCCGACAGCTTGATCGGATTGCCGACGGTCAGATATTTGCCGCGCGTCGGATGATCGACCTCGACCACCGTGCCGGTCTTGCGCAGCGACGGATCCTCGGCGATTTCCTTCATCGACAGGATCGGCCCGCATGGAATATCGACCGCATTGCAGATTTCCATGACCTCGAATTTGGTCTTGGTCGTGGTCCACTGCTCGATCCGCTCGAAGATCTGCTTGAGCTTCGGGAGGCGTGCACGCGGCGAGGCATATTCCGGATCGGTCTTCCAGGTCGGCTCGCCAATGATGTCGCAGATCGCGCCCCACACCGGCGCCTGGGTGATGAAGTAGATGTAGGCGTTGGGGTCGTTCTCCCAGCCCTTGCACTTCAGGATCCAGCCGGGCTGGCCGCCGCCGGAGTCGTTGCCGGCGCGCGGCGTCGCGTCCTTGAACGGAATGTTCTGGCCGTACTGGCTGTATTCGGTGAGCGGGCCGGCCTTGAGCCGCTGCTGGTCGCGCAGCTTCACGCGGCAGAGGTTGAGCACGCCATCCTGCATGGCGGCGAGCACCTTCTGGCCGCGGCCGGTGCGCGTGCGCTGGTAAAGCGCCGAGACGATGCCGAGCGCGAGGTGCAGACCGGTGCCGCTGTCGCCGATTTGCGCGCCGGTGACGAGCGGCGGGCCGTCGAGGAAGCCGGTGGTCGATGCCGAGCCGCCGGTGCACTGCGCGACGTTCTCGTAAACCTTGCAGTCCTCGTACGGGCCGGGGCCGAAGCCCTTGACCGAGGCGACGATCATGCGCGGGTTGAGTTTATGGATGTGGTCCCAAGTCAGCCCCATGCGGTCGAGCGCGCCGGGCGCGAAATTCTCCACCAGCACGTCGCAGGTCTTGATCAGTTCATCCAGCACACGCTTGCCCTGCGGGTGCTTGGAGTCGATCGTGATCGAGCGCTTGTTGTGGTTGAGCATCGTGAAGTACAGCGAGTCCGCGCCCTTCACGTCGACAAGCTGGCCGCGCGTGATGTCGCCGACGCCGGGGCGTTCGACCTTGATCACGTCGGCGCCGAACCACGCGAGCAGCTGCGTGCAGGTCGGGCCCGATTGCACGTGTGTGAAATCGAGGATGCGAACGCCGGAGAGCGCCTTGCCGTCCTTGCCGTAAGGCTTGCTGGACGGCTTCGGCAGGCCGTTCGTTTTCGCCGCGCTCTTTTTGGCGTTCGCGAGCCTCACCACCTTGCGGGCGGACTTTTTCATCGCCGCCCTGCTTTTGGCTTTTGCCGGTTTCTTGCTTTTGCGCTTGGCCATCTGCCGTCTCCTCCAAATCTCGAAATGTGCCGCAGGCGATGCGGCGATTATTTCTTGCGGATCTTGCTCTGTGGATTGAGATTGCCGATACGGCCGCTCTCGCTGCCGGCCGCCGGGTCGATCACGGCGTTGATGAGCGTCGGCTTGCCCGAATCCATCGCGGCGTTCACCGCGCGTTTGAGTTCGTCGGGGCTTGTCGCGTTGACGCCGGTGCCACCGAAGGCCTCGATCATCTTGTCGTAGCGCGAGCCTTTGACGAACATGGTGACCGCGGGGTCCGATCCCCCGCTCATGTTCACATCGGTGCCGCGATAGATGCCGTCGTTGTTGAAGATGACGACGCAGACCGGCAGATCGTAGCGGCAGATCGTTTCGATCTCCATGCCGGAAAAGCCGAAGGCCGAGTCGCCTTCGACCGCAAGCACCGGCTTGCCGGTCTCGACCGCCGCGCCGATCGCATAGCCCATGCCGATGCCCATGACACCCCAGGTGCCGACATCGAGGCGCTTGCGCGGCCGGTACATGTCGATGATGCCGCGCGCGAGATCGAGGGTGTTGGCACCCTCGTTGACGAAGATGGCATCGGGCCGCTCCTTGACGATCGTGCGCAGCACGCCGAGCGCACCGTGATAATCCATCGGCACGTTGTTGTTCATCAGGCGCGGCGCCATCTTGGCGACGTTCTCGTCCCGCTTCTTGGTGACCGCGTCAATCCAGTCAGCGGGCGGGGACGGCCACTTGGCGCCCATGCCCTCGAGCAGCGCCGCGACGCACGAGCCGATGTCGCCGACCAGCGGCGCGGCGATCTCGACGTTGGAGTCCATTTCTCTGGGCTCGATGTCGACCTGGATGAATTTCTTCGGCGCGTCGCCCCAGGCCTTGCCCTTGCCGTGCGAGAGCAGCCAGTTGAGCCGCGCGCCGATCAGCATCACGGCGTCGGAATCCTTGAGTACGGTCGAGCGCGCCGCACCCGCGCATTGCGGGTGCGTGTCGGGAAGAAGGCCCTTGGCCATGCTCATCGGCAGGAAAGGAATGCCGGTTCTTTCGACCAGCGTGCGAATCGCGTCGTCGGCCTGCGCGTAAGCTGCGCCCTTGCCGAGAATGATCAGCGGACGCTTGGCGCTCTTGAGCACATCGAGCGCACGCTTGACAGCCTCCGGAGCGGGAATTTGCGCTGGCGCCGCGTCGATGACTTTCACGAGCGATTTCCGTCCGGCCTCGGCATCCATGACCTGGCCGAACAGCTTGGCCGGCAGATCGAGATAGACGCCGCCGGGGCGGCCCGACACGGCGGCGCGGATCGCGCGCGCGAAACCGATGCCGATGTCGGCGGCGTGCAGCACGCGGAACGCTGCCTTGCAGAGCGGCTTGGCGATGGCGAGCTGGTCCATCTCCTCGTAGTCGCCCTGTTGCAGGTCGACAATCTCGCGCTCGGACGAGCCTGAGACCAGAATCATCGGGAAGCAGTTCGTGGTGGCATGAGCAAGCGCGGTGAGGCCGTTGAGGAAGCCGGGCGCCGACACGGTGAGGCAAACGCCGGGCTTCTTGGTGAGGAAACCGGCGATCGAAGCCGCGTAGCCGGCGCTCTGCTCGTGACGGAACGAGATGACGCGGATGCCTGCCGCCTGCGCCATGCGGCCAAAGTCGGTGATCGGGATTCCCGGCACGCCGTAAATTGTGTCGAGGCCGTTGAGCTTCAGCGCCTCGATGACGAGATTGAAGCCGTCCGTCAGCTCGCGCTCGGCTTCGGGGGCCGCGGATTCGGGTTTTTCTTTCACTGCCGCATCGGCCATGGGAATCCTCCCGTAATCAGTTTGCGTTTTCGCGCGTTACCGCGCGCATCGGATGAATTTCGCACGTGAAGCCGCGATTGGATTTCATCGCCGGATCGCCATCAGCGAAGGCGCGCGCGCCGGTCTCGTCCGCCGCCGAAATAACGCCCATGCCGTACGGTCCTTGCGGATCGAGCACCGGGCCGAACACGATGACCTCGCCGGCGTCCTGGCGACCTTTCCAGTACAGGAAATGCTCGTGCATCATTTTCTTCTCGGCATCGTCCATATCCATTGCAAAAGTCGGCCGCGGCGCGATCAGCTTCAGAAAGAAGTTTGGCATTATCAGTCCAGATAGTCGGCGTAACGCTCGACGTGCTCGGCGAGGCCGAGCGCGTGGGCGCGCACCAGCTCTTCCGCACGCGCGGTGTCGCGCTTTTCCAGCGCCTCGATGATGCTCATATGATCGCGGATCGAGCGGTCCACACGGTCTTTTTCGACGATGGTCTTGCGGCGGATCATGCGCATGTGGGTGAACAGGTTTTCCGCCATGTCGATCAGCACGCGGTTGCCGCTCATGCGGATGATCGATTGATGAAACTCGATATTGACCTCGGAATATTCGTCGAGGTGTGCGCGCGCTGCGCCATGCTCGAAGCTGGTGAACATGCGCCGCAGCGCCGCGATGTCGGCGTCCAGCGCGTTTTCGGTGATGAGGCGGGCTGCCATGCTTTCGAGCGCGGCCCAGGCGGTGATCAGCTCTATCACCTCGCGCTTGGTCTTGCGCACCACGTAGATGCCGCGGCGCGGCACCGAGCGCACGAAGCCCTCGCTCTCGAGCTGGGCCATGGCCTCGCGCACGGGGGTGCGGCTGATGCCGAAATCTTGCGCGAGCTTGCGCTCGTCGAGCCGGATGTCGCTGCGGCTGCGGTAGATATCCATCGCCACGATGGCGTTTTTCAGCGCCGCATAAGCCTTGTGCTTGAAACTCAAGGTCGAGTCGATCGGCTCAAGCGCGGGCTGGGGACCTGATGCGGCTCGGGCTGGCGTGCCTCCATTACGAGGGCGCGAAACACCCCGGGCGGGGCTGTGACTGGACCTATTCATGACTGGTATACAATATTCCAGATTAGGCCGGCCGCGCAACCCATTCCATTGCGGAACGTCGCACAGGGCCGGCGTTGAAACGGGGCGGAAGTGCGGTCCGCGATTTTTGCACCCGCGGACCGCACCGTTGAAGAAAGCGTCACGCCCGGCTCATGGCCCGGCGC
>JBAUHH010000572.1:0-2838 GCA_049680165.1 Pseudolabrys sp.
GCGCTGCTCTGTGCCGCCGCGGTGTCTTACGCGACCGCCAGCTACGCCGCCGATCCGGTAAAGATCCGCTTCATCCTCAATTGGAAATATCAGGGCCCGCAGGCGTGGTTCTTCCTCGCCGAGGACAAGGGCTACTTCAAAGCCGAAGGTCTCGACGTGCAGATGGATCAGGGTGAGGGATCGGGTGCGGCGGTGACGCGCGTCGCAAGCCGCGCTTACGACATCGGCTTCGGCGACGTCAACGCGCTGACGGTGTTCGCGGCCCAGCATCCCAACGACTCGCCGAAGGCCGTCTTCATGATCTACGGCGTCTCGCCTTTCACGATCTATTCGATGAAGGACAAGAACATCACCTCGCCGAAGCAACTCGAAGGCAAGACGCTCGGCGCGCCCGTCGATGACGCGCCGTTCAAGCTGTTCCCCGCTTTCGCCAAGGCGACCGGCATCGATCCCAAGAAAGTGACCTGGAAACACATGCAGCCGAGCCTGCGCGAGCAGATGATGGTGCGCGGCGACGTCGACGCCATCTCCGGCTACATCAACACGGTCTGGTTCAGCCTGCGCAAGATCTACAAGGACCCGGGCGAGAAGGTGAACCGAATGAAATACAGCGACTACGGGCTGAACCTCTACAGCAACGCCATCATCGTCTCGAAGGACTTCATCGAGAAGCATCCGAAGGCGGTCGCGGGCTTCCTGCGCGCGATCTCGAAAGGCTTCGAGGACACGCTCGCAAATCCGGGCGCGGGCGTCGACGCCGCGTTGAAGCGCCAGCCGCTGCTCGACCGCCAGATCGAGCTGGAGAACCTGCTCGCGACGGTGAACATCGAAATCCTGTCGCCGGAATCCGAGAAGATCGGGCTCGGCGACGTTGACGACGCCCGCCTGAAGAAGGGCATCGATGTCGTGGTCAACGCTTACGATCTCAAGCGCACGCCGGCGCCGGGCGAAGTCTTCACCCGGGAATTCATGCCGCCGCGCGACATCCGCAACATCCACGCGCTCAAGCAGACCAATTAAAGTAATGAACAGGGGAAGTGCCGCCGCGGCCAGCGCAATGCCGAACGCCAACAACGCCGACGTGTTCGTCGACGTTCGCGACGTAAAGCTCAACTACAAGGCTGGCGACAGCTCGACGCTCGCGCTTGAGCGCACCAACATGACGCTCAAGCGCGGCGAGTTCGTCGCCATCGTCGGCCCCAGCGGTTGTGGAAAGTCCTCGTTGTTGAGACTTGCGTCGGGCCTGCGCCGGCCGACGGAAGGCGAGATCCTTGTCGACGGCAACGCGGTCGTGAAACCGATCAAGATCGTCGGCATGGCGTTCCAGAACCCGACCATGCTGCCGTGGCTGCGCACGATCGACAACGTGCTGATGCCGCTCAAGATCGTCGAGCCCTACCGCAGCAACTTCCGCTCCGAAAAGGCCAAATACCAGCAGATGGCGGCCTCGCTGCTCACGGAAGTCGGGCTCGGCAAATTCCAGGAAAAATACCCCTGGGAGCTGTCGGGCGGCATGTTGCAGCGCGCGTCGCTCTGCCGCGCGCTGATTCACGATCCGCGCCTGCTGCTGCTCGACGAGCCGTTCGGCGCGCTCGACGCGTTCACGCGCGAAGACCTGTGGCAGGTGCTCCAAAAGCTCTGGATGGAGCGCAACCCGACCGTGATCCTGGTGACGCACGATTTGCGCGAGGCGGTCTTCCTTGCCGACACCGTGCACGTGATGAGCGCGCGGCCGGGGCGCGTTCTCGTGTCGCATCACGTCGACATCCGGCGCCCGCGCACGCTCGACGATCTGTTCACCGACAAGGCTTCAAAACTCGTGCATGAATTGCGCAGCCATATTTCCCACGACCGCGGGATCTAAAGGAGAACAAGAAAATGCGCTATTCGGACATCGCGGAGCGAGTCTTTCCGCTGCTGGCGATCGTCTTGTTCTTCGTGCTGTGGGAAATCGCATGCACCGTCTTTCAGGTGCCAGTCTTCATTCTGCCGAAGCCGAGCGAGTTCCTCGGCGACCTGATCCGGCGCTGGCCGGCGATCCTGCCTAACGCGGTGCAGACGCTGTACACGACGGTGCTCGGCTTTGCGCTCGGCGTTGCGATCGGCGCCGTGATCGGCGCCGGCATCGGGCTGTCGCGCTTCGTCTACCGCATGACCTATCCGCTGCTGATCGGCTTCTACAGTGTGCCGAAGATCGCCGTGGTGCCGATCCTGGTGATCTGGTTCGGCATCGGCACGGTGCCGGCGGTGCTGACCGCCGCGATCATGTGCCTGTTCCCGGTGGTCGTGAACGTCGCGACCGGGCTGGCGACCACCGAGCCGGAGCTGGAAGACGTGCTGCGCTCGCTCGGCGCCAGCAAGCTCGACATCCTGCTCCGCGTCGGCCTGCCGCGCTCGATGCCTTACTTCTTCGCCTCACTGAAGATCGCGATCTCGCTCGCCTTCGTCGGCACCGTGGTGGCCGAGACGGTCGCCGCCAATATCGGCATCGGCAGCATGATGATCCTTGCCAGCTCGACCTTCGACGTGCCGCTGGTGTTCGCCGGCGTGTTCCTGCTCGCCGTGCTCGGCGTCGCCATGTACGCGATCTTCGCGCTGATCGAGAGCCGGGTGACGTTCTGGGCGCGCCGCAACGCGGACGTGTCGATGTAAAGCGCCGATGTAAGTAGCCTTGCCGGTGCCGCCCGAAAATTCTAAGCCAAGGGCCGGCGCCGGTAGCTCAGCTGGATAGAGCACCAGACTTCGAATCTGGGGGTCAGGGGTTCGAATCCCTTCCGGCGCGCCACTTTTGGCCGCGACGCGCCCGCCGTTCCGTCATTACGGCTTGACCTCGAACAC
>JBAUHH010000573.1:0-2376 GCA_049680165.1 Pseudolabrys sp.
GGCAAAAGCCGCACGCGGCGCCGATGCGACCGTGAACGCCGCCAATGCCGGCCATCGCGGCGCGGCCGAGGCCATGATCAAGGCGCTGGCCGGCAGCGGCAAGACGTTCATCCACACCAGCGGCTCCAGCATCATCGGCACCCGCGCGGGCGGCGAACTGGTCGAGGCCGTGTTCGACGAGGACACGCCGTTCACGCCGACGCCGCAGCGCGCCGCGCGCGCCGAGATCGACAAGATGGTGCGCGCGGCTGCCAGCAACGGCGTGCGCTCGGCGGTCATTGCGCCGAGCCTGATCTACGGGCGCGGACGCGGGCTCAATCTGCACAGCATCCAGGTGCCGTGGCTGATTGCGCTGGCGAAGAAACATGGCGTGGCGAAGCACATCGGCCCCGGCGAGAACCGCTGGGCAAACGTGCACATCGACGACGTGGTGGCGCTTTATCTCGCGGCGATCGGGAAGGCGCCGGCGGGCGCGTTCTATTTCGCGGAGAACGGCGAGAATTCCATGCGCGAGGCGTGCGAGGCGGTGAGCCGCATGCTCGGCTTTAACGGGCGCACGCAGGCGATGACAGTGGAAGAGGCGGCGGCGGAATGGGGCGAGGGACCGGCGAACGACACCATGGGCTCGAACAGCCGCGTGCGCGCCAAGCGCGCGCGGGCCGAACTGGGCTGGACGCCGAAGGCCAGCACACTGATCGACGAGATCGAGCGCGGGTGTTACGCGCGGGACGAGGGGAAAGGTGCGGAACGCGGAAGGTAACGCGCTCACGCGCGTCCGCGCCACGGCCAGTCGATCACCCGCGTCGAGAACAGCGCCCACCAGGCGATCACCGGCTGCAATGCAAGACGCGGGGCGTGATACCACCAGCTATCCGGGATCGGTGGCAGCACGATGTGCTCGAACGCCTGCTTGATATTGGCCGGCCACACCGCGAGCACGTAAAGCGCAAGCATGACGCCGCTCCACCAGCGCAGACGTGGAATGAGCAGGCTTAACGCGCCGATCAGCTCTAGCACGCCGGTGGCGTAAACGACGGCGCGCGGGTAGGGCACCCAATCCGGCGTCATGGCGACAAGTGAATCGGTGGCGCGGAAATGCAGCACGAAGCCGGCGGCGAAAAAGGCCGCCATCACGATGCGCATGACGGCACGGATGGAGAGGGTCACGGATCGATTGGGCTCAAACTCCGCTGGCGCGGGCGCGCGATTGGCGCTTGCCGCGCTAGATGTTGGCGCCGCAGTTATAGGCGTCGATGAGCTGATTGTAGTCGCGCAACAGCCGCGGCGGCGAGCCCTCGACCATCCAGCCACTCATGGCGTTGTTGAGCATCATCCTGTCGCCGGAGCTGTACGGCACATGATCGCGGATGCGGCGCATCAGCTGTTTTGCCGTGACCAGGTACGACTTGGCGTTGTTTCACCCCGGCGTCATACCTTTGCTCTTGATCACTGCGATCGCGTCCGGCGTTTTCAGGTAGTCGACGAGCGCCTTCGCGGCCGCGGCTTCCTTCGTGCCCGCACCGAGCGCGGCCGTGAATACGACATCCTGCTGCAAGTCAGCAGGGAACGGGCCAACCACGTCGAGGCCCGGCACCGTCAAGACGTTCATCAGGAACAGCGCGAGCTCAGCCTCGCCTTTGGCGACCACAGCGACGACCTGTGCCGGCGTCGGTTGCGCTTTCATCTTGGCTTTCATCGCCTCGGTGATGCCGAGGCGCTCGAATACCTTCGCGATCGAATAGCCCGTCGCGCTTTCCGGAATCGAGGCGACCGATTTCGCCTTCAGCAAGGTAGTCTTTAACGCGTCGGGCGTGGAGATGTTGGGCTTCGGCGCACCGGCGCGAACCGCGACACCGAGGCCGACACGAGCTATGTCCAGCGTCGGCCCGGCTGCGAAGTGTGATCGCGCGGCGGCGTCCCTCATCACCTCGACCGGCACGACGCCGACATCGAACGGCTTGCCGGAGATCGCTTCCTTGATCAGGTTCGGGGTGGTGCCGAAGAAGATATCAAGCTTGTGGCCCGAGGTTTGCTCGAACTTCGGTTTGAGACCCGCCCACACCGCTGTCATGGCGCCGCCGGCCAGAACCCTCAACTCAGCTGCGGTCGCAGCCGATGACAGCATCATACCGGCCAAGACGCACACTGCCGCGAAAGAAAACGTCCTCATGTCATCCCCCCATAAGTTAATATTTAAAGCGATCGATTACTTTCCTTCACCTTCTCCGCATCGACATAGACCTGCTCGCCGAGCGATTTGAACTTCTCGCTCATCTCCGCCATGCCCTGTTCTTTATCATTGAGCGTCGCCGCATAATCCCTTACGTCCTGCGTGATCTTCATCGAGCAGAATTTCGGCCCGCACATCGAGCAGAA
>JBAUHH010000574.1:0-6869 GCA_049680165.1 Pseudolabrys sp.
GATCGTTCGACGAAACCTGGTCGATGCTGCCTTCCGCCAGGACCGAGCCTTCGTGCAGGCACGTCACCTTGACGCCGAGTTCGCGCACGAACGCCATGTCGTGCTCGACCACCACCACGGTGCGCTCGCGGTTGATCTCCTTCAGCAACTCGGCGGTTTGCTGCGTTTCCGCGTCGGTCATGCCGGCGACCGGTTCATCCACCAGCAGAAGCCTCGGCTCCTGTGCGAGCAGCATCCCTATTTCCAGCCATTGCTTCTGGCCGTGGGAGAGGCCGCCGGCCACGCGGCGGCGCACGCTCTTGAGTCTGATCGTGTCGAGAATTTCGTCAATACGGCGCTCCTGAGAGGTCGAGGTTTCCCAGATCAGCGTCGAGCGCACGCGGCGGTCGTTCTTTAATGCGAGCAGAAGATTGTCCTCGACCGTATGCATGTCGAACACGGTCGGCTTCTGAAACTTGCGGCCGATGCCGAGTTCGGCAATCTCGGTCTCGTCCAGCTTCGAGAGATCATGCATGCCCTGGCCGAAGAAGACCTCGCCGTCATCGGGCCGGGTCTTGCCGGTGACCACGTCCATCATCGTGGTCTTGCCGGCGCCGTTCGGCCCGATGATGGCCCGCATCTCGCCCGGCTCGATCACGAATGACAGTTCGTTCAGCGCCTTGAAGCCGTCGAACGAAACAGTGACACCGCTGAGGTACAGGAGAGCCGACGTGGTTTGCTGATCCATCTTGCTCTCCGCTATTCGGCTGCGTGCGGCGCGGCAGCCGGATCGATCGCCGCGCTCTTTTCGTTACGCAATGAAAGCCAGTAGTTGGCGGTGCCGACGATGCCGCGCGGCAGCAGCAAGGTGACTGCGATGAACATGCCGCCGAGCACGAACAGCCAGTACGGCGCCAGCAGTCCGGTGGTGAAATAGGTCTTGGCGTAGTTGACCACGAACGCGCCGAGCGCCGCGCCGATCAGCGTTCCCCGCCCGCCGACGGCAACCCAGATCACCGCCTCGATCGAATTGGCGGGCGCAAATTCGCTCGGGTTGATAATGCCGACCTGCGGCACATAGAGCGCGCCCGCAACGCCCGCCATGCAAGCCGACAGCGTGAACACGAACAGCTTGTAGGCCTCGACGCGATAGCCGAGGAAGCGCGTGCGCGCTTCCGCATCGCGGATTGCGACGAGCACCTTGCCGAATTTCGAGGTCACGACCGCGCGGCAGATCAAAAAGCTGATGGCGAGCGCCAGGCACGACACGAACAGAAGCGCATTGCGCGTCGTTTCCGCCTGCACGTTGAATCCGAGGATGTCCTTGAAGTCGGTCAGGCCGTTATTGCCCCCGAAGCCGAAATTGTTGCGGAAGAAGCCGAGCATCAGCGCGTAGGTCATCGCCTGCGTGATGATGGAAAGATAAACGCCGGTGACGCGGCTGCGGAAGGCGAACCAGCCGAATACGAAAGCAAGCAGCCCCGGAACCAGCAGCACCATCAGCGCCGCATAGATGAAATGATTGAAGCCGTACCAATAGAACGGAAGATCGTGCCAGTTCAGGAACACCATAAAATCCGGAAGAACCGGATCGGCATAGACGCCGCGCGTGCCGATCTGCCGCATGAGATACATGCCCATGGCGTAGCCGCCGAGCGCAAAGAAGGCGCCGTGGCCAAGCGACAGGATGCCGGCATATCCCCAGATCAGATCGATCGAGAGCGCAAGCAGCGCGTAGCACATGTATTTGCCGAACAGCGCGACGAGATACGTCGACACGTGCAAAGCCGATCCTGCCGGCACCAGCAGGTTGAGAATTGGGATCGCAACGGCAAATGCGCCGAGCAGCAGCAAGAAAGCCGCCGCCGCGCGATCGAGCAATCGGGTGAGCGGAAACGCCCTCATGTTTCCACCGCCCTGCCTTTGAGCGCGAACATGCCGCGCGGGCGTTTCTGGATGAACAGAATGATGAGCACCAGAATGGCAATCTTGCCGAGCACGGCGCCGGCGTAAGGCTCGAGGAATTTGTTGGCAATGCCGAGCGTGAAAGCGCCGACCAGCGTGCCCCACAGATTTCCGACGCCACCGAACACGACGACCATGAAGCTGTCGATGATGTAGCTCTGCCCGAGATTGGGGCTGACGTTATCGATCTGCGAGAGCGCCACACCGGCAATGCCGGCAATGCCAGAGCCGAGACCAAACGTCAGCGCGTCGATGCGGGCGGTGCGGATGCCCATCGCCGCGGCCATGGCGCGATTCTGCGTTACCGCGCGCATCTCCAGGCCGAGGCGCGTGAAACGCAGCATGGCCAGCAACGCCACGAACACGATCAACGAAAAGCAGATGATCCACAGCCGGTTGTAGGTGATGGTGATGCCGCCGAGATCGAATGCACCGCTCATCCACGAAGGGTTGCCGACTTCCTTGTTGGTCGGCCCAAATCCCGCGCGCACCGCCTGCTGCAAAATCAGCGACAGGCCCCAAGTGGCGAGCAGCGTTTCCAGCGGCCGCCCGTAAAGGAAGCGGATGATGCTTCGCTCAATCGCGACGCCCGCCGCGCCGGCAACCAGGAAGGCAAGTGGCACGGCGATCAGGAGGGAATAGTCGAACAACGCCGGATTGTAGGCGCGGATCAGCGCCTGCACCACGAAGGTGGTGTAGGCGCCGAGCATGACCATCTCGCCATGCGCCATGTTGATGACGCCCATGACGCCGAAGGTGATGGCAAGGCCAATGGCCGCGAGCAGCAGCACCGATCCGAGTGACAGGCCATACCAGGCGTTCTGCACCGAGCTCCAGACGGCAAGATTGTCCTGGATTTTTGCGCTCGCCTCACGCGCGGCTTTCTGCACATTGGCCGGCGCGCCAGCCGGCAGCCCGTCGAGCAAGCCGACCGCTTCCTGATCGCCGCGGTCGCGGATCACCGCGATGGCCGCAATCTTGTCGTCGGCGCCGGCATCGGCCGAATAGAGAATGACGGCGGCGCGCGCCTCGCGCAGAGCGCGCTTGACCCTTGCGTCGGTCTCCTTGGCGATCGCCGCATCGAGCAGCGGCAGCGCGCTTTCCGCCCGCGACTTGAACACGGATTGCGCCGCCTCGTAGCGGCGATCCGGATTGGCGGCCATCAGCGTCAGGCCGCCAAGCGCGGCGTCGATGACGTTGCGGAGGCGGTTGTTGACGACAACCGTGTCGATGTCAGCCGGCGCTGTACCGTTGAATTCCTGGCCGGTCGTAGCGTCGAGCAGCTTGCCGGCTTTGGTCTTGATGTAAACTTTCTTCTCTTGGGCGCTGAACAGGAGCCTCGCGCCCTGCAGCGCCTCGAGCAGCGGGGCCACGAGCGGATTGCCGCTGGCCGCGACTTTCTCGATCGCCTCACTGGTGTCGCTGAGCGAGCCTTCGGTGAAGCCCGGAAGAGCATCCTCGTAGGGGCCTGCCAAAGCCGCCGTCATCGCGGCAAGCAATAGGCCAAGCGCCATTACGAGCGCCAATATGCGATCGCAGAAGCAACGCATTGCAGTCATTCCCGGCATCAACTTGTTAACGGGAGGCGGCGGTGTGTCCGCCGCCTCCTTTTTTGGAAACCGTTATCGGTCTCGTCGCGCAGGCAATCGCATCAAGAGGCCTGACCGCCGCACTTCTTGGTGACTTTGTTGTAGTTGCCGCACTTGAGCTTGACCCAATCCGCCTCGAGATCCTTCGAGCCGGGCAGATAGTCGGACCACGCATCACCCGGCACGAGCGCTTTGGTCTTCCATACGACGTCGAACTGGCCGTCGCCGCGCACTTCGCCGATATAAACGGGCTTGGTGATGTGGTGGTTGGCAAGCATCATGGACGTGCCGCCGGTCAGGTTCGGCGCCGTGATGCCGGGCAAAGCATCGATCACCTTGTCGGGATCGGTGCTCTTCACCTTTTCGACCGCCTTCACCCACATGTTGAACCCGATGTAATGCGCTTCCATCGGATCGTTGGTGGTGCGCTTCGGATTCTTGATGAAGTCGTGCCACTCCTTGATGAACTTGGCGTTCGCCGGAGTCTTGATCGACTCGAAGTAATTCCAGGCGGCGAGATGGCCGAGCAGCGGCTTGGTGTCGAGGCCGGCGAGCTCTTCTTCTCCGACCGAGAACGCAACCACCGGAATGTCGGTCGCCTTGATGCCCTGGTTGCCAAGCTCCTTGTAGAACGGCACGTTGGCGTCGCCGTTGATGGTGGACACCACCGCCGTCTTCTTGCCGGCCGAGCCGAACTTCTTGATGTCCGACACGATCGTCTGCCAGTCGGAGTGCCCGAACGGCGTGTAATTGATCATGATGTCTTCTTGCTTGACGCCCTTGAGCTTCAGATAGGCCTCAAGAATCTTGTTGGTCGTGCGCGGATAGACGTAGTCGGTGCCCGCGAGCACCCAGCGCTTCACCGATCCGCCGTCTTTGCTCATCAGGTAGTCGACGGCGGGGATCGCCTGCTGATTGGGCGCGGCGCCGGTATAGAAGACGTTGCGCTCGCTTTCCTCGCCTTCGTACTGCACCGGATAGAACAGGATGCTGTTGAGTTCCTTGAACACCGGCAGCACGGACTTGCGCGACACCGAGGTCCAGCAGCCGAACACGACGGCGACCTTGTCCTTGGAGATGAGCTCGCGCGCCTTTTCCGCAAACAGCGGCCAGTTCGAAGCCGGATCGACGACGACCGCCTCGAGTTTCTTGCCGAGCAGACCGCCTTTCTTGTTCTGCTCGTCGATGAGCATGAGCATCACGTCCTTCAGCGTCGTTTCGCTGATGGCCATGGTGCCGGAGAGAGAATGAAGGATGCCGACCTTGATCGTATCCTGGGCCTTGGCTGCCATCGTCGCGGCCAAGGTTAGTGCGAGGCCAGCCGTGGCCCCGAGCCAGCGGCGAGCCTGTGGTCCTATGGAGATGGCTCTGGAAGAGAACATGGGTAACCCTCGCGTTTGACGCAGCGCCTTGATGGCGCTCTGTCGCAAGGGTCCAAACGCAAGGGATGTGCCAGATTCTATCCCATTGATTCAACTGCGGAACTAGAAATGCACGGCTAACAGCACAGTTTTCAGCCGAGCCGCTGCAAGTTTTATAGGCGGCGGATAGCGCCCTGATTAAAATTTTTGCACAAGGCCGCGCGTGTCCGCAGAACAGGACTATCGGCGAAAGACGGCATTGAACGACGGCGATGGAAACGCTGAGGTCTTGATCCGTTTGGCCGCGCGTGCCGGTTTGGCGCTTGATCGCGGCAAGGCGAACGCGCGCAGCAACGAACGCGCATCGCTTTTAGATATTCCGATCGAAAAGTGCGTCCCGTTTTCGAGGTTCGTGGGACTCTTTCGGTGAGAAGCCGGGTGAATTGATTCCAGATTTTGGAAATGGTGCCCAGGGGCGGGATCGAACCACCGACACCGTGATTTTCAATCACGTGCTCTACCAACTGAGCTACCTGGGCGCCGGTGCGCTTTTTGAGCGGATAGCAGGGCGCGGGGCGTTATAAAGGCTCGATTCCGGGCTGTCCAGAACGGCCCCATTGCGCGGCTTTGCGCGTCATTTCACGCCGATTGCGGCGCGAAACCGGTCCTTGAGCGCCACGCCGTCGCGCAGGGGAAGCACGCGCGGCGGGTCGTCGGCCGCGATTTTCACGCGCGCGAACAGCGTCTCGTTCAGCGCCGCCAGCTTGCCGGCGAGCATGCGCAGGCCGGCTTCGTCGACGACGTCGAAGCACGACGCGATCCCGCAGCCGCGCGCGACCGCGGTCAGATCGGCGCCGCTTTGGGTGTGGCTCGGCTGCATGCCGGTCTCGCCATAGACGCCGTTGTCGAACACGATGACGGCGAGATTGGCCGGCCGCTTGATGCCGATGGTCGCGAGCGAACCCAGGCCCATCAACATCTCGCCGTCGCCGGTGATCACCGCGACGCGCCGCTTCGGCTGCGCCAGCGCAAGGCCGAGGCCGATCATCGCCGCGCCGCCCATCGCGCCCCACATGTAGAAATTGCGGTCGTCGTCGCCGGCGGCGGCGAGATCCCACGTGGTGGAGCCGAGACCGGGCACCACCAGAAGATCGTCCGGCCGGTTGCCGAGCAATGTCGCCATGGCGGCGCGGCGTTGCAGCGTCATTTGGTCCACACCTTCCGCCCGATCAGTTCCTGCGACAGCAGCACGGCGACGATGCGCCCTTCATCGAAGGTCTGCTTCAGGGCGCGCTCGGCGATTGCCGCGGCTTCGTCCGGCCTGCGTATGCGGTGAACCTCGGCCTCGCACAGTTTCAGCACCGGCTCGACGATCGAGCCCATCGGCACCTGCCACGGATTGAACTCCTCCCACTCGCCGCGCATCGTGATGACCATCAGCAGCGGAAAGCGGCAGGTCCGCATGAGCGAAATCATGTTGATGCAATTGCCGACGCCGCTCGATTGCATCAGCAGCACGCAGCGGTCGCCGCCGAGCCAGGCGCCGGCCGCGAGCGCGACGCCTTCCTCCTCGGTGGTGAGCGCGACGTCGTGGATTTTTGGGTCGGCGCGGCAGCACTCGATCAGCCGCGAATGGCCGGCGTCCGGCACATAGCCGACCTGACGAATGCCGGCGCGCTGAAGCGCGGCAAAAAGCTGGTCGGGCCAGACTGGTGTGCTGGTCGGCGCGTTCATGCGGCGTCATCCGGCGGCTTGGGCGTCCCGCGCTCGCCGTCCTCGTCTTCGGATTCCTTCACCGGGATCGCATAAGTACCGGACAGCCAGCGATGGAGATCGACGTCGGCGCAACGCTTGGAGCAGAACGGGCGAAATTTCTCGTCCTGCGGCTTGCCGCAGATCGCGCAGGATTTGACCGCGCTTTGCTTTTCGCCGAGTTTCGTCACCGTGGCCTCTTTGGCGCAATTCGCCTCTGAAG
>JBAUHH010000575.1:0-4329 GCA_049680165.1 Pseudolabrys sp.
GATGTCGAGCACGACAGACTTCAACGGCGGGTAGCCGTTGAAGCCGACCGAGGAATAGGTCGCCGTATAGGCGCCAGCCGCCTCGATCAACACCTTGTCGCCGATCGCGAGTGAAACCGGCAACGGGTAGGGCGTCTTCTCGTAGAGGACGTCCACCGAGTCGCACGTCGGTCCCGCAACGATGCACGGACCGGTTTCTTCGCGGTCCTTGCGCGTGCGGATCGGGTAGCGGATCGACTCCCCGATGGTTTCGGCCAGCCCGTGGAATTTGCCGATGTCGAGATAGACCCAGCGGGTATCGTCTTCGGGGCTGCGCTTGGCGATCAGCACCACCTCGGCTTCGATCACGCCGGCATTGCCCACCAGGCCGCGGCCCGGCTCGACGATGGTCTCCGGCAGACGGTTGCCGAAATGGCGGCGCAGCGAGCGGAAGATCGCCTTGCCGTAAGATTCGAGCTTCGGCGTCTTGCGCAGATATTTGGCCGGGAAGCCGCCGCCGAGGTTGACCATGGCGAGGTTGATCCCGCGCTCGGCGCAGGCACGAAAGATCGCGGCGGTCGAGGCGAGCGCACGGTCCCACGCTTCCACGTTGTGCTGCTGCGAGCCGACGTGGAACGAGATGCCGTGTGCGATCAGCCCGGACTTCTGCGCGTGCTCGAGGATGTCGGTCGCGAACTCGGGCTCGCAGCCGAACTTGCGCGACAGTGGCCATTCGGCGCCGGTGCCGTCGCAATGGATGCGGCAGATCACGCGGCTGCCAGGCGCGGCACGGGCGACCTTGTCGACCTCCGCCTCGCAGTCCACCGCGAACATGGTCACGCCGAGCCTGAAGGCAGTCGCGATCTCGCGCTCCTTCTTGATGGTATTGCCGTAGGAGATGCGGTCCGCCGTGCAGCCGGCCGCCAGCACCGCCTCGGTCTCGCTGATCGAGGCGACGTCGAAGGACGAGCCGAGCTTGGCGAGCAGCGCGAGGATTTCCGGCTGCGGGTTCGCCTTCACGGCGTAGTACACGCGCGTGTCGGGCAGGCATTTGGCGAAGGCGTTGTAGTTGTCGCGGACGACGTCGAGGTCGAGCACCAGGCAGGGCCCCTCGTCTTTGCGGTTCTTAAGGAACTCGCGGATGCGGTCCGTCATCTCTCATCAATCCCCTCAATCATCGGCAGCCACGCCGCCGTCATAGCGTCATGGATGTGACCGATCGAAACGGCAGATACGCGCCGTCTCCGGGGATCACACCCGGTTGCTGCTTTGGTTTGGATTGGGGATGGCCCCGCACCGCGCCTCGGCAAGAAGGACAAGCCTCTTCGGACATCCGGCATTTGCGCCGGCCTTCCAAAAAAGCCCGATCCGTCGTTGCTTTAAGCCGCGTCCCCCGTTGAGCGCGGGGTGTGCTGGTTTCGCCTCCAGCTGCCGATCGCATCGGCGTCCCGTTGGACACCTAGCAAGGAAGATTTCTCTTCCGTAGGCGGCTGCTCGGCCTCTTGTCCGAACCCCACCGATCGACACACGGCCACAGGCACGTGCGAAATTGGGCAATTTTCGAAATAAGCCATTTGCGCCAGAATGCAAGCGATTTAGTTCGCCGCGCGCACAAGTTTCGTTAACTTTTTTGCGAACGCCCGGAGCGCGTCGCGCGCGCTACTCGGTGAAGGGTTCGATGCGGTGCGCGTTGCGGACGAACTGCACCATGATGGCGACGCCGCAGAGCATCAGCAGCACGTCGAGCACGCGCGCCCCAATCCCGCCAAGATCGAACAGGGTGGCGATCGCCCAGGAGCCGGCGAACGCCGCGCCGAATACCTCGGCGCCGATCAGGATGGCGGCGCTGATCACGGTGACGACGTTGAGCCAGACGATGCGGCGGCCTTTGGCCACGGGACACTCCTTGTGCGAGGGCCGCAATCAACCCGAAATCGGGTACCCGATCAAGTCTCGCCGGCGCCGCAGCGCCGGCCATGACAAGAGCGGATTACCTGACTAGATAGGCCTTATGAACTCGCCATCTTCGCCTACTGCCGACGATCGCAATCCGCTCCTGGCCGGCTGGACCGGCCGCTTCGGTCTGCCGCCGTTTGGCGCGATTGCACCGGAGCAGTTCCGTCCGGCCTTCGACGCCGCGCTCGCCGCCCACCGCGCCGAGATCGACGCCGTCGCCACCGATCCAGCTGAGCCGACGTTCGGCAACACCGTCGTTGCGCTGGAGCGGAGCGGCCGCGACCTCGACCGGGTCTCCAATGTGTTTTTCGTGCTGGCGGGCGCCGACACCGGCGACGCCATTGAGGCGGTCGAGCGGGACGTCACGCCGCTGCTCGCTCGCCACAGCAACGCGCTCTATCTCAACACCGCCCTGTTCCGCCGCATCGACACGCTTTACCGGCAGCGGGAGGCGCTGGGCCTTTCCGCCGAACAGTGCCGCGTGCTTGATCGCTACCACACACGTTTCGTGCGCGCCGGTGCTGCGCTCGCCAAGGACGCGCAGGACCGTCTCGCCGCCATCAATGAGCGGCTCGCCGGCCTCGGCACCCAGTTCGGGCAGAACGTGCTCGCCGACGAGAAGGCTTATGCGCTGGTACTGGAGGTGGGCGATCTCGCCGGCCTGCCGGAGTTCGCGCTGGCCGCCGCGCGCGCCGCGGCGGAGGAGCGCGGCCACAAGGGCAAGCACCTCATCACGCTGGCGCGCTCCTCAATCGAGACCTTCCTGCAATTTTCCGCGCGGCGCGACCTGCGCGAGAAAGCATTCAACGCCTGGATCATGCGCGGCGAGAGCGGTGGCAAGACCGACAACCGCGCCATCATCGCCGAGATCGTGCGCCTGCGCGCCGGGCGCGCGCAACTGATCGGCTACGAGACCTTCGCCGACTACCGGCTCGACGATCAGATGGCGAAGACGCCGGCCGCCGCGCGCGGCTTGCTCGACGAGGTCTGGAGCCGCGCGCTGACGAAAGCGAAAGTCGAGCGCGATGCCTTGCAGGACATGATCGCACAGGAAGGCGGCAACTTCGCGCTGGCGCCGTGGGACTGGCGCTACTACGCCGAGAAGCTGCGCAAGGCGCGTTACGATTTGGACGAAGCCGAGATCAAGCCGTATTTCCAACTCGACCGCATGATCGAAGCGGCGTTCGACTCCGCGCATCGGCTATTCGGCCTGTCTTTCAAGCCGGTCGAAGTGCCGCTCTATCATCCCGATGCGCGCGCCTGGGAGGTGACCGACGCGGGCGGCCGCCACGTCGGTCTGTTCATCGGCGATTATTTCGCGCGCTCATCGAAACATAGCGGCGCCTGGATGACCTCGTTGCGCGACCAGGAGAAGCTTTCCGGCGCCGTCACGCCGGTGATCGTCAATGTCTGCAATTTTTCCAAGCCCGCCGCGGGTGAGCCGGCGCTGCTGTCATTCGACGACGCGCGCACGCTGTTTCACGAATTCGGGCACGCACTGCATGGCTTGCTGTCGAACGTGACCTATCCGCTGCTCGCGGGCACTTCCGTTCCAAGCGACTTTGTCGAACTGCCGTCGCAACTCTACGAGCACTGGCTCGAGGTGCCTGAGATCCTGAAAAAATACGCGCGGCATGCGCGCACCGGCGAGCCGATGCCGCAAGCGATGCTCGACCGGCTGCTCGAGACACGTACGTTCAATCAGGGCTTTGCCACCGTCGAATACACCGCCTGCGCGCTGGTCGACCTCGATCTGCACGGGCTTGCCGATCCGGGCGCGCTCGACGTGGTCACGTTCGAGCGCGAGAGCCTCGCGCGCATCCACATGCCGGCGGAGATCGCCATGCGCCACCGCACGCCGCATTTCCAGCATCTGTTCTCCGGCGGCGGCTACGCGGCAGGCTACTACTCCTACATGTGGTCGGAGGTGCTCGACGCCGACGCCTTCGAGGCGTTCAAGGAGACCGGCAACGCCTTCGATCCCGCCACCGCACAACGTTTGCGCGAGTTCATCTATTCCGCCGGCAATTTGCGCGATCCGGCCGAGGCCTATAAAGCGTTCCGGGGGCGCTTGCCGACGGTCGACGCGCTGCTGAGAAAACGGGGGCTCGCCGAACCGGCGAACGCGTAAATGCTGTATTCCGGGGGACACCGTCGCGGCGTCGTTTGCGCGCCGCACGCTGCGACCGTCGAGGACGGCCGCAATATTCTCGCCGAGGGCGGCAACGCCGTCGAGGCGATGATCGCGATGGCGGCCTCGATCGCCGCCACCTATCCGCACATGAACCATATCGGCGGCGACGGCTTCTGGCTGATCCGCGAGCCGTCCGGGCGCGTGCGCGCGCTGATGGGCGCCGGCCGCGCTGGAGCCAAGGCGACCGTGCGGCTCTATCG
>JBAUHH010000576.1:0-2804 GCA_049680165.1 Pseudolabrys sp.
ATGAGCGGCACCGCGACGTGCATTACCGCACGATCGCGCAAGACATCCGCCAGTATATTCCCTCGCCCGACGCGCACGTACTCGACTACGGCAGCGGCGAAGCGACGTCAGCCGAGGTCGTATCCGAGGCGTGCGGCACGCTGGTGATGGCGGAAGCTGCGCCCAATGTGCGCGCTTCGCTGACCATGCGCTATGCCAGCAACCCCAGGATAACGGTAGTGACGCCGGAAGGCGCCGCGGCATTGCCGCCAGGCTCGCTCGATCTCATCGTCATGCATTCGGTCGCGCAGTATCTCAGCGGCGCGCAGCTCGACAAGCAACTGGCGATGTTCCGCAAGCTCGTCAAACCGGGCGGCCTGCTGATCGTCGGCGACGTGGTGCCGCCGAATTTTTCCGCGCCGGCGGCGGCGGTCGCGTTGCTGCGCTTTGGCGCGCGCAACGGTTTTCTCGGCGCCGCTGTTTTCGGCCTGATCCGCATCGTGACGTCGGACTATCTGCGCCTGCGCAAGTCGGTCGGCCTTTCGCGCTACCTGCAAGCCGACATGATCGAAAAGCTCAGGGTGGCCGGATTTGCGGCGACGCGCACAGAGCGCAATATCGGCCATAATCAGTGGCGCATGACGTTTCTCGCGCGCCCGCAATAACCGGCGGTTTACCCTGATCGCCGGGAACCGGGCTCATAAACTTCCGGTCAACGATGCTGGTTTAAGGCTTGGGACGGCCCGGTGGCGGAGTGGCGACGCGGAAGCCATGCACGGTTTTCAAAGCCTGGTTCGATTCCAGGTCGGGCCTCCAATCTTTCCTCCGTCGAAGCTTCGACTGGCGGAGCCTCAGTCCAACATCTCGATCCCGAACTTTGACGCGAGCGCCCCGAAATCGATGGCGGGACCGGAGATCGCATTGCCGCCGTCGACCCGCGAAACCGAAATCTGCTCGATGAAGTCCTCAAAAATCTTGCCTGGCGAGCAGAGGAACAGGATACGTCCATCTTCCGGGCCGAGGCTCCTGAAATTGTGAACCGCGCCCCGCGGCCAGTAGATGCTTTCGCCCTCACCCAATGTCACCTGCTTTCCATCGCTGTGACATTCGAATTTGCCGCCGAGGACAAGCACGGCTTCATCATAGCTCCAGTGACGATGCAGTCCGCTGCCCGAGTTCGGAGGCACCAACGCCTCCATCAACGCATATGCACCTTGGGTATCGTCTGACGTTATCTGGGAATAAACCGTCATCCGCCCAATTTGCATGGACCGTCCTGAACCGCGGGCGAACTGCTTCGCTTGGATGTCGAACATTGTCTCCTCGACCCTGCCGTCGTCGCCCCGCGGATAGCTTGTTCCACAAGATGGCGTCATCAAGACTGCATTCCGAGACCGAGAGGACATTACCAAGAACGATAGCTCCGCTTCCTGGCGCCGGGAGCATCGCCGTGTTTCCGCCCGAACAGGTCCAGGCGATCACCGCTGTTTTATGAAACAGACCTGGAGTTGCTGGGCGGCGACTTGGCCGATTGAAGTTTCTTGGTTCCGGGCAAACCTCGGTAAACCATCAGGCCCAAAGACCGGGAACGCGCGAAGCCGACCTGTATTGCCCCTGAATATAAGGGGAGGCGTCACATGGAAGTTGCCGTGCTGTTGATCCTCATGGCCATCGTTTGGACCGCGCACCAGCAGTTGTCGCAATAGTCCTGCACCTAATCGCGTTTCAGCTCGTCTCCGGTGAGGAAAATCACCGGCAGCCGCACCGGCAACGACTCGTCGCGCACTACGAAATGCGAAATAAGAAAAAAATTCGAAATTTTTTCCTCCACCGGTAATCGGCACGCGGCCCTTTGACGTTTCTCGAATCTGGTCTAAAGACCGCTCGCGCGCGGGGCTTACGCCTCAGCGCTGGCCCCCAAGGACGCGCGACAAGCGCGCCCTTTTTTTTGTGCCCTGTAACCGTTGAGCGGATGCCCAAACGCACCGACATCAAGTCGATCCTGATCATCGGCGCCGGCCCGATCGTCATCGGCCAGGCCTGCGAGTTCGATTATTCCGGCACGCAAGCCTGCAAGGCGCTGAAGGAAGAGGGCTACCGGATCGTGCTGGTGAATTCCAATCCGGCGACGATCATGACCGATCCCGATCTCGCCGACGCCACCTACATCGAGCCGATCACGCCGGAGATCGTCGCCAAGATCATCGAGAAAGAACGTCCCGACGCGCTGCTGCCGACCATGGGCGGGCAGACCGCGCTCAACTGCGCGCTGTCGCTGCGCAAGATGGGCGTGCTCGACAAGTTCAACGTCACGATGATCGGCGCCACCGCCGACGCCATCGACAAGGCGGAAGACCGCGAGCAGTTCCGCGAGGCGATGAAGAAGATCGGGCTGGAGACGCCCAAATCCTTTCTCGCCAACGCCTCCGACCTCAAGCAGGCGGACCGCGACCGCTACGCGCAGGCGCTGGGCGAGATCGAAGCGCTCGCCGCCAACGCGGCCGCGAAGGTGCGCAAGCGCGCCGCGTTCCAGCGCGAATGGGACGATAACGAGCAGGAGCGCAAGAAACGCTATGTGTTTCGCGCGCTCGGCGAGGCGATGCTGGGACTGGCGGAGGTCGGGCTGCCGGCCATCATCCGCCCGTCGTTCACGCTTGCCGGCACCGGCGGCGGCGTCGCCTACGACCTCGAGGATTTCATCCGCATCGTGCTCGAGGGCCTCGATGCCTCGCCTACCAACGAGATCCTGATCGAAGAGAGCGTGCTCGGCTGGAAAGAGTTCGAGATGGAGGTGGTGCGCGACAGACGAGACAATTGCATCATCG
>JBAUHH010000577.1:0-3812 GCA_049680165.1 Pseudolabrys sp.
TCGCCGGCATGCTCGCGACCAAGGACTGCGCCGGTTTCCTGCGCAATTTCACCGGGCTCGCGCGCAGGCTGATCGCCGTGCCGGTGCCGCAGGCGGAAAAAGGAATGCCGGCCGAAGCGGTTGCCGATGCGGCACGCGCAATCGGCCTGGCGGCGACCAGCCGCGACAATCTCGACCAGGCGCTCGACGCCGTACGCAAACTCGATCTCGACCCGCCGCCGCGCATCCTGATTACCGGCTCGCTCTATCTTGCCGGGGACGTGCTGCGCGAAAACGGCACGCTGCCGCAGTAGGGGATTGTCGTCACCGGGCTCCCGTGACCCCTCTTAGGCGGGCACCGAGCGTCCCTGAACGGGATGGCTGGGACAAGCCCGGCCATGACAATCTACTTCAGCAACTTGATCAAGTTCGCCTTTTTCTGCGCGATTTGCTCCATCGTGCATTGCCGTGGCGACTTGTCCGGACGCCAGCGCATCAGCCGCGTGCCGTGGCGGAAGCGCGCGCCCGTGAAGTGGTCGTAGCACACCTCGATGACCAGCTTCGGCTTCAACGGCTGCCATTCCGCCGAGCGCTTGGTCGACCAGCGGCTCGGCCCGCCTGGTTTGTCGCCGGTGAAGCCGGGCGGCTCGATCAGCTTTTCGAGTTTTGCGGTCAGCGCCTTCTTTTCCTCTTTCTTGATCGTCGACGTGAAGCCGACGTGATTGAGCCGGCCTTTGCCGTCATAAAGGCCGAGCAGCAAAGAGCCGACCACGGGCTTGCCTTCATTGTAACGGAAGCCGCCGACCACGCAGTCGGCGCTGCGGTAATTCTTGATCTTCTGCATGCCGCTGCGATCGCCGGAGCGATAATCGGCCTCGCGCTGCTTGGCGATGATGCCATCGAGCGTTGCGCCCACGCCTTTCAGCCATTTCCGTGCGTCCGCAAGACGCGTTGTCGCCGGCGAAAGCCTGATGCAGCGGTTACCGCGCAGAAATTTCTTGGCGAAGCGCTCGAGTTCACGCCGCCGTTCGTCGAGGACATGTCTGGTCAACAATTCTCCATCTCCAGCGACCAGGAGATCGAAGACGATGAGCAGGGCAGGCGTCTGCTTGGACAGCAAGTTCACGCGGCTGGCGGCGGGGTGAATCCGCTGCAACAAAGCGTCAAAAGAAAATCCCCCATCGCTCGGGACGACGATTTCGCCGTCGAGCACACAGCGCTTGGATTTAAGAGCGCGCACACAGGCGACGAGCTCCGGGAAATAGCGCGTCAGCGGCTGGCCGGATTTCGACTGCAACTCGACCTTGTTACCGTCGCGGAAGACGAGACAGCGGAAACCATCCCATTTCGGCTCGTATTGCCAGTTGCGGCCGGTCGGGATTTCCTCGACCGACTTCGCTTCCATGGGCGGATAAGGCATGCGCAAGGGCAGGGACATGACCCTGCCTCAACGCAAACGGCCGCCTTTCGGGGCGGCCGTCGTCGCGAGAATTTCGAAAGAAAGTTGCGAGAATTCGGAGAACGTCGCGAGAATGTCAGGAAAAACGGTCAGACCGAACCGCTGATCCACTGCTGCAATTTCTGCTTGGGCGCGGCGCCGACCTGGCGCGAGGCGATCTCGCCGTTCTTGAACAGCATCAGCGTCGGGATCGACATGATGCCGTATTTCGACGCGGTGTTGGGGTTCTCGTCGACGTTGAGCTTGACGATCTTGACCTTGTCGCCCATCGCGCCGGCGATTTCCTCGAGCGCGGGCGCGATCATGCGGCAGGGGCCGCACCATTCCGCCCAGAAATCGACCACCACCGGCTCGGCCGCCTTCAGCACGTCCGATTCGAAGCTTGCGTCCGACGTTTTGCCGACGGCCATGGAACACCTCTGTTGTGAAATTAAAGCGCGACTCAGCGTGGAAGGATGGTCAAAACCTATGAATGCGATGGGGGAGCGTCAAGCGGCCTCACGTGCTGGTGACAGCAGCGCGCGCAGCGTCCAGCACCGTGGCTGGAATCTCCATTAAATCAGGGACTTCCGTCCAGATGAGTGCGGCGCGGATAGGCCGGTCCGGGTATAGTTTTGCGAGCACGGCGCGATAGAGCGAGAGCTGGGTCACGTAGGGCGTCGGTGGCGGGTCGGTACGCCGGCCGGTCTTGAAATCGGCAATGAAAACAGCCTCTTGCGTGACCGCGAGGCGGTCGACTTGGCCCGAGACACGACCCGATGGAAGCGTGCCGACGATCGGCACCTCGGCGCGGCTGCCCGGCGCGAACAGCGCCGAGAAGCGCGGTTCTTCCAGCAGAGCAAGCGCTTGTCTCGCCAGAACATCTCTTTCTTTCGCGCTTATTCTTTTCTGTTGTTCTCCTTCTCGCGCCAGAAACGTCCGCGCCGCCTCCGCGCGCCGCGCGGCGGGGATATCCGGCAGCGATTGCAACAGCCGGTGCATGAGCACGCCGCGCGCGAGCGCCTTCACGCGGTCGGCGGAGGCCGGTGCCGGCACGCCCTCGTCGCCTGCGGAGGAGGGCGTGATGAGCCGGAGCGCGGGCTGCTCAGGTGCGGCGCGCTCGCGCAGCCACGATGGCAATTCGACGCTCGCGGGCGCTGCCGCGGAAGTCTCGCGCGACGCCGGCATGGACGGCGCGCCTTTGCGGAAGCGCTTCACCTCGCCGTCGCCGTCTTCGGCCGGCTCGCTGACACTGAGCGGCACGAGCGCATCGGTGACGAGCTGATACCAGCAGCCTTCCGGTATCTTGTTCACGCCCTTGGTGCCGCAGACCACCAGCCGCTCGGCGGCGCGCGTCATCGCCACGTAAAGCAGCCGCCGGTATTCGTCACGCGCGGCATCGAGCGCGCGCGTGCGCGCGTCCGTCATCGGACCGGCATCCTTGTCCTTGGCGACGCCCCAGATGAGCGCTTCGGCGCCCGGCGCGCCGCCGGCGACCGGCACGGTCAGGAGCCGCGGCGGATAGGCGCCTTCGGGCCGCGTCGTGGTCGAGTCGGCGAGGATGACGTTCTTCGCTTCCAGTCCCTTGGCGCCGTGCACGGTCATCACGCGCACTTCATCGCGCGCGATCTCCATGTCGCGCTTGACCTCACTTTGCGCCGCGCGCACCCAATTGAGGAAGCCTTGCAGCGAAGCCGTCTCGCGCCGTTCGTAGTCGAGCGCGAGATTGAGGAATTCGTCGAGCGGATCGGCGGCTTCGACGCCAAGGCGCGCAAGGAAATGCTTGCGGCCCTCGCGCGCGCCGAGCACATGCGCGTAGAAGGCAAACGGCGACAGCGTGCGCGCCTTCTCCACGAGATCGTCGAGCGCGCGCGCGGCCTGGGCAAACATCGGATCGTCGCCGGCCTTGGCGCGCAAGCTCGCACGCAGCGGCGCCTTGCGGCCACACGCGAGCGTAAACAATTGCTCGTCGTTGAAGCCGAACAGCGGACTCTTGAGTACGGTCGCCAGCGCGAGATCGTCTTCCGGCAACAGCAACGCATCGCCGAGCACCAGCAGATCCATGATGGCGATGTGCTCGGCCAGCACCAGCCGGTCGGCGCCGGCGACCGCGATGCCTTCGCGCTTGAGCGCACGGATCACGGCCTCGAACAGCGCGCCGCGCTGGCGCACCAGGATCAGCACTTCCTGCGGCCGCGTGCCGTGCGCGCACCATTGCTTCACCGTGCGCGCGATCTTGCCGGCGAGCTTGATGGCGGGGCTGGTCTCGGTCGTCTTGTCGAATGGCGCGTCCCAGCCTTCCTTGCCTTCGTCCTTGTCGTCGGGCGCGATGAGGTCCCAGATTTCCACCTCGCCGGGCGCGGCGTCCGGCAAAGCCTGGTGCACGGTCCAGACC
>JBAUHH010000578.1:0-6317 GCA_049680165.1 Pseudolabrys sp.
TCATCGACGGCGGCGTCAGCACATCGACTTGGATGTCACGTGGGCGGCGTTTCTTGTCCGCATAGCCCGAATGCGTCCAACGCAGCATCTGTTTGCCGCGCACAGCGTAAGGCTCGCCGTCGAGCACGATCATCGCACCATCGGGGAGCACGTCGATGTTGCGCCGGTGCGTACGTTTGCTTTTACCATTCAGGCGCTCGGCCTGAAGCGCTTTGTCCATCGCCGACGCGCTCGCACGCTTCTTCTTGCCGGAAAAGAGCCTCGCGAATTCATCCGCGTCACTGCGGCGGCATTCGAAGCACGGCCGGTGACCGGCGGCGAACGCCGTCACCTCATCGAGAAAAAACAATTCCGTGTAATAACGGCCCCAGACGTCGCGCTGGCGGCCCTTGAAGTCGAGCACGCAACAGATCCACTGCCGCGAAACCCAACGCCGGCTCGTCAGCTTTTTATCGTCGGTGTGAAACCTGCCGCCACGATTGCCGAATAGCGTCCCGCGTGCGCTGGTCGCGAACAATTCGCCGAAGGGGTCGACGCGGTTTTGCAACGGCATAGCAGAACGCCCGCACCAAGGCCGCGGCGCCCATGCCGCAGACGGCCCGGCCTTCACTATTGCTTCGAGGATATCAGCCCTGCGGCTGCGGGGCGACCTCACCGCTCGGCGGCGCGGAGCGCGGCTTGCCGGCCGGCGGCACCGCCGACGAACGCGGCGCGGCCGGCTCGATCGTCGACTCGCGCACGGGGCGCTTGCCGAGGATCAGGTCCTTGATCTCGTCGCCGGTCAGCGTTTCGAACTCGAGCAGGCCCTTGGCGAGCACTTCGAGGTCGGCGCGCTTGTCGGAAAGAATCTGGGTTGCCTCCGCATAACCGGCCTCGACCAGCTTGCGGACCTCGGCATCGATCGTCTGCGCGGTCGCTTCCGCGATGTTCTGCTGGCGCGACACCTGGTAGCCGAGGAAAACCTCGTCCTGGTTCTCGCCATAGGCGACGGTGCCGAGCTTGTCGGACAAGCCCCAGCGCGTGACCATCAGGCGGGCGAGCTTGGTTGCCTGCTCGATGTCGGAAGCGGCGCCGGAGGTCACCTTCACCTTGCCGAACACCATTTCCTCGGCGACACGCCCACCCATCATGATGGCCAGGCGCGACGTCATCTGCTCGAGCGACATGGACAGCTTGTCACGTTCCGGCAACTGCATGACCATGCCGAGAGCGCGGCCGCGCGGAATGATGGTGGCCTTGTGCACCGGATCGGTGGCCGTGACGTTGAGCGCGACGATGGCGTGACCGCCTTCGTGATAGGCGGTGAGCATCTTTTCTTCGTCGGTCATGACAAGCGACTTGCGCTCGGCGCCCATCATCACCTTGTCCTTGGCGTCTTCGAACTCGGCCTGCATCACCATGCGCTTGTTGCGGCGCGCGGCCATCAGGGCGGCTTCGTTGACGAGATTCATCAGGTCGGCGCCGGAGAAGCCGGGCGTGCCGCGCGCGATAGTCTTCAGGTTCACGTCGGGCGCCAGCGGCACCTTGCGCACGTGAACTTTTAGAATGTTTTCGCGGCCGACGACGTCCGGGTTCGGCACCACGACCTGGCGGTCGAAACGGCCGGGACGCAGCAGCGCCGGATCGAGCACGTCGGGACGGTTGGTGGCGGCGATCAGGATGATGCCTTCGTTCGCCTCGAAGCCGTCCATCTCGACCAGCAACTGGTTGAGCGTCTGTTCGCGCTCGTCATTGCCGCCGCCCAAGCCCGCGCCGCGGTGACGGCCGACCGCATCGATTTCATCGATGAAGATGATGCACGGCGCGTTCTTCTTCGCCTGCTCGAACATGTCGCGCACGCGCGAGGCGCCGACGCCGACGAACATCTCGACGAAGTCGGAACCGGAGATCGTAAAGAACGGCACGTTGGCTTCGCCCGCGACCGCGCGCGCGATCAGCGTCTTGCCGGTGCCCGGAGGACCGACCAGCAACACGCCGCGCGGAATGCGTCCACCGAGGCGCTGGAATTTTCCGGGATCGCGCAGGAATTCGACGATCTCCTGCAAGTCCTGTTTCGCTTCATCGACACCGGCGACGTCCTCGAACGTCACGCGGCCATGCGCTTCAGCCAAAAGTTTTGCACGCGACTTGCCGAAGCCGAGCGCCTTGCCGCCGGCCCCCTGCATTTGCCGCGAGAGAAAGATCCACACGCCGATGAGCGCGATGAACGGCAGCCACGAAACGAGCAGCGACACGAACCACGGCACGTTGTCCTGCTGCGGCCGCGCGGTGATCGACACGCCCTTGCTGTAAAGCTTCTGCACCAGGCCCGGATCGCTCGGCGAATAGGTCTGGAAGCTGCGGCCGTCGGAGAAGGTGCCGTGAATTTCCGGACCCTGGATCACGACGTCGCGCACGTGGCCCTGATCGACCTCGTTGAGCAATTGCGAGAATGAAATGTCCTGCGCGCTCGTGCGCTGTCCCGGATTTTGGAACAGCGTGAACAACGCCAGCAGCAGCAGGACGATGATCACCCAGAGGGCGAAATTACGCAGATTTGCGTTCATCTGGCGTCCTTGATCGCCGGGCCATCGGCCGCGGCCATGGTCGAATTGCCTAAAGTTCGTGGCGACTTCACGACTATTCGGCTCAATGTAGGCACCGCAGGCCTACGTGCCAAGGGAAGCGCCGTCGCGAGAAGCTCGATTCTCGCTATTTTAGCGCGCTTTTCGCCTTTTGGCGTTGCCCGCTGTGCGTTTGGTTAAGGCCTTTCCGCGGCCGGATCGCCTGGCCTGACGCCGCGCCGGCGCCCGCTCGACCACGACGCTTTCGCCGGTGAAAGTAACCATCGCGCCCGCCAATGTGCGCCGAAAGCCAGCATTAACGCTATTTTGGCTGGCCGCCGCATCGAGCGCCGCCATCAAGGCCTCGAGCTTGCCGAGCTCGACCGGCCCCTCGTCGCCCGACTGTCCGATGGCGCGTCCAAGGACGCGCAGGGCGATTTCGGCGGGCAATTGACGCATCCGGTTTACCGCGAACGCGAGTGAGCCATGCGCCGGTTGGGGCACCGCAAGCTCAGCCATCGCCCGGTCGACAACAGCTTCGATGGCAGCGTCCGCGCGCCGCAGCCGGCGCGCCAGCACCGCCAGCCGATCGGCGTCGAGCCCCTCGCGCGCGAGATCCGGCATCACGCCGCGCACCCGCGCGCGCGTGAAGCGCGGATCGTAATTCGACGGATCGTCGGCAAAAGCAATTTTGAGCGTGCGCAAGGTGGCGACCAGCCGCGCCTTCGGAATATCGAGAAACGGCCGCACCAGCGCGATGCCGCGATCGGCGGAGTACAGCGCCGAAACGCGCCGCATCGCGCCAAGCCCCGTGATGCCGCTGCCGCGCGCCATGCGGATCAGGACAGTTTCGGCTTGATCATCAAGGGTATGCGCGGTGAGGATGCAGTCGGAGCCGGCATTTTTTGCAGCCTTGAGCAGCAGCCGATAGCGCGCTTCGCGGGCCGCCTGTTGCAATCCGGTTTTCGGCTTCTTGCCGGTCCAGCGCAGCGTGCGGTGAGGCACGCCGAGCTTCCTGGCGAGGCGAGCAACCGCGGCTGCTTCCCGTTTGGATTCAAGGCGCAAGCCGTGATCGACGGTGACGGCGGTGAGCTTCGGCTTGCGCTTGAGCGTCTTCACCCAGCGCGCGGCGAGCACCATAAGCGCGGTCGAATCCGGGCCGCCTGAGACCGCGAGGAGCAAGCCCGAACACGACGCGAGCGCGCCGAACAACAAGGCGAGCTCGGGCAGAACAACGGGCGAACAATTGTTCTTCTGTTTGTTATTCTTTTCGCCGCTGAAATTATTCTTCTGCCCGGGCACGATCATCGCCCTAGCAGTGTGTGCGCTTCTGTTCCTGCGACACGCTGCGCTTCACGCCCGCCGACGCGCGGGGATATTTGCGCTCGACCTCGCCGAAGGTCGCGCAGGCGGCTTCCTTCTGATGCATGGCCGCGAGCGACTGGCCGAGCCGCAATAGCGCTTCTGGCGCCTTGCCGGAGCGTTCGTACTTTGTCGTCACCGCAAGAAATGACTCGCCCGCGTCGCGGTACTTCTGCCGCTGATACAGAGTCTCACCCAGCCAGTATTGCGCTTCCGCAGCGCGGCCGTCGTCCGGATATTTCCGCAGGTAATCGCGGAACGCCTGTTCGGCGAGCGCGTAGTCCTTGTGCAGCACATAACCGTAAGCGAGGTCGTACTCGTCCTTCGGCGAGGCCGACGGCGGCAGCGTCGCGAGCTGCGGGCCGGTCGCGCTGGTATTGCGCGGCGGTGGCGGCGGCAACTGCGAACCCATGCCCGGATTTTCGCTTGCCGGCTGCACGGGAGCGGTTTGTGCATTACCCGCCATCGTCGAGAGATCGAGCGGCGCACCGGCGTCGCGTCCGCCCGGTGCACCGATCGGCGGCTCGTTGTTTGCAATCGTTGGTGCCCCGGTGCCGAGTTGCCCGAGCGTGCGGCCGACACCTGGCGCATTCGGATTGCGGGCCGGATCGAATTCATCGGAGCGGCGGCCCGGCGCGCTCTGCGCGGGCATTGGCGCGGGCGACGACATCGCGGGCGCGCTCATTGGTGCGGCCGCGCGCGGCGCGCCGCCTTTCGAGCCCAACTGCTGGAGGCGGTATTCGGTGTCGTCCTGCATCCGCTTGAGCTGCGTCTCGAGCTGCTGATTGTGGAACTGCAACTGCTCGATGGTGCCTGTGAGCTGGCGAAGCTGATTTTCCAGCCGGTCGAGCCGCACGGCCACGTCGGAGGCGCTCGACGGCGAATCCTGATCCTGCTGCGCGGTCCGCTCGCCGCGATTGAACAGGTTGTCGAACACGTTGCCGCGCGAATCCTGCGCCTGCGCGGCGCCGGCGTTGATCAGCAGCGGCGCGGCAAGCATTGCCGCGAATAAGGCACGAAAAATAGTCAGGGTCATGGTGGCCAATCAGCGTCAGGCAGTCAAAGGACCGCAGTCGAACACTACCGGTAGCATAAGTCGGGCTGCGTCGAAATTGTGACTGGTCCGCCCAGCCCTTGCCGCAAAGCGCCGAACGGCGCCGTCAATCCACCGCGGCGGCAACCTTACGGCCCTTGCGGGCGGCGAGCCATTCCTCGAACTGCTGGATGATCACGAAGAACGACGGCACAAACAGCACCGCAAGGCAGGTCGAGGCAATCATGCCCGAGAACACCGCGATGCCGATGGACGCGCGGGCGTTGGCGCCGGCGCCGGTCGCGAGCACCAGCGGCACCACGCCGAGAATGAAGGCGAAGGAGGTCATCAGGATCGGCCGGAACCGCGCACGCGCCGCTTCGACCGCGGCGTCAGCCGGCGATTTGCCTGCCATGCGCAGTTCGCGCGCGAATTCGACGATCAGGATCGCGTTCTTGGCCGACAGCGCGATCAGCAGCACGATGCCAATCTGCGTATAGAGGTTGTTGTCGATCTTGAGCGCGCTGAAGACTGCGACCGGGCCGATGAGCGAGATCGGCACCGCGAGGATGACCGCCAGAGGGCGATACCAACTTTCATATTGTCCGGCGAGCACCAGGTAGACCAGCAGCAGCGCCATCGCAAACACGATGTACATTTGCCCGCCGACGAGCTTCTCCTGATACGACATCGCCGACCACTCGTAGCCGACGCGCGGCGGGAACGTGCGCGCGGACACTTCCTCCATCAGCTTCATCACTTCGCCGGTGGAATATCCGCTCGCCGGCAATCCGAGAATGCTCGCGGACGGATAGAGATTGTAGAGACTGATCAGCGACGGGCCGGCAACCGGCGTGATCTTCACCAGCGTTCCGAGCGGAATCATTTTGCCGGCTGAGTTGCGCACCGTCAGGTTGTTGATGTCGTCGGGACGCAGGCGGAATTTCGCATCGGCCTGTACGTAGACCTGGAACGTGCGCCCGAATTTGGTGAACTGGTTGACATAACTCGAGCCGAGGTACCCGCCGAGCGCCGAGAACACCTGATCGACGCTCACCTGCACCGCCTGCGCCTTCACGCGATCGACGTCGACCGTATATTGCGGCACGTTGGCGCGGAACGACGTGATGATCATCCGGATTGCCGACTGCGCGCCGGCATTTTCGGCGATGGTGTCGACGACGCTTCCAAGCTTCGGGAAATCGAAACCGTTGTCTTTCATCTCGACCTGCATGGTGAAACCGGCGGCGAAACCGATGCCCTGGATCGGTGGCGGGGGCAGCACCCGCACGGTCGCGTCGTCGATCGGCGCCATCGCCTTGTTGAGACTATTCAGCATCGGCAGCAGACCTTGTGCCGAGCCACGGACGTCCCAATCC